>CAZTGH010000524.1:0-3601 GCA_964612985.1 uncultured Pirellulales bacterium
AGCGGCCTTCTTCGACGGCGGTCTCGAGATCGCGGTTGGTGGCGGCGATGACGCGGACATCGCAGTGGACCTCGGCGTTCTCTCCAACGGGGCGGACGGCTCCGGCTTCGAGCGCGCGCAGGAGTTTCGGCTGCAATTCGAGGGGGATTTCGGCAATTTCATCGAGGAGCAGGGTTCCGCCTTCGGCTTCGAGAAAGAGTCCTTTGCGGTCGTATCGTGCATCGGTGAACGCCCCTCGTGCATGACCGAACAACTCGCTTTCGAGGAGCATTGCGGGCAGCGTGGCGCAGTTGACGGGCACGAAGGGGCCTTGAGCGCGCGGGCTATGGCGGTGGAGGGCGGCGGCGACGAGTTCCTTTCCGGTTCCGGACTCTCCGGTGATCAGGACGGGGACAGGGTGATCGGCGACGCGGGCGATCTGATCGAACAAGGGTTCCATGACGGCGCTTTGACTGACCAACTCGGCGAATTCCGGAGCGGGCTTGCGTCCTTCCTTGAGAAAGCGCACCTGCTCGCGGAGGGATCGGTGTTCGAGGGCCCTGGCGATGACGATGGCGAGCCTATCGCGTTCGACGGGCTTGGTGACGAAATCATACGCGCCGGCGCGGATGGCTTCGACGGCGGTCTCGAGGCTGCCGAATGCGGTGACGACGATCACCGGCACGTCGGGGCGGTTTTGGACGAGACGACGACAGAACTCGATGCCGTTGAGGCCGGGCATCTTCAGGTCCGTCACGACGGCATCGAAGGGTTCGCGCATGAAATCGGCAAACGCCTGGTTGGCGTCGACGGACCAATGGACGGTATGGCCGCGCGCGGTCAGATCGTCCTCGAGCAGCTCACACATGTCCCGGTCGTCGTCCACGATCAAGATGCGTCCGGTGATCATACGTCCTCCTGAGGAATATAGACGGTGAATCGGCTGCCCTGGCCGGGCGTGCTGGCGACGTCGATCCAGCCGGCGTGTTCTCGGACGATGCCATAGGCGATCGAGAGGCCCAGTCCGGTTCCCTGTCCCACGTCTTTGGTGGTGAAGAAGGGGTCAAAGATGCTGGCGAGGTCGTCGTGGGAGATGCCGGCTCCTTCGTCGTGAACGGTGATCTGAAGGTACCTCGAGCGGGGGGCCTTGAGTCCGGGGGGCGGCTGGGTGACGACGGAATCGAGCGTTACTTTCGCCTGGCCGCCATCGGGCATGGCCTGAAGGGCGTTCTCGATGAGATTCGTCATGACCTGCTGCATCTGGACCGGATCCATTTCGGCAAGGAGGCGAGAGTGTTCGGCGGCGGCTTCGAGGTGAACGACGGCCTTGTAGCCGAGACAACTGACCAACTCGACGGCCTGGGCGACGACGTCGACGGCGCTGATGCGAACGCGTTTCGGAGGGCGTTGTCTGGCAAAGTCCAGCAGATGGCGGATGATCTGCGTCATTCGGTCGGCCTGAGACTTGATGGTCGCGGCGTTCTTGCGGATGCGCTGCGAATCGGGTTGAGCAGAGTCATCAGCGATCATCTCGGCCCTGCCGCCAATGACATTGAGGGGGGTGCCGAGCTCGTGGGCCATGCCGGAGGCGAGGCGGCCAATGGTCGTCAGTCGGTCCATGTGGCGAACCTGTTCCATCGCTGCGATGCGTTTCTCTATTTCCTCTCGTTCGCGCTGTCGGGAGGCGGACAAGCGTTCGCACATGGCGTTGAGACCGTCGGCGAGCGTCGCGAAGTCATCATGTCCCTGAAGGGCGATGCGGCTCGACAAGTCGCCTTCGCCAATGCCGTGGATTCGCTCGCGCAGCAGGCTCAAGGGCCGACCGATCACGACGATCCCGAGGAGGATGATCACGACCCCGTTGAGGAAGACCACGGCGCCGCCTGCGAGGACTTGACGATCCAAGGCGTGTCGGACGTAACGGCTGCGTTCGGCGAGGGCTTCGATCAATTCGATGACTCCGTCGGCCTCAGGGATTCCGATCGGAACGAAGGAATGCTGGACCTGGCCGTCGTGGGCATCATGGCGGCGAAGAGAGACCATGCGGCCGTTTCTGAGCTTCAGCAACGAATCCGGGTCCAGGCGGGTTTCCAACCCGTTTTTGCCGTTCCACGGGGCCCACGTGATCGTGATCGGATGGCGACGCACATCCATCGCGTCGATCAGGTCCAAGGCTCGTTGTCGCCCGTTCGCCCGCCAGGCCTCGCCCACGGAGGTTTTCAGAATGCGTCCGAGCAGCAGGGAATCCCGTTCGATCGCGGCATCCAGCCGCGAGGTTTCGTGTTGGATGGTCAGAACGCCCTCAATCAGGCGAATGCTGACCAGAACGAAAATCATCGTTAAGACGAATTTCAGAGCCACTCTCATCGAATTGCCCCCTAAAGACACAACCGAAACAAACGAGGGTATCAGAAGCATCGCTGCGAGGCAACGGGTATCGGGCGCGTACATCACGTCGCTCCTGAGAACACAGGTCCGACGAGCGAAGGGGCAATAGCACATAGCGGATGTGTGGACTTGTGCAAGAAGTCCGGCAATGATAAAGATGGGGAGGTGGCTCGTATAGAACTGGGTTTTACCGTACAGCCGTTACAGGTCATGAAACCGATGACGTGGCAGGTCAACTATGCAGCAAAAGAACGGCTGGTCCGCATTGCGTTTTCCGGGGCGGGGCGGTGGACCGGCTGGGCGATACATCGCAGGGGTCCGGGACCGACGAGGGCCGGCGTCGTCGTGAAATTGGGGTACGAATGACAGGTGAAGTCGAAAGAGATCTGGGGCCGCAGCCGATCGGGCGGATCCTGGCGGCGCGGGGTTTGAGGCCACACGATCTGGTGGCGGCCTCGATGGAGCAGATCACTCACAAGATGGTCGCTCGGGCGTGCAAGGGTCGTCGGCTGAATCGGCACGTGCAGGTGAAGATCCAGACGGCGCTGAATCGGGCGACGGGGGAGCAGTATACACTCGGGGAGTTGTTCACGTATTGAGGGGGTCGCATGCCTTTGTCATTCCGACGGGAGCGAAGCGGAACGGAGGAATCTGGCACCGAATGGTCTACGGTCAGCGTCTGCGGCGGTATCCGCGAGGCAGTAATTTGTCAACGGTTCAAAGGACGCGGACTTGGGCGGGCGACTGACTTGTTCGCAGGTAGATCCCTCGACTCCGCGTTGCTCCGCTCGGGATGACAAAATGGAGTCGGGCTTGCTCGGAATGATAGAATGGAGAGCGCTCCGCGCGGTGATCCGCCGACGGTGGAGAGGCTGGTTCGGTTCCAAGTGCGGCGATCCCGAGTCGTAGCCTGAATCCGCCACCACTTGCCGCCCGCGTCGTGGTATGCCCTGAACGGGGTGGTGTCTGGCGTTGGGGAGGCGGGGGTGGTAGAATGGGGGCTCGATCCGCCGGAAGGCCTGGCGGTGTTGGACAGCACGACGCGATCGAGAAGGAGCCCCGCATGAATGATATTTCCCGCCGCGAATTCATGAAGATGACTGCTACCGCCTCGGCTTTGGCGTGTGCCGCGGGGGCGAGTTCCGTGACCGATGTGCTTGCGGGGCAGAGGGCGCAGGGGGACGCGTATCGCTCGCAGTGGCATCGGCTGCCCGATCGTTACTGGACGGGACCC
>CAZTGH010000525.1:0-3589 GCA_964612985.1 uncultured Pirellulales bacterium
TCGGCGGGATGTTCTTGAGCATGTCGTTCCTTTCTCGAATGGGGTTTGCCTGGAGCAGTCTGCCCCACACCCGTCGGTGCAGTATAGGTCTGCGATCCTGGATTTCAAGTCATCGATGTGAAAATCCCGCCGCGAAAAATCCTTCGGGGAGGGGCGCCAAACAAGGGTCTTGGCCGTTCAGAACCGCCACTGGCGAATAATTTGGAGGCCCGTCCGGCGGCTGTATTGACAACTCGCCTCGGGCTGCCTATCATACGGTCCCGTTGGCTATGTGGGTTGGGGCGTGTGGCCGCAACGGAGTCTTTCCTTTTCCGCTACGAAAAGCCATTTTAGGCCGGATGACTGTTTGCACGTGCGAGTCCAAGCGACGGTGAAGATTGTAGTCTGTATTCCTGCGCGGTACGATTCATCCAGATTCCCCGGGAAAGTTCTCGCCAAAGACACAGGCAAATACCTCATCCAGCACACCTATGAACGGGCCTGCCAGGCCCGCTTGCCGGAAAATGTCCTGATTGCCGCCGACGATGAGAGAATCGTCGCAGCCGCAGAGACGTTCGGCGCAGTGTGCGTGCTGACCCGCGCCGACCACCAGAGCGGCACGGACCGGATTGCCGAAGCGGTGGGGGATGTGAAGGCGGATATCGTCATCAACGTGCAGGGCGACGAGCCCAATATCGATCCGGCCCATATCGACCAACTGGGTGAGCTGCTGCTGAAGAACCCCGATGTACCCATGGCCACCTTGGCGACGCCCCTGCACCGCAGCGAGCAGGTGGCCGACCCGAATATCGTCAAGGTCGTGCTTGCGTCGCCCGTCGCCGGTCGCTCGTCGCTGGACGCCGAAAACCCGACGGAAAGCAGGTCCGCGAGGGCGATCTATTTTTCGCGCAGCGCGATCCCTTACGACAGAGACAAAGGGGGGATCGGGCCCGCCCAGCAGTACCTGCGGCACATCGGCATCTACGCCTACCGCAAGGATTTCCTGCTGACGCTGACGACCCTGCCCCAGACGCCCCTGGAGAAACTGGAGAAACTCGAACAGCTCCGCGTCATCGAGAATGGCTTTCCCATCCTCGTCGGCATCGTCGAAGACACCAGCGAAGGCATCGATACCCCCCAGCAGTACGCCGCTTTCGTTAAACGGCAGAGAATGTTGCCATGACCCTTGGATGTGATAAGAAGATCATAGAAGGCACTTGTTGGCTCGCTTGTTTCGACCTTCTCGGCTTTAGGAGTAAGGTATATGAGTATGCGCAACATCACTACGCCGATGGAACTGATGGCCTAAGCATATTGGCCGGTAAGTACATAAGGAAAGCCATTAGTGTCATAGAAGGAGAACTCGCGAACTATCGGCAGACTCAGCAGTCCGAGTTCTATCACGTACACTTCTCGGATACGTTCATCTTGTACTCGGCTGATGAATCGCGGGATTCCTTTTGGACAATTGAGTGTGCTGCCCAGGCCTTCTTCATTAGGATGATCACGGAGGGGGTGCCGCTTAGAGGAGCTGTGACATGCGGTCGGCTCTACGCAGACATGGTGCAAAGCATCTTCGTTGGACCGGCGATGGCGGATGCATATTATTACGCGGAGACACAAGATTGGATCGGGTATGTGCTGACCCCGGCTGCAGTGGACCGATTGTATGCGATGGTTCCGCCGATCGAACTGCCAAGACTCGATTATGCAGAATATGAGGTGCCAATCAAACGCAAAGAGACGGTTTCCGGTGAAAAGCGACCAAGGTTTGCATTCCGTATAAGCCAATGTCCCTTCGCTCACGACCGCCTCTGTGAAATACAACGAGAGGCGAAGGCCAGCTTGGGTGAAGACTACGAGCGTTGCCAGTCCAAGTATGACAATACGTGGCGGTTTCTGGACTCTACTCGACTCCTGAACCCGTAAGATGAAGAAATCCCGTAGGTGTGCATCGCACACCGATATCGAGCCCACGCACAAAGAACATGCCCGACGATAGACAGGCATTGAAATGGCTCACAACAAAGAATGGTTGCCGAAGATGAACGATGCGTCGACCGAGAGCGTGGGACCGCAGCCAATGACCGGGGACGCTGTCCCCGGACCCCTGGCATTTGTCGCTTTGCGCCAGCAGCATGGTACAGAAGCAAGGCGATGCCACCATGCTGATGGCATCGCCCATGCCACTGGACTGCCACGGCGCTCAGGGTGCTTGCCAGCAGAGCCCTATCCTCCGCAGCAGCACGTCCAGACTACTCGCAGAGGTCCCCAGCGGCAAGGGGCGAATCGAGCACAGTTCTCATGCCATTGGTGCAGAGCGACAAATGCCGGGGTCTGGGGCAGAGCCCCAAAGAGCCAATCGGTGCGCAAGTCTAAATGAATCGCGCGGAGTGTGCCTCACACACCGATACCGAGGTCAAGGATAATCGCGTCGAAGAGGATAGAACAGGTTGGATTGGAGTGTAGATGGCTGACAGTAAAGAGCTGCTGACGAAACTCAGCGATGCCTCGACGGAGAGCGAGTTTTTCTCGCCGATCCCGAAGAACTACAAGCGAGGCAAGACCAAATACGTGTTCGTGATGGGCACGGTCATGAGCGGGCTGGGCAAGGGGATCTTTTCCTCGTGTCTGGCCAAGCTGCTCCAGGACAAAGGGCTCAAGGTCGCGCCGATCAAGCTGGAGGGCTATCTCAATATCGACTCGGGCACGCTCAACCCGTTCCGGCACGGCGAAGTCTTCGTCCTCGACGACGGGATGGAATGCGACATGGACCTGGGCACCTACGAGCGAATGCTGGACCTCGATCTGAGCAAGGCCAATTTCGCCACCAGCGGTCAGATCTTCAGCAGCGTGCTGAACAAGGAACGGCACGGGGATTATCTCGGTCGGGATGTGCAGATGATCCCGCATGTCACCGGCGAGGTGAAGCTCAAGCTCCGGCAGCTCGCGATCGAGAGCAAGGCCGATGTGGTGTTCATCGAGATCGGCGGCACGGTCGGCGACCTGGAGAACGCCTACTACCTCGAAGCGATGCGCGAGCTGGCCTATGAGGAAGGTCCGCACAGCAGTTGCTTCGTCGCACTGACGTACATTCTGGAACCGCCGGCGCTGGGCGAGCAGAAATCCAAGGCGGCGCAGCTCGGGATCAAGCAGGTCATGCAGCTTGGCATCCAGCCCGACATCATCGCGTGCCGGGCGACCCACCCGGTCAACGAGAAGGCCAGGCAGAAGATCAGCATCTACAGCAATGTGCCCTTCGAGCGGGTCATCAGCCTGCACGACTCGGCCAGCATCTACATGATCCCGTCGATGCTTCGCGAGCATGGGCTGGACTTCGAGGTGCTGCGGCTGCTCAAGATCGAGGACCGCATTAACCTGCGGCACGAGCGAAAGGCCTGGGCCCGGTGGTGCGACTTCACCGACAAGATCGGCGCCAGCAAGTACGAAACCACGATCGGCATCACCGGCAAGTACACCTCTGTGCGGGACAGCTACGCCTCGATCATCAACGCCCTGGAACACGCCGGCATCGCCCTGGGCTGCGACGTGAAGATCAAGTGGATCGACACGACCTCGATCACCGACGAGAACGCCGGGAAGCATCTGG
>CAZTGH010000526.1:0-3572 GCA_964612985.1 uncultured Pirellulales bacterium
GCAACAAGACGCCGGAGAGTCCCACGAGCGGGGCTGCGATGAAGACGAGCCGTTGTGCTCCCTGCGGGATCAGGATCTCTTTGCCCATGAGCTTCATCACGTCAGCCATCGGCTGATAGACCGGCGGTCCCACGCGGTACTGAACCAGCGCACTGACCTTTCGGACCAGCCACGAGGCCAGCAGTCCAACCACCAGGGTGAACGCCAGGCCTGGAAAAACCAGGATCCAAAATGCATTCTGAAGTGCCGTCGTCATTCTTTGCCTCCCTGCCCCTCTCGCAGAGCCGGTTTCCAGAGGCTGTCTTCGAAGTTCTTCACGACCACCCCCTCCAGTACTTCGACCGCTCCGTCGCCCGTCCTGGTTCGTCCGTAGCCGACGACGCCGTCTGGGCTCGTCCGGACGCAGAGCGGCTTCTCGCCTGAACCGAGTCGGTCCTTGCAGAGATCGCACACGCTGCTCGCAAAGACCATCAGATCGTCGGATACGGTCCCGAAGGGGCACGCCATGGCGCAGGTGCCGCAGCCGGTGCAGAGCATGTTGGCTCGTCGGAGCACTTTGTCGCCATTCGGGCCAGTGGGCGCCTTCTCCAGGGCCCCGTGAGGGCAGGCGGCCACGCAGGGAGCGCTCTCACACCGTCGGCAGATCAGTCCGAAACGAACCCTTTCCAGCACGACGTCGAACCCTCGGTTTTCGGGATGGTGCTTGTACGAGCACCGGATGCCTGACGGGTCCGCCGCGTTCAGCTTGCTCCAGTCGATAATCAGCTTTGCACTCATCTGTCACTCCGGCTTGGCGCCGTCCTAATCCCAGATGTCTCGATAGGCCTGAATCTGGCGGAGGGTGAAAACGGGTCCATCCTTGCAGACGTAGTATTTTCCCAGCATGCAGTGTCCGCATTTGCCGACGCCGCAGCTCATGTTCTTTTCCATGGAGAGATAGATGCTCCCAGGGTCGAATCCGAATTCCAACAGGCTGACCACCGCATACTTCATCATGATGGGCGGTCCGCACACGACCGCCACCGCGTCGGCAACGTCGACGTCCTTGCGGTTGAGGATCGTCGTCACCACGCCCACATGCCCGTCCCAATCGCCGTTGGCCTTGTCCACCGTCAGCTTGAGGTCGACGCCCTGGAGCCGGGCCCAGTCTCCAAAGAGCGCGGGTTTGTAGATGAGATCTTCAGGGGTGCGGGCCCCGAATCGGCACACCACCGATTTGAAATCATCGATGCGGTCCACGAGCGTCAGGAAGAGCGAGCGGATCGGCGCCAGACCGACGCCCCCGCCGACGATATACACGTGCTTGCCGACAAAGTCCTCGACGGGATAGCCGGCGCCGTAGGGCCCGCGCAGACCCACAGGCTGGCCCTTGTCGCAGGCGTGCAGCAGTGAGGTGACGCGCCCCGCCTTCATGATGGTGATCTCCATCTTGTCGGCCGCCGCCGGAGAGGAGGACGGTGTGAACGGGGCTTCGCCCTCGCCCGGCAGGGTCAGTTCGACGAACTGACCGGTGTCGAAGCGGAACGGCCCGTCGGGGGCGATCACAAAGCTCTTGATCGTGGGCGATTCATCGATGACATCCACGATTCTGGCATCGATCGGCTGGTAGAGATTCGCTTTCATTTTGCCGCCTTTGTCGTTCGGCCCGAATCCAAAACCTCGTCATTCAATCGGCGCAAGATCCGGCGCACATCGACGTCTCCCGTCTCCGCGTCGATGCATCGCCCGCATCCCACGCACATCTCGGTTCCGTACCGGTCGGGGAACCAGACGAACTTGTGCATGAAGCGGTGTCGGAGCCGGTCGCCCAGCCCCTTGCGCGGATTGGCGCCGCCGGCCACGCCGGCGTAGCCGATCCGCATGCAACTGTCCCACATCTTCATCTTCGCGAAGTAGTCTTGCTGTTTCGTGTCGTAGAGATAGAAGCAATGGCACGTCGGGCAGATGCGCGTGCATCCCTGGCACTCGACGCAGGTCCGCGCCTCTTGGTCGAAAATGTCCGAGTCCTGACCGCGTTCGACAAGCTCCTTGAGGGGCATCTCCACGGGGATGGCTTCCTGAGCCCGCGCCGCCTGGCGCAACGCCTCTTCGCGCCTCTCGGCACGTTCCGCCAGGAGGGGATCGGGGACATCCCCGAACAATTCGGCGTGGGAGAACAGGAACGCGCGGCCTCGCGCCGAGCCGCTCTGGAGGACGTATCCGTCGGCGAGACGGGAGACATTCAAGTCAAAACCCTCTTCTGCGTACGGTTTGCCCCCGAGAAGGTGGCAGAAGCAGGTCTCGCCAGGGGCTGAGCAGTCGGCGGTGATGGTGAACAGATTCTCACGTCGCGCGGCATAGAACGGATCCTCGTACCCCTCTTCGAGGAAGACCCGATCGAGGATCTCGGCGGACCTCAGGTCGCAAGGCTTGAGCCCGAAGACGGCGAACGGCTGGACCGGCGTCGGGCGGGCCGGTTCCGGCATGGCCGCGGCGCGCTCTCGCAGCGGCAGAAGAAACTCCTTGAGCGGAGTACACATGCGGACGTCGTTCAGTTCCGGCTCGACGTCACCGTCCGCATCGTACGGGGCACATACGAAGTGCTCGCCGACCTTGCGAGGGACATAGACATTCATGGTCTCTGCCACGGCGCTCAGGAGCGGCCTGAGCTTGCTGATGAAGGCCGTATCCATGGTTCACCCATCTCTATAACCGGACCGCTCAACCCGCCGGAACGTAGTACGGCAGGCGAGCCAGGTCCATGGCGATATCGATCGTGATGACCTTCATTCCCCGTCGGGCGACGACATGGCGGGGAGAAAAATTCAGAATGCCTCTGACGCCGGCGTCGGCCAGGGCGTCGACGATCTGTTGCGAGACCGACTCGGGGACGGCGACGATTCCCAGGCCGATGCCGCGGCGACGTAAGTCCGTCATCGCGGCCACGTCCTCGATCAGGACGTCAGACCGCGTTCGGCCGATCTTGCGTTTGTCGATATCGAAGGCCGCCGCAATCTCGAGTCCGTACATCCGAAAGCCCGGGAAGGCCAGCAGCGCCGAGCCGAGTCGACCGACGCCGATCAGGGCCGCCTTCTGTCCCGCGTCCAGGCGGAGGATGCGGTTGACGCGAGTGATGAGATTGCTCAGATTGTAACCGACGCCCGGAACGCCGAAGTCACCGAAATAGGAGAAGTCTTTGCGGATCTGCCAGGGTTCGACGCCGATGAGTTTCGCCAGGCCCTGACTGGAGGTGCTCTCCACTCCCCGGCCGGAGAGATCCAGCGCCGCTCGCAAATAGACGGGCAGGCGCCGAACTGTCTCGTCTGGAATCTTACGGTACCGCATAGGACCGATCCCAAGTGATTGTGTTCACATTCACAGACAGCTATCAGCACTCTAGCGACCCGCCCTCCGCTGTGTCAACTAGATTCTATAAAATTCTCACACTCGCTGTTCGACCGCAAGTTCATACAAAAAAAGGTCTTATGAGATATGCGTTTGTACCCTGAAAAATATATTCTGTTTCCGATCCGGTACCGTCATCGGATTCAGCCCTTCGGTCGAGACCGAATGTCCCGTAGAAGAACAGCCAT
>CAZTGH010000527.1:0-3553 GCA_964612985.1 uncultured Pirellulales bacterium
GAGAAGTACGGCGTGACGGCGGACAGCTCGGGCGAAGTCCGTACGAGGGGGGTCGGTCAGCTCGCCCGCATAGTTGGTTTCTTGGCCAATCGTGAATGGCTCGGTCCGTGCGGAGAACTGGCCGATGCGGAGACCGTCTACCCAGTACTCGTAACTCATGACCCGTTCGTGGGCACGCCCATCTACTGCGAGTTCCTGCGGCAGGAGTTCGCTCGGCTGCTCGACGCAGATCACGTAAGTTCGTCCGGCGTGCTTACCAAGGGCGGACTACGGGTTAGGCCCCTCATAGTCATGACCATCGATGATCTGGAAGATATCGAGCCCCGGGTCGAATCCGTTGGGTTCAGGGATCTTCTCAACGCATACTTGGGTTCTCCTGAGCTTTTTCTTCACTACACGATTTCCTTGTCAGCAATGGGCCAACAGCAATGAGCATGTTCTTGACTGAGAGCGCGAGAGACATCGTGGCTGCCGCGGGGTCCGCGCTTTTCCCCCATGAAGCATCACAGTGCGGATGGCCGGAGGATGCAGACGGCTGAGAAGCAAGCGCCCCTCCGGATGATTCTGGAAACGCACTCGCCGAGCGCGCCACGATACCATTGACTGGCATTCTTCACTGGTGCACAGGGCCGGCGCACGGAGCTCACGTGGCTCCTCGTTCGCTACCGATGCGCCCGCGAGTTCTTACCTCGTCCACGGCCCTGCCGGCAGCGGCCGGCGCCGGAGCCGATCGCCCCGAAGGCGGTACGGCCTCCGGACGGCGAGCGCGTAGCGTCTTTGCTCGCAGTTCCCGCTTCAGCCGGTCTCGTCGCTTCGCGACTTCGAGTGAGAGTGAGGAGTGAAGGTGAAAGGGGGCCGGCGGGACGCCGGCGGCTCGACGTCTGCGGTGGGGAGGGTGGACAGTGTGGACAACGCCGACGTCAAGGGTCAGATCCTGAATCTTGAGTCTGTGGGATCGAGGGGTTTGGGGGCCGCCGCTTTCAGGCCGTGCCGCGTCGGCACAGCCGCGCGGCTGTCGTGCCCGAAGAGCAGAGCCCAATGACCGGTCCTCTAGGCGTCGCATCTTCGCGCCGTGGTGGTAAGGCGCCTGTTTCTTCTGTCTCGTGAGGTTCTCAGGCGTCCGCCCGGATAGTTGTCTTCTCTGTGCTTGCCTTGCTCCCCTTCGCGGCTTCGCGCGAGGACGGGTGCGAGCCCTTCTGGCTCGAAGGCAGGGGTGGGGGGCGTGCCCGTTCCCAGGGCGTCGCTTCGCTTGCCCTGGGCTATACGATTGCGGCCTTCCAGGCCTGAAGCGGGCGGGCACGAGGCACGCCCCTACGGTTGGTCGGGCGGGCGGCTTGTCCCATCGGCCTCCGCTCTGGCTTCGGCGGACAGGTCCGCGGTTGTCGCTTTGCGAGTGAGAATAAAGGTGAAGGGGAAAGGGGAAGGGGAAGAGGCGGTGACGCGCCGCGGAGCCAGAGTCGGCGATGCTTCGCGGCGCCGCTGGCGTGCTGGCTGGGACCTGTCGGACCGATGGGACGGGGTGAAGCCCGGCGCGGAGCGTTCCCATGGGCCGTGCGGGCCGTCGGGCGCTCCGGTGGAGCCGCTTCCCATCCGGGGCGGAGTCTGGTATCCTCTCGTTCCCTTTCCCCGCAGTCCTTCTCAAGGAGGCCGGCCTTGAACTTCCTGATCGTGAGCTCGGACCAGCACCGCTTCGACTGCGTGGGGGCGAACGGGCACAAGACCCTGCGGACGCCACACCTCGACCAGATGGCGGCGGAGGGGCTGCGCTTCACGAACGCCCACTGCCCCATCCCGCTGTGCGTGCCGGGGCGCGCGTCGTTCCTGACGGGCACCTGGCCCTCGCGCCATCTGTGCGTGGCGAACTGGGACACGGAGGCGCCGCGGACCCTGCGGCGCGACCTGCCGACCTGGCCCCAGCGTCTCGCCGACGCGGGCTACTGGCTCGGCTACGTGGCGAAGTGGCACGTGGACAAGGACGACGACCCGACCCGGTTCGGGTTCCACGAGTACGTGCCGGAGTGGAAGTATGGCCCTTGGCGGGAGGCGCAGGGCCTGCCGCCGGTGCCGCGCGAGCGGGGCTGGATGGGCGAGGCGGACCCGCACATCGCGCCGGAGCAGTCGCGCCTGGCCTGGGGCGCGGACCAGGCGATCGCCATGCTCGAGGCCCGCGCCGCCGACGGCCAGCCCTTCGTCGTGCGGTGGGACCCGACGGAGCCGCACCTGCCCTGCCGCCCGCCGGAGCCCTACGCCTCGATGTACCCGCCGGCGAGCCTCGAGCCGTGGCCGAGCTTCGGCGACACCTTCGCGGGCAAGCCGTATATCCAGGCGCAGCAGCTCCGGACGTGGCGGATCGCGGACTGGACGTGGGAGCAGTGGGCGCCCGTCGTGAGCCGCTACCTGGGCGAGATCAGCCTGCTCGACGCGCAGGTCGGCCGCCTGCTCGCGGCCCTCGACCGCCTGGGCCTGGCCGATGACACGCTGGTGATCTACACGACCGACCACGGCGACATGTGCGGCGGGCACCGCATGATCGACAAGCACTTCATCCTCTACGACGACGTGGTGCGGGTGCCGCTGTTCGTCCGCTGGCCGGGGCACGTGCCCGCGGGGCGGACCTGTGAGGCCTTCGTGTCCCACTTCATCGACCTCGCGTCGACGATCCTCGACCTCGCGGGCGTGCCCGTGCCCGACACCTTCCAGGGGCAGAGCCTCAAGCCGATCCTCCTCGGCGAGGCGGAGGACACGGGGCGGCCCGACATCTTCGCGGGCTACCACGGGAACCAGATGGGGCTCTTCTCCCAGCGGATGGTGCGGGACCGGCGGTGGAAGTACGTGTGGAACGCCACGGCCGAGGACGAGCTGTACGACCTCGAGACCGACCCCGGCGAGCTCGAGAACCGCGCGCTCGACCCCGCGTGCGCCGACGTGCTGGCGCGGCTCCGGCCCCGGCTCGTGGCGTGGATGGAGGAGACCGGCGACCTGCTGCTCAACCGCTGGACCCGCCCCCAGATCCTCGAAGGGCTCAGCCGCTGAGGGCTTAGCGGGCCGCGGGCTCGAGCGGGCCGATGTAGCTCCGGGCCACCACGATGTGGTCGAACCACACGCGGCTCACGTGCCCCCGCGGCGCCCGCGTGATGTAGAGGTAAGTCCACAGGTAGTTGACCTTCAGCGCGTCGGTCGAGCGCCAGCGGAACCCCTCGAAGGCGGTCTTCGCCTTGGCCTCGGGCCGCCACCAGCCGCCCGTCCAGCGCCCGCGCGGGAAGCCGGGGCCGATGTGGCTCACGACCTGGCCGTCGCGGCGGACGAGGCGGCCGTCGATCCAGAAAGCCTGCTCCCCGTTGGACTTGGAGACGGGGTCGTTGAGCTTCACCATCATCTCGACGCAGACCCAGCGGCCCCGCTCGACGGGCGGCTTCGCGCCGCCCACGAGGAAGGGCGTGCCCCAGTAGCGGCCGTCGCCGTGGGCGTGCATCCCCTGCCAGTAGGTGTAGAAGTCCCACGTCCAGCTCTTCCCGCCGGGCTCGACGCCGGTGGTGAAGCGGTGGTCGCCGCG
>CAZTGH010000528.1:0-3545 GCA_964612985.1 uncultured Pirellulales bacterium
CGGGTTGTTCGACAGCGGCTTCGCTCGCATCCGATGCCCGGGCTGCCACGAGGAGGTACTCCTCGTGGCAGCCCGCGTCGCGCCCTTGGATGCACTCATGCCAGACAACCCTCCGTCCGTCTCCGCCGCAGCGAGCAGCTGCAAGGATTCTACAGATCAGAGGATGCGTCGACGTTTCGACAGGCCCGGCCCTCATCGGATGGGTGTAGTCTGCGGTGGCACAGAGAGACAGGGTGGCGGAGGAGAGCCCATGGACCACCTCATCAGGGTCGCGATCGCTGGGGTTGCCGTTGCGTTCGTCATGACGGCATCCACGCCCGCCCGCGCGGAGGGCGACGTCAACGGCCTGGGCGATGAATCCCGGTTCGGGATCGACTATGTCTTTCCACTCGATCCGCTCTACCAGAGCCGGACCTTCGCCGAGGATCTGGCGGCGACGGGCGCGGGTTGGGTGAACTTCGCCAATGTGGCCTGGAACAAGATCGAACCCCGCGCGTCCCGCAATGGCCAGTACCGCTATCAGTGGGACACGCTCGATCGGGCGGTGCGTCACTGGCAGCAGCACGGATTCCAGATCGTCATGACGCTGCGGATGGGCAAGGGGTGGTTCTCGGGGCCCGTGACGCTGGTGTTCGAGGAAGGTGAGCTGCCGCTGCTCCTCCGGCCCATGGTCCACAACGCGGACCGGCTGCCGAAAGAGGGGGCCATGGCTGCTTTCGAGGCCTGGGTCGCGGCCATCGTCGAGCGCTACGACGGCGATGGGAAAGACGACATGCCCGGTCTGGCTCGACCCGTGCTGCACTATCAGGTCGGCAACGAGGTCGGTAATCCGGCCTTCTGGACCGGCACCATCGACGAGTACTTCGTGCTCCTCGACGCAGCCCGGGAGGCGGCGCGCGCGGCCAATCCCGAGGTCCGGATCATCCCCACCGGTCTGAGGCCCAACGACTTCTTCACCAGGAACCCCAACGGCGAGGATCCGGAACCCTATCTCGAGGACTTCCTCGATCGGCTCGAGCCGCTGTATCGGAAGGGCATTCTGCGCAACCTGGAGCTGGACGAACGTGTCGCCACCGCAGCGGGCCGGTACGACATCCTGGACGCCGGCGGCAACGGCTCGTGGCATCGTACCACCCCAGGCTTCTACCGCTGGCTCGATCGCACGATGACCGCGGCCGAGAACGCCGCGGAGGTCTGGGATCTCGAGTCCCGGACCGAGCCGATTCTGACCGCGGTGGAGACCACCCACGCCTACCTGGATCTCGAGGTTCCGAAGGGGCAGATGGTCCTGCACCTGATGCGCTCCAAGCGCTCCCCGCGGCATCGGGAGGCGGTCGCCTGGTACCGGCGGGAGCAGGCCTGCCTGTTGACCAAGGTGTACGCTACCCGCTTCGCGGCCGGGGCCGAGAAGGTGTTCGTCGGCATGCCCATGGATTGGGACAAGGGCCTGGAGGCGTTGGCGTGGCCCAATCCGTACATGGGCCTGATGAGCCAGCGATCCGAACCATGGCCGGCCGCACACGCGCTCGCGTTCCTCGTGGACCAACTGGATGGTTTCAAAACAGCGACGCGCATCGACGGTCCGGACGACGTGCACCTTTATCGCTTCGAGTTTGGGGCTACCCGCCCGCCGGTCTGGATCGTGTGGCTGGACGAGGAATCGGTCCGCGGGCTCGATGACCCCCTGCCGCGTCGCACGGTCACCCTCGACCAGATCCCCTCGGCATCCAGGGCATTCGAGATCCCGACCTCGGGCCGAGACCCGATGGCCATCGACCTCTCCCAGCCCGATGGGCCCCTGCGCCTCGCTATCAGCCCGATTCCCATCGTGATCCGGCAGTGATGGCCGTCCGGAATCCTGGGAGTCACCGGTGTCGATGATGGTTCGAGTTCAGCCGGCGGCCGCTTCCTTTCGCTTTCGGTTCAGCTCCGCCGCCCGGGCGCTGGGGATTCGTGGGATTCGTGGTGCCGGGCCCGACGATTTGGCGATTCGTCATACTCGCCCCCCCTCGGGAGGGCTGTTCCCGGTTCGCGTCG
Organism: uncultured Pirellulales bacterium; assembly: GCA_964612985.1. Taxonomy (GTDB): domain Bacteria; phylum Planctomycetota; class Phycisphaerae; order Sedimentisphaerales; family Anaerobacaceae; genus Anaerobaca. The sequence goes on from CAZTGH010000528.1 coordinate 2,038, forward strand.
ATCGCTGCGAAGCCACAACCCGATCCGGCTGGTCGAAGGGTGATTCGAGACGCCGCTGTGCCGAACTCGAAGATCGCGAGATCGTCGGGCCAGGCACCGTAGGCGCCAGGCGCTGATGAGCTGGGCGTAACGCTCTGTTGATGTGATCACCAGACTGGACAGCCTGCATGGTGATCAGTATACTGGTCACAATGATGGTCGACTCGTCGACTGAGCACGATTCGCTGAGTGACGAGGAGCTCCTGGGCATCCTCGAGTCCTGGTCCTACTGGACCACTGACCCGCCGGCCAGCGTGCCGCGCAAGGCGGCGACAAGCTGCACCCTCTACAACGAGGTCGTGAACGTCATCACCGGTGTGCGACGGTGCGGCAAGTCGACTCTTCTCCAGCAGCTGGTCCGTTCGAATGGAATCCCTCCGAATCGGGCCGTCTTCGTCAACTTCGAAGACCCTCGGCTGACCCGGCACCTCGACCATCGGCTGCTGGAACGGATCTGCTCCGTCGCGGAGCGGGCTCTCGGACGCCCCGACACCTTCTTCTTCGACGAGATTCAGCACGTCACCGGCTGGCAGCGATGGATCAACTCGAGCCTGGAGCGGCGAAGGGAGTATCGGTTCGTCGCCACCGGCTCGAACAGTGAGCTGCTTGGCGGCGAGCTCGCGTCGTCGCTCACCGGGCGCCACCTGTCGACCGAGCTCTTCCCGTTCGACCTGGACGAGTTCAGGAAGCTCGTTCCGCGGGCCTCCCTCGAACGCTACCTGCGCCGGGGGGGGTTCCCGGCCGCCCTGACGATCGCCGAACCTGAGCGGCTCCTGCAGCAGACCTTCCAGGACATCGTGGAGCGGGATGTTCGCGAGCGGGTGTCAGCGAAGTCGAGCCGATCGATCATGGCTGTCGCGCAGATGGTCTTCGAGTCGGTGGGCAGCGAAACCAGCCTGCGCAGGATCGCCGCCACCGTCCAGTTGAGCCCCGAGACGGTCAACGGATACCTGCAGGCATGTGAGGACGCCTACCTGCTCTCCTCGTGTCCGTACTTCGCCTACTCCGAGGCGAAACGGACCCGCAGGAACACGAAGTTCTACGCCGTCGACACCGGGCTGCGGCGGGCGGTCACCAGTCGAGCCGGCGACGACCTCGGCAAGGACTTCGAGAACCTGGCCTACCTCACCTTGCGCAGGAAGGGCGCGGAGGTCTGCTACTGGCGGGGCAGGGCCGAGGTGGACTTCGTCGTCACGACCGTCAACGGCGTCACGCCGATCCAGGTCACGTTCGGCGCCCCCAAGCCTCGCCACGAGGCGGGCCTGCGCGAGTTCTACGAGACCTTTCCCCACGCTTCCGAGGCCCTGATCGTCACGCCGGAGAGCTATCACGAGCTCGTCGATCTGGAGGTGTGAAGGGCCGTGAGACCGGTGCCACCTGACCCGCGTGGAGGACCCGCGGACCCATCGCGACCTGCGGAGGCCGACGCAACGCGGACAGGGTTCCGAGCGAACGTGGACACGAATTCG
>CAZTGH010000529.1:0-3523 GCA_964612985.1 uncultured Pirellulales bacterium
GCCTTCGAGGTCCCCACCACGAAGAACGCGTCATCCTGGAATTGAGCGTAACCACCCGGCGCCAGGGCGAACTCCGCATTGTTGTTGTCCGACTGACCAATCTGCCAGAGCATAACCGAAGGTTCGGCCGACGCGCTCTGCTGCCGGGCCCAACCGAGCAGTTCCACGATGGCCATGCCCAGGACGCCTGCCGATCCGCGAAACTGTCCCGACCCTCGCGGCTGGTTGTCCCGCGACCACCATTCGTAGAAGTCGCCATGACGCAGCACCCGGTCGGTCATGGGCGACAATTCGCGATAGGCCTCTGCGATGAGACCATGGCGAACCAGTTGGCGAATCATGCGACCACCGAACCAGCACCAGTCCCCGCCATTCTGGTAGGAATAGGGACCCATCGACGGATTTTTGAAGGCCCCTTCCGGGTAGGGCGGGTAGAGCGTCAGTCCGATGGAACCGGCTCCGGCGCGCCGGACGTTGTCCACCATCCGTGCGAGCGAGTCCGCGATCTCCTCGTCCGCGAGCAGGCCCGCCTCGATGGCGACCGCCGTGCCGCCGTGGTAGTACACCGAGGCTTCGTCGAAGGTGCTGGCGAACGGAGAACCCTCCAGGTAGATGTGCGGCCGGAATTTGCGGCGCTGCCGGTCCCAGAGGTGCTTGCGTACGTTGGCACGCAGGTCCTCTCGCACGCGCTGCCAGCGAGCCGACTGCGGTTCCGCGTCGCCCACGAGCGACAGGTAGTCATCGATGGCGATCAGGAACATGGCATTGTCGTAGATATCCAACGTCCGGTGCGAGCTTTCATCGAGTTCCACGCCCCATTCGTGTTCCGGCTGCACGTCACCCCAGTCCGCGGTGGTGGCGCCCCAGACCAGGCCATGGTCGGTGTCGAAGCGGTGAGTCAACACGTAATCGAGGGCCCGGCCCAGGCGTTCCCGCACCGATACGCCGTCCACCCGCGCATCGAGGATCGAGGTGTCCTGCGTGATGGCGACGTATCGCTGCACCGCCTGGATCAACGAGGATTCCTGGTCGGTTTCCACGGTATTCTTGTGGGCCAGCAGCTCCGGGGCCGAAGGCGACCGGCGGTACTTGTATGCGACGTTGGCCTTCGCCTTCGGGATATACCCGTCGGGGATGTCCCCCTCGGGGCCCTGAAAGCGGAAGAACGTCAGCAGCGCCGCGCGGATGGACTGAGGGTCGTTGACCTGGAGCGACAACTCGATGAAGGTGTTCAGATCGCGAATCCAGACTTCGCCGTAACCGCTGCCCGCGGTGAAACCGGTCTTGAGCAGGTCCCTGGCCTGGTCCAGGACCTTCGGCAGATTGGGGTCGGCCAGAATCCGTCGGGCCAGCTTCTGGGCATCCGGCTCAGCAAGTCGGGTGGAGGCTCGCCCGCCGGCGGAAAGTGCCAGACCCAGGAGAACGATGCGGATGAAGTACGTGTGAGACATTATGATCCTCTCGGAGCTTGCGATTCCCTGTTTGTCATTCACCGTCGGCGCCCTGCCGACGCCGGGTCGATAGTAAGCCACAAACGCTGAATTGTAAATGACCGAGACACACACTATAATGACCTCATGACATCCAGAGAAAGAGTACTGGCGGCACTGAACCACTGCGAAGCCGATCGAGTCCCGATCGACCTGTCCGGCCATCGTTCTTCCGGGATCGCGGCGATGGTCTACCCGAAACTGCGCGAGTACCTGGGTCTCGATCCGAAGCCCATCCGCGTTTATGACGTGATCCAGCAGCTCGCGATCGTCGATGACGACGTGCTGGACCGTTTCGGGGTCGACTGCATCGAACTGGGGCGCGGGTTCGCTCTCGATGAGGACTCCTGGAAACCGTGGACGCTGCCCGACGGCACGGCGTGCCTGATCCCCGCCTGGACACGGATGCAGCGCGAGTCGGACCGGTGGGTGATCTTGTCGCCCTTGGGGAAGGTCTTGGCCCATATGCCTGACGGCACGCTCTATTTCGAGCAGAACTACTTTCCGCTGGCGGAGTCCGACGACGATCGCCTCCTTGCCGAGGCCTTCGGCGAATGCATGTGGACCGGTGTGGCGCCTCCACCGGGGCCGGTGGATTCCGACACGCTTCGGCAGGGGGCCCGGCGTCTCCGCGAGAGCACGGACCGGGCGATCGTCGGCCTCTTCGGGGGCAACCTGTTCGAGACGGGGCAGTTCTTCTATCGAGCCGACAATTTTTTCATGTTGCTGGCCGGCGAGCCGCAGAAGGCCCATCGTTTCCTCGACCGCCTGGTCGAGATCCATCTGGCCAACCTGGAGACGTTCCTCGGCGCCGTCGGCGCGTCGATCGACATCCTCCTTTTCGGGGATGACCTGGGCATGCAGACCGGACCCATGCTGAGCCCGCGCATGTACTGCGAATTCTTCAAGTCCCGTCATCAGATCCTCTGGACACGGGCCAAGGAGCTGGCCGACGTCAAGGTTATGCTGCACTGCTGTGGCGGCGTCCGTGAGTTGCTCCCACACCTCATCGAAGCGGGCCTCGATGCCATCAATCCCGTCCAGATCACCTGCGCGGGCATGGACGCAGGGGAGCTGAAGGCGGAATTCGGACGGGAACTGACCTTCTGGGGCGGTGGCTGCGACACCCGGGAAGTCCTCACGAGCGCCCGGCCGGAGCAGGTGGCCGACCACGTCCGCGACCAGGTGCGAATCCTCGCGCCGGGCGGTGGCTTCGTCTTTCAGCAGGTGCACAACATCCTCGCCAACGTTCCGCCCGAGAACATTGTCGCCATGCTCGACGCCGTCAACGCGCCCCAATGATCCCATCTGATGACTCGACCCAGTCCGCGCTATCGCCAGACTTGAAATACGCGAACGGCTTCCACCGCAAACACGATGGGCCAGATCAGAATGCTGATGCCCGCCGCCGCGGAGACGATGTCCTTGATGATGCCGACCTTCTCGTTCTTGGCGGGTTCCACGAAATCGTAGAGCGCTTTGGTGGTCGCGTTGAACATCTCCGTGACCAGCATCCAGCCGGTGGAAACGAATACCAGTCCGAAGTACAGCCTTTGACGATAATGAAAACACGATAACAGGGCCAACCGCCACGTGTTGTTACGCCTTAAGGATACCCTGGCCCCACCGGGCCCGGACGCCCCCACGGCGATTGGAACCACCCCGCCCGGCGATCCGTACAGCTTGCCGGGCCAGTTGTGCGAGTTGGTGCTTCTGGAGCAGGGTTGGAACGCACGTTTTCTCGGTACCGAATTGCCCTTCGAAACGACGGCTCAAGCCGTCGTGGACCTGCGCCCCCGTGTGCTCTGGCTGAGCGTGTCAAACGTCGATGCGCCGCCACGCTTCATCCAGGAATATCGTCAGTTGTACGAGGTATGTCTGGAACGACAGTGTGCCGTCATTGTCGGCGGACGTGCCCTGGACGATACCGTGCGCCGCGAAATCCAATATGCCTCGTATGGCGACCGTCTCCAGCACTTGCAAAGCTTTGCCAAAAGCCTCTACAGGCTCAAGTGATGCATTCGTCGTAAGGG
>CAZTGH010000530.1:0-3512 GCA_964612985.1 uncultured Pirellulales bacterium
GCTTCCCCGGCCACGCCGCCTGGCTCGACTGGCCCTGGAAGCTGCACCGCATCGAGAGGAACGACGCCGTGACGTTCGAATTGTACAACCTCGCCGACGATCCGCAGGAGAGCGAGAACCTCCTCGAATCCCAGCCCGCGCGAACCGAGACCATGAAGGCCCAGCTCGAAGCGTGGCTGGTCTCCGTCGTCCAGAGCCTCAACGGCGCCGACTACCGCTGAGCGCCCCGACGGCGCAGATGCACCCTGCCCCGCGCAGAAGCCAGTCCCGCTACGTGACGGCACTGGCCGTGACGGTCACGGCCGGTCTGCTGTCACGCTCGCCCGCCGCATACCCCTTGCCCGGTTTCGTGCAGACCTGCGCCGGCGATACCCTCTGGGCATAAATGAAGCCAAGGGCGCGGGAAGGAGGAAGATCCCAATAGAGGCATCCGCAGACCCTTGGCCCGGCAGCTAGCGTTTCTCAAACCTCAGATGTGGACAAGAAAATCCCGCGCCGGACAAAGATTCTTTCGGGGCCCAACGATGCAGCGGATCGTAGTCGCCCTGCCCATCGGCACGGCCACCGGGCCAAAGAGACGATCCGGAGACTGAGAAACCGCGTTTTTGACCCAAGGAGGGCGGTTTGCCGACGCAAGTCAGGGGTCCGCTCGCCCCGTCACGGTAGCCGCCCAGCACCGGGATCCCAGCCAAAAAGATTTCATCAAACCAAGCATTTTCCTTGTGGCATTCCCGCGAACGAGATGGTATCATGCGTTCAGTAATGAGATTTGCCTCTAAGCCCCCGCATAGTCTCGCTTCCTCTCCCTCATCAAATTGCGGGGGCTCTTTTGCCTCATATGTGTTTGCCTTATCAATGTCCCGCTGGCGAAAATACGTATATCTGCTTATTGACCACCCCGACGGGTGTCTTACGTTTTGGATAGATAGGAAAAGAAGACGCGTAAGACTCGGAGGAAGGGGCAGTGCATGATGGTGAACCGCGTGGAACTATTCATCACGGCGACAATTTTGATAATCGGTATAATCGTTATATTGAGCATCCTGGCCGCCGGCAAATGACGCCGGGCGCGCCCGGTCCGGTAGTTGTCTCTGCACCCGGGCCAATCCCACACACCTCGAGGGGCAGATAGTGGCGGACATGCGATTCTGTACGATGTGCTACACCGGCACCCCTCGGGAACCGCTCCCTCAGGTGGTTCGCCAGCTCGATGATACCGACCTGCGAGAGACTCGCAATGGACGCGTCAGGATGGTATCCTGTGCCCAGCCAATCCGGTGATGCGCCGGGGCGGTGTGAGATCCGAGATTGAGGACTTCAAGAGGAGACCTTGCATGAGCTCTCAGAGGACCGATTCCGCGAACGTGGAGAAACCCATGACCCGCCGGAACCTCCTGGGCGCAGCCGCCACGATGGCCGCCTTCAGCGTGGTGCCTCGCCATGTCCTGGGCGGACCGGGCCACACCGCCCCCAGCGAAAAGGTCAACGTCGCCATCATCGGCACCGGGGGCCAGGGCATCGTCAACATGAAGCAACTGTTCAATGAGCCCGCCGCCCACGTCATGGCCCTGTGCGACGTCAACACCGAGAGCGACTACAGCATGTTCTATTATGGCGGCACCGCCGGGCTCAAGCCCGCCGCCGAACTCGTCCGCCAGAACAACGGCGAGCCCTGCCCCACCTACCGCGATTACAGCGAGATGCTCGACCAGGAAGACATCGACGCCATCCTCCTGGCGACTCCAGACCACTCGCACGCGATCATCGCGCTGGCCGTCCTCGCCAAAGGCAAGCACCTCTATTGCGAAAAACCGCTGTGCCGCACCGTCTACGAGACGCGCGTCGTCACCGAAGCCGCACGCAAGGCGGGCGTCGCCACCCAGCTCGGCAACTTCGGGCACTCCAGCGAAGACATCCGCCTGGCCTGCGAATGGATCTGGGACGGCGCCATCGGCGACGTGCTCGAAGTCCACTCGTGGACCAGCACCGGCGCCAACCGCTGGACCTCGCTCAAGGACCGCCCGAAAGAAACACCTCCGGTTCCCGCCGGTTTCGACTGGGCCCGATGGCTCGAACCGGTGCCCCCGCGACCGTATCATCCCGACTACGCCCCCGTCCGCTGGCGGGCCTGGTGGCAGTTCGGCTCGGGCACCATCGGCGACTTCGCCTGCCATCACCTCGACCCCGCCTTCTGGGCGCTCAAGCTCGACCAGTGTGAGACCTTCCGCGTGGAGGCCAGCTCTTCGGGCACGACGGAAGAGACGTGCCCCGCCGCCTCGCTGATCTACTTCGACGTCCCCGCCCGCGCCGGCATGCCCCCGGTGCGGATCACCTGGTACGAAGGCGGTCTCATGCCTCCGCGTCCCGAGGTGCTCGAGGCGGGACGCAGCATGGAAGACAACGGCATCCTCTACATCGGCACCAAAGGCGCCATCCTCGGTGAAGGCTGGTCGCGATCGCCTCGCATCATTCCCGAATCGAAGATGCGCGCCTACCAGCGGCCACCCAAGACCCTGCCCCGCGTCTCGGGCCACCATCGCAACTGGCTCGAAGCCTGCCGGGGCAAGACCAAAACGAGCACGCACTTCGACTACGCCGGACCGCTCACCGAATTCGTGCTGATGGGCAACGTCGCCCTGCGCGCCGGCAGGAAGCTCGACTTCGACTGGAAGAACATGAAGATCACGAACGCGCCCGAGGCCAACGAATACCTCAAACCAGGCTACCGCGAAGGATATACGATCTAAAGGAGCTTGCCGATGCCGAACGTGCGCGTCGCAATGTGCCAGACCCTCTGCCTCGATGGCGACCGCAAGGGAAATCTCGCCCGCGCCGAACAGGCCGTCACCGACGCCAAAGCGGGCCAGGCCCAAATCGTCTGCCTGCCCGAGATGACCATCTATGGCTGGGTCAATCCGGAAGCACGCAAGAGGGCCTGCCCGATCCCGGGAGATGATTCCGACCGTCTCTGCGCGCTGGCGAAGAAGTACGAGGTCTTCCTCTGCGCAGGCCTTGCGGAGAAGGATGGCGAAGACCTCTACGACACCGTCCTGCTCATCGACTCAGGCGGACAGATTCTCTCGAAGCATCGCAAGATCAACATCCTCACCGAGCTGATGACGCCGCCTTACGCACGCGGTCGTGGCGTAACGATCGCCGAGACGAAGTTCGGACGTGTCGGCCTGCTCATCTGCGCCGACACGCACAGCGCCGAGATCCTCGCGAGCATGACGGAGCTGCATCCGCGACTGGCGATCGTCCCGTATGGCTACGCCGCCCGCGAAGACGCCTGGCCCGAGCATGGCAAAGCCCTCGAACGCGTCGTCGCCAACGCCGCCCGAGCCATCGGCGCCCCCGTGGTCGGCACGAACGTCGTCGGGCAGATCACGCACGGCCCCTGGACCGGCATGACCTATGGCGGGCACAGCGTCACCGCCGACAAATCCGGAACCATCGTCGCCACCGCCCAGGACTTCAACCCCGACGTCAAAATCGTAACCTTGACTCTCGAC
>CAZTGH010000531.1:0-3474 GCA_964612985.1 uncultured Pirellulales bacterium
CGGTAGGGGCTTTCGGGTTACCGATGGTCATGATTTCACCTTTGCGAATCCCTTGGACGCAGGTCCAACCCCAGCAGCAGCTTCTCCTCATTGGCCATGTTACCGATGATCTTGCGCAGGGGCAAGGGCAGTTTCTTGACCAGCGTGGGCGCTGCGACGATCTGCTCGCCCTTGGCCAGGGTGGGATGTTGATAGATGTCGATGACCTCCAGCGAATAGCGACCGGCCAGTTTTTCTTCACAGACCGCGGTGACCTTGCGGGTCGCCTCCTTGGAGCGGGGGGTCATGCCGGCGACGTAGAGCCTCAGGACATAATGCTGGTCCTGGGCGTCCTGGGCGGCCTTCTCCAGTTCTTCTTTTGCCGATGGAACGTGCTTCTTCGTCATGAACGGTGCTCCAAGCTATCCGGGTTGCAGGTCGAGGCCGACGAGGACCTTCTCGGTGTCGGAGAGATCTCCGATGATCTTGCGGACGGGTTCGGGTAATTCTCGCACGAGGGTCGGCACTGCCAGGATCTGGTGGCCGCGAGCGAGCTTGGGGTCTTTGAGCAGATCGACCACCTCGATCTCATACTTTCCCGCGAGATGTTCTTCGCAGATCTTCTTGAGATTCTCCAGCGCGGCAATGGCGCGCGGGGTCGCGCCGGCGACGTACAGGCGGAGGTTCCAGTGGTCCGGCGTACCGGCGGCGGTGACGCGCGAGTTCTTACGGGTGGTCCTGGCGGTCTGCACTCGGTTGGGCATCGGATCGCTTCCTTTCGTTCGGTTACGGCTTCTTGATATGGGTGTCTCGGGCCCGTCCGAGCTCCTCCTGCTCTCGGGCGGTGATGGCCTGGTGCGCTGCTTCTTCGCGTTCGAGCATCTCCATCTCCTCGGAGAGACCGGCGGTCCTCAGTCGCAGCGCTTCGAGCTGGGTGCGGATTTCGGTCTGCTGCTGCTCGATCTCGCGTCGTCGTCGGGTGATCTCCTGCTGCCGGGCGGTCGCTTCGGCGCGGTCCTTCGCCTCCTGGACCACGCGGGCGGACCCCGTCAGGACCATTCCGGGACCGACATAGACGTCCTTGAGCTGGATGCCGTTGTCGGTGAGCAGGAACTCGCGGACCTGGTTGGAGTGGGCCATGCCCCGACTCTTGAGGATGAACAGCAGGCGGTTGCGCTCGCCGTCGGCTTCGGCGTTTCGCAGCAGCAGCCAGGTGTCGATCAGCGAGGAGATGCCCGCCTCGGACTGCTCTTCCGCGTGTTCGGCTTCGGTCAGGCTGGTGAACAGGGTGGTGACGCCCCGGTTTTTGAGATAGTCGATCATTCGCGTGACCATGGCCTTGACCTCGCGCTGCTCGCCGATGCCCAGCAGGTTGGAGATGGGATCGATCACCATGGCGTCGGGTCGGAATTCGTCGATCTGCTTGTGGATGTTGACCAGGTGCTGCTCGAGGCCATAGAGGCTCGAGCGCACCGCGTGGAACCGCAGCAGGCCCTTGCGCAGCCAGGGGCGGAGATCGCAGCCGATCGAGCGCATGTTCCGCAGGATCTGCTCGGGCGCTTCCTCGTAGGTCAGGTAGAGGAAGCGCTGGCCCTGTCGGCAGATGCCGGCGGCGAAGGCAGCGGCGATGCTGCTCTTGCCGGTGCCCGCGGCGCCGGAGACGAGCACGGTGCTGCCCTGGTAGTAGCCCTCTCCGCCCAGCATGGCGTCGAGCGGGGCGATCCCGGTCGAGACCCGCTCGGTGCTGACCGGATACTCCAGGCTCAGCGAGCTGATCGGCAGGACGCTGAGGCCTTTTTCGTCGATCATCGTCGGGTATTCGTTGGTCCCGTGGCTCGATCCGCGATATTTGACGACGCGGAGACGGCGCGTGGCGATCTCGTCCTTGACGCGGTGGTCCAGGAAGATCACGCAGTCGCTGACGTATTCCTCCAGCCCCTGGCGGGTCAGGGTCTGGTCGCCTCGCTCGCCCGTGATGACGGCGGTCACGCCTCGGTCCTTGAGCCAGCGGAACAGACGCCGTAGTTCGGCCCGCAGAATGGCCTGATTTTCCAGGCCGCAGAAGAGGGTTTCGATCGTGTCGATGGCGACCCGTTGGGCGCCGACCTCGTCGAGCATGGAACTCAGGCGGATGAAGAGGCCTTCGAGGTTGTATTCGCCGGTCTCCTCGATCTCACTGGGTTCGACGCGGACGTAGTCGACCGCCAGTTGCTTTCGGCGGACCAGGTCATTGAGGTCGAAGCCGAGGGAGGCGACGTTGCTGGCGAGGTCTTCGGGGGTCTCTTCGAAGGCCATGAAGACGCCGGGCTCGCCAAAATCGCGGATGCCTCGGACGAGGAACTCCATCGCCAGCAGGGTCTTGCCCGAGCCGGCGCCGCCGCAGACCAGCGTCGGGCGACCTCGGGGCAGGCCTCCGTAGGTGATCTCGTCGAATCCGCGAATCCCGGTCGGGCACTTCGCGATCCCCTCGGGGGAGACGGGTTTTTGCGTGCCTTTTTCTCCGCTCTTCTTGCGTTTTGCTCCCTTGGCCATCCGTTACTCCGAACGCGCTTGTGGAAACTGGACTTCTGCAAAAACGGACGATAGGCCTGCTTTGGAAAGAAAGAGCCTCGTTCCTGGCCCTTCCTTCTCAAATTCCAACGACCCCAGCGATACCCATCCCAGGAGGCCCGCAGATCACCGTGCTGCACGTGCCCGCCGGCGGAAGCCGACCAGCGCCAGACTCCAACTGTATAGGGAAATGCACTCCGCCTGTATAGGGAAATCCCTTAATGGCGTGACATAGGCGCCGCTTCGAAGAACATAGGTCTGACGGGCGAAGACGCAGGTGCATATAACCGGTGAGTGGACTTCTGCAAAAATGGACAGTAGGGCTATATTCTTTCCGACTGTCGCGGCGGCGCCGCTGGCGAGCTCGGGATGACGGGGGGAGAGGTCCTGGTCGGGGTGAACACAAAAAGCGAGGCTGTGGTATAATCGGCAGATGGGTACCCGTGTCAACGATCTCGATGGATTCCTCCCGACGACAGCGGAGGAGCTGCGCCGGCGCAACTGGGGGCAGGCGGATGTCATCCTGATTACGGGCGACGCGTACGTGGACCATCCGTCGTTCGGCGCAGCGCTGATCGGGCGGTGGCTGGAGAAGCTGGGCTATCGCGTGGCGATTCTGGCGCAGCCCGACTGGCGGAGCGTCGAGCCCTTTCGGGCGCTGGGAAGGCCCAGGCTGTTCTGGGGGATCACCAGCGGGTGCATCGATTCGCGTCTGAACGACTATGCATCGCTGGGACATCGTCGCAGGCAGGATGTCTACAGTCCAGGCGGTGCGGCGGGTCTGCGACCAGGTCGACCGCTGCTGGTGTATTCGGCGCGGGCGCGCCAGGCGTATCGCGAGGTGCCCATCGTGCTGGGCGGGCTGGAAGCGAGTCTGCGACGCCTCGTCCATTATGACTACATCGAAGATCGGCTCAAGCGGTCGGTGCTGGTCGATGCCAAGGC
>CAZTGH010000532.1:0-3473 GCA_964612985.1 uncultured Pirellulales bacterium
CCCATCCGCCGGATCACCTTCCCGCACCCGACCGTCTCGGAGACCCTCGAAGACGCCGTCCACGACGCCCTCGGCGAACTGCTCCTCGAAACCTACTGAGCCGAACTGTCTGGGTGGCAGCCTCAAGCCGGAGCCAAGCGCAGGCTTGGGGGATGGTCTCTTGCACAGAGGGCCTGTGCATGCGCCTGCGAAGCAAAGTCCCCATCCCCAAAGTACGCTTTCATTGCGCTTTGAGCCTCGTTGAAATAATCCGTCAGTGCTGCCATGCCGCCGTACGACAGAACCGGTTTCCCGCAAAGGACTTGAGAACCCTGGATCATGCCTGCATCTTGAAAACAATGACTTCAGCCTCTATCGTCGCGGCAAAACCGATTGGGCAGAGGCTCAAATTAGGGGCAACCTGGGGGGTAATTTGGGCCTCTGGGGCCCCGAGCGGTTTTGCCGAGAGTAGACTCGCTGAAGTCCTCAACCCACGAATCATTCGAGAGAGCCCGCTTTGATTCTACCATCCGCCAACCGGGCGACCTGCCACCTACAAAGTGGGTGCATTCCCTGGCCTCTACTGGTAAGATAGGACAATGCTGACGGAGTCAAAACAAATCCATAGCCAGATTTCGCAGACCAATGCCGGTCTTTCCGTCCGCGATCTGGGCCTGGCCGACTATCGCGAAGTGCTCGCGCTCCAGCAGAAGCTCAACGCGCAGCGTCAGGCGGGCCAGATCGGCGACACCGTCCTGATCGTCGAGCACCCGCCCGTCATCACCCTGGGCGCCCGCCAAAGCGCCAACCGCCTGCTGATCGAGCCCGACGAACTCGCCCGGCGCGGCATCGACGTCGTCGAGATCCGCCGGGGTGGCGGCGCCACCGCCCACAACCCAGGCCAGCTCGTCTTCTATCCCATCCTGCACCTGCAACCATTGAAGCTCGGCATCAGCGAATACGTCCGCACCCTCGAAGCGATCGGCATCGACCTGCTCGCCTGGGCGGGCGTGACCGCCGAAAGGCGAAAGGGCCTGCCGGGCCTCTGGGTTGGCCCGCGCAAGATCGCCTCGATCGGCGTCCGCGTCAGCCGCTTAGTAACCTATCATGGCATGGCGATCAACATCTGCAACGACCTGACCCTATTCGACGCCATGGTCCCCTGCGGCCTCGACGGCGTCCGTATGACCTCCGTCCAGAACGAAACCGCCCGCCCCTGCGACATGCACGCCATCAAACAACAACTCACCCGCCGCCTCGCCCACCACTTCACCAACCCATAGCGTATAGCTACTTTCGGAAGAGATCAGAATGCGTTCCGGTTCGTTCCAGAATCAGGTCGTCGCCGCGGACGCAATAGACAAGCAGCCAGTCGGGCGTAAGATGGCACTCACGTCGGCCCTTCCAGCCCCCTTTCAACGGATGGTCGTGATGGTGGGCATCCAAACGTTCACCGGCCAGAAGCTTCCCGACGATAGCTTCAGGCAAATCGTCATTCGCGCCCGCCCGCTTCACACGCTTGTAGTCCCTCTTGAACTGGCTCGTATAGACGAGGTTCAATCGTTGAGCTCCCGGAGTAGCTCCTCAACGCTTCCCACACGATGCAGTTCTTCTTCGCGGTCCGTCTTATCGAACGTCCTTTCGGTCAATGGCGTGGGGATCTTGATCTCAAACGGAATCCCCTTTCGCAGGACAACCTGCTTGAGGAAAAGATTGATCGCTTGAGACATGGATAGATCCAGCGCGTCGAGTATCATCTGTGCCTGAGACTTCGTACGCTGATCCACTCGTGCTTGGACTAGTGCGGAACGGCCCATAGTATACCCCATCTTCTTCGTGCCTGTGTCATACACCTGTCATACAATAGCATACACAGAAACAGGAGAGTTCACAAGAGAATCTCAAGTTTGTTGCGTTCCAGGCAGTAGATGCACTATCATCCCCACTACTGACGGTACACGGTTTCCCACCGCGTGAAGATCCGATGCAGATAGAAGCCGCTCGGGCCAATCCGAGATAGGCACGTAGAAACGAAGGACTCTGATGAGCAGATTACCCCCTTGGCTGCGAAGGCCCTGGCCCGCCAGCCATAGCTTTCAACATACCGAGCAGACCCTCGAATCGCTCCACCTCGAAACCATCTGCACCAACGCGAACTGCCCGAACAAGGGCGAATGCTGGGGTCGGGGCACCGCCACCGTCCTGATCCTGGGCCGGATCTGCACCCGCAACTGCAAATTCTGCTCCGTCGCCGCCGGCAAACCCGAACCGCCTGACCCGACCGAACCCGATCGCCTGGCCCAAATGGTCGAGCAGATGAACCTCAAATATCTCGTGATCACCAGCGTCAACCGCGACGACCTGCCCGATGGCGGAGCGACCCATTTCCGCGGCTGCATCGCCGCCGTCCGAAGCCGCTGCCCCTCTGTCCGATTCGAAATCCTTACGCCAGACTTCCGCGACAACCAGTCCGAGGCCCTCGACATCCTCGCCGACGCCCTGCCGTTCGTCTTCGCCCACAACGTCGAGACCGTCCCCTCGCTCTATCCCCGCGCCCGCTCCGGCGGCAACTACCGACTCAGCCTCCACCTGCTCGAAAGGGCCGCCCAACGCTACCCCCACACCCCCACCAAGTCGTCCCTCATGCTCGGCCTCGGTGAAACCGACGACGAAGTGATCCAGGTCCTCCGCGACCTCCGCGCCGTCGGCTGCCGACGAATCACCATCGGCCAGTACCTCCGCCCCTCCAAAGACTCCCTCGACGTCATCGACTACATCCCTCCGGAAAAATTCGACGCCTGGGCCGAACGCGCCCGCACCCTCGGTTTCACCTGGATCCAGGCCTCGCCCTTCGCCCGCAGCAGCTATTTCGCCGAACGTTCCGAAACAGAATGATCCCCCAATCCGCTCGCTCTCTGGACGTCAATCCGCCCCCTTCAGCCATTTGCTCGCACCGGCCATTTGTGATCCGCCTCAGAAGACCTATACTTTTAACGGAGCTTTTTGAAGATGGACTCAACGTGATCAGGCATCTCGAGCGGCATCGGGGGAAGAAATGAAACGGTCCTTACGTATCACGAGCCGCCAGCGCGGCTCTGCGCTGGTCTTGTCGCTGCTGTTCGTGACCGTCTTGTCCGCCATGGCCGTCGCCATGGCCGCCATCTCCGGCACCAACGTCCAGGTCGCCGAAAATCAGCGACAGAGCGGCCGCGCGCTCGCCGGCGCCCATTCGGGCCTCGAAGTCCTGCGCTACTATCTCAAGGATATCAGCATCCCCGTTGGCGACCCGGAGGACCGGTTGGAGTCGATCGCCATGGAACTGCAGGGGACGTTCTCCGATGTGCAGAACATCAGCGCCTCGTACAATGCCGACACCCTGACCCTGACCGTTGACCCGGTATCGCTCGATCCGACGGTCAACCAGAGCTTCTCCGCCAGCATGACCTACGGCGCCGACCCCAACGGCAACCCGGACTATGATGCCCTCCATATCA
>CAZTGH010000533.1:0-3467 GCA_964612985.1 uncultured Pirellulales bacterium
ATCAACTGCATCTACTACCACGGCGTGTGCTATGCGCCCGAGACGACACCGTGGCCGGGCTGGCTGTTCTACGCCTCGACCCAGGGCAACGCCCGGAATTCGATCTTCCGCGACGTGCCGGCGTTGAATGCGTACATCACGCGTTGCCAGAGTGTGTTGCAGGCCGGCCAGCCGCACAACGACGTCCTGGTGTACTGGCCGATCTACGATTCGTGGTCGCAGGCGGGTCGGGCGATGCTGGCGCACTACAGCGCGCAGGCGCCGCGGGAGATACGGGGGATCGCTCAGACGTTGTGGGACAGCGGGTATGCGTTCGACTATGTCTCGGATCGGCAGCTCGGAGAAGTGCGGTGCGAGGGCGGGGTCCTTCGTACGGGGGGCGTCGACTACAGGACAGTGGTGGTGCCGGCGTGCGAGAGGATGGGGGTGGGGACGTTCGAATCGCTGCTGGCACTGGCGAGAGAAGGGGGGACGATCGTGGTGCAGGGGGATTTGCCCGAGGACGTTCCGGGATGGGGGGAATTCGAGGCGCGGCGCGGGGTGCTGAAGAGGATGGTTTCGGAACTGGATTTCCGTGAGACGTCGGCTGCTGGTGTGCGGGAAGCGAAAATCGGCAAGGGGCGGTTGCTGCTGGGTGACGACCTGGGGGACCTGCTGCATTCGGCGGGGATTCGGCGGGAGGCGATGGTGGAGGAGGGGCTGCATTTCGTGCGGCGCAAGCTGTCGGACGGCACGTGCTACTTCGTGTATAACGGCTCGGAGGAGCGGTTCGATAGCTGGGTCCCGCTTGTGGCGAAGGCAGAGTCGGTGGCGATCTTCGAACCGATGCAGGATAAGAAGGGATTGGCCGAGATGCGACAGACGGCGGGAGGCTGCGAGGTCTACGTGCAGCTTGGAGCGGGGCAGTCGTGCATTCTGCGGACGTTCGACCGAGGGATGGAAGGGTCACGCTATGCGTACTGGAGCGAGGAGGGGGAGGCTCGTCCCGTAACGGGGACGTGGAGCGTGCAGTTTATCGAGGGCGGTCCGGAGTTGCCTGCGACAATCGAGACGGAGACGCTGGGGTCGTGGACGCAGTTCGAGGGGGAGGCGGTGAAGAAGTTCTCGGGGACGGCGCGGTATACGATTCGTTTCGACCGGCCTGAGGGCAGCGCGGACGGGTGGGCGCTGGATCTGGGGCGGGTGTGCGAGAGCGCTCGGGTGAGACTGAACGGAGAGGAGTTGGGGGTGTCGATCGCTGCGCCGTTTCGCCTGTCGATTCCGGCCGATCGATTCCAAAACGAGAACACGCTCGAGGTCGAGGTGGCGAACCTGATGGGCAATCGCATTGCGGACCTGGACCGGCGGGGCGTGAACTACAAGAAATTCTACAACGTGAATTTCCCTCCGAGGCGTGGCGAGAATCGCGGGGCGGACGGATACTTCAGCGCGGCTGAGTGGCCCCCGCAGGATTCGGGTTTGATAGGTCCGGTGACGCTGACGCCTCTGAGGCGGCGGTTGGCATCTGAATAATGTTGGAGAACGGCATGAAGAGTCACTTGGTGTTCGCGCTGGTCGTGCTGACGTTCTGCGCGGTTTTGCAGGGGGCGGAGACGCTGCCGGTGGGCAGTGCGCCGGCGGCGATTGCGACGCCGCATTTTCCGGATCGGCTGCACGCGTTCGTGTGGCGGAACTGGGAGATGGTAACGCTTACGCGGATGGCGGAGGTGGTGGGGACGACGCCTGAGAAGGTGCGCCGCATGGGGCTGTCGATGGGATTGCCCGAGCACGTTCGTCCGCCAGCGGAGTATCAGGAGCGGGGGTATATCTCCCTAATCCGGCGGAACTGGCATCTGCTGCCCTACGAGCAGTTGCTGACGCTGTTGGGCTGGGATGCCGAGCAGCTGGCGTTTACGCTACGAGAGGACGATTTCTTGTGGATCAAGCTGGGATCGCTGAAGCCAGCGTGCGAGGCGATTCGGTATGCGGAGCCAAACGAGGCGGTAACGCGGCGGTGCGAAGAAATGCGGACGATCGTTTCATCGCATTTCGGTGAAGCGATGAGGGCACCGATGGAACCTCGCTTCGGGTTCCTTTCCCGGTTTGGCGGTGCGGTCGAGGCGACGGGGTCTGCGAAGCGTGATGTCGAGTCGCCGATTCGTTTTCTGTATTCGTATGCGGGGGTGTTCGGCGATCCGCTGCTGAATCCCGAGCTGGACCCTTATCCGGACGGTTTGCTGGCGCGGCTATCGCGGCTGGGGGTCAACGGGGTCTGGCTGCACGTGGTGCTGTCGCAACTGGCGGCGAGCGACGCGCTGGGTCGGGCGACGGCGGATTACGAGGTGCGGCTGGCGAACTTGGCGAGGATGGTGGAGCGGGCGAAGCGGTACGGCGTGAATATCTATCTGTATATGAACGAGCCTCGGGCGGTTTCGGCGTCGCTGCTGGAGGGTCGGGAGGATCTGCGGGGGGTGCGACAGGGCGACTATGTGACCTTGTGCACGTCGACGCCGGAGGTGAGGCGATGGATCACGGATTCGCTGCGGCACGTATTCGAGACAGTTCCGGGGCTGGGCGGGGTCTTTACGATCACGGCTTCGGAGAACCTGACGAACTGCTACAGTCACACTCGTACGGCGGCGGGGTGTCCGCGCTGTTCGAAACGGTCGGGGCCGGAAGTGATCGCGGAGGTCAATGCGGCGATTGCCGCGGGCGTGCGCGCGGGCAATCCGGAGGCGAAGGTGATCGTGTGGGACTGGGGATGGCCCGATGGAACCGGCGCGGGGTGGGGGCAGCCTGACTGGGCTTCGCGGATCATCGAGCTGTTGCCCGACGACGTGTATCTGATGTGCGTGAGCGAGTGGGGAAAGCCGATCGAACGCGGAGGGGTGCGCAGTGGGGTGGGGGAGTATTCGATTTCGGCGGTGGGGCCCGGACCCAGGGCGAAGAGGCATTGGGCACTGGCGCGCGAGCGTGGGCTCAAGACGCTGGCGAAGGTGCAGGTAAACTGTACGTGGGAGCTGTCGGCGGTGCCGTATCTGCCGGTGATGAACCTGGTGGCGCAGCACTGTGAGAACCTGACGCAGGCGGGCATCGACGGGCTGATGCTGAGCTGGACGGTGGGCGGGTATCCGTCGCCCAATCTGGAGCTGGTGCGGCAGTTTCAGCGGGAGCCTGCGCCGACGGTGGAACAGGCGCTACGGAACGTGGCGGAGAGTCGCTATGGCAAGGACGCGGCACCGGCAATGATGGCAGGGTGGGCGAAGTTCAGCGAGGCCTTTGCGGAGTATCCGTTTCATGGGGGATATGTGTATCGCGGTCCGACGCAGTGGGGTCCGGCGAACCTGCTGTACTGGGAGCCGACGGGGTATCGGGCGACGATGGTGGGGTTTCCGTACGACGACGTGAACGGCTGGCGGGCGATCTATCCGGCGGACGTGCTGGCGCAGCAGTTCGAGAAGGTGGCGTCGGGCTGGCGCGAGGGCGTT
>CAZTGH010000534.1:0-3461 GCA_964612985.1 uncultured Pirellulales bacterium
CTTCCCCGCAGACGAACGCCCCGGCGCCCGCCACGATCTTCAGCCGGAGCGAAAAATCGCTGTCGAGGATGTTGTCACCCAGGTATCCCCGCTCGGCGCACTTCTCGATAGCTTCCGTCACCCGCTTGATCGCCAGCGGGTACTCGGCGCGGATATACAGGTAGCCCTCGTGAGCTCCGACGCAACGGGCCGCGATCGCCATCCCTTCCAGGATGCGATACGGATAAGACTCCATCAGCATCCGATCCATGAACGCGCCGGGATCGCCCTCGTCGCCGTTGCACACGACGTACTTGGTTTCGGAATCCTGCGCCCGCACGGTCGACCATTTCAGGTGCGTGGGGAATCCCGCGCCGCCTCGACCTCGCAGCCCGCTCTTCTCGACCTCCGCAATCACCTCCTCCGGCCCGAGTTCACGAAGGACCCGCTCCAGTCCCTTGAACCCATCCTTGGCCAGATACTCATCCAAGTCTGTCGGGGCAACATGCCCGCAGTGTTCGGTGGCAATATGTACCTGAGGGCCAAGATAATGGGTGACCGCGTGATCGCGCAGATTGATCGAGTATCGCGTCACGGGCTCGCGATTCTCGTCGGTCAGTATCCGATCGAGCGCATTCGAAACGGCACTGGCGATGTGGCCCCCCATCCGTCTGGGCTTAAAATGCCGAAGGACGATCGCTTTGGCATCCTGGGGTTCGACATTTCCATAGCGGAACAAGGTCCCGTCGGGCAGGACAACGTCGACCAGAGGGGTCAGATATGACATGCCCGAGCAACTGACACTTCTGACCACCGCGAGCGCCCGTGTCTGGTCCACGGCCTTCTTAAGACTTTCGTAGACCTTGGCACTGCCGCTGGCCCGACAACTCGAATCGAGACAGATCCGCAATTCCCCGACCGGCATGCCGGTTTGGCGGATTCGCTCCCACCGCCTCCGACGTCCGACCGCCTTCTGCTGCTCCAGGAAATCCTTCAGGACGATCGGAACACGATGATCGTTCAGATGACCATAGACGACATCATCGATTTGAATGGCGGGGGCCAGCATGCAACAGCCGATGCACGCAACCTTCTCTACGGTGAACAGCTTGTCGGCGTCGGTATCCTCGTCGTCCGGGATGCGGAGATATCGTTTGAAGGCATCGAAGACCTGCTGTCCGCCTTTGACGTGACATGCCGTGCCGATACAGACGCGAATGGTGTGCTGGCCCGCCGGCCGGTGCCGAAACTGATCGTAAAATGTCGAGACGCCCGTGATGTCGGCCGGAGTGATCTCCGTCAGTTCGCAGACCCGCTTCAGCGCCCGCGTCGGCAGATACCCATAGTGCCCCTGAAGCGCCTGGAGGATCTCCAGCACCTTCTCGTTGCCCGTCCCGACCTGCTCGACGGTCCGATCTACGAATGTCAAATCCAGTTCGTCCATAGAAACTCGATCAGTCTGCATCTTCGCCCGCCTGCGAGCCACCGATGCAGTACAAGTTCTGCAGTCCTCGGATATAGATCCGCCCGTCCACGAACGCAGGCGACGCGTGACACTTCTCGCCCAACTCGCTCTTCGTCAGTTCCTTGTATTCAGGACCGACCTCGCTGATGTGCATGACCCCGTCGCTACTGAGCACATACAGCTTGTCGCCCGCGATGCTGGGCGAAGCCATGAAATCTTCGCGGAAATCATGCTCGTAAACCATCTCGCCCGTCGCGGTACGGAAGCACATCAGCAACCCGTATCCTTCCAGCAGATACGTATACTCGTCGGTGGCAACGGGCGTGCATATATCGGGCCCGCCCTGATCCATCGTCCAGGCGACGTGGGTCTCCGTGACGTTGCCTGTTCCCGTGGGCTTGACAGCGACCAGATGGCTGTAGGGCTCGATCGCCAGCACCAGTCCGCCCGCATAGATGGGCGAAGGCGCCACGTCGCCGCCGACGCATTCGGCCCGCCAGATCTCGGCGCCGTCGGCGGGGTTGTTGCCCAGCACCCACGGATCGGTCACCGTGATCACCTGGGACTGCCCTTCGACCTCCACGAGGATCGGCGACGTCCAGGAATTCGGAACCTGCCGCCTGACCTGCCACGCGACGCGGCCGGAAATCCCGTCCAATGCATAGAGGCGGGAAAGATCCTCGCTGCCGTCGCCCTGATCGTACTGCACGATCACGCGATCCTGATACGTCTCCAGCGACGAGGCATACCCGTACGCATTCTCCGGTATCCCCAGATTCTTGTTCCAGAGCCGGCGCCCGTTGAAATCGAACGCCGCAAGATCGCCCGTCGCAAAAATCGCATAGACCCGTGTTCCGTCGGTGGCCATGGTCGAGGCGGAATAGCCCGTGTCCTCCATGGGGTCGATCTCGGCCATAGCCGCTGCCGTAATGGGCACACCCCCCGTCCAGAGCAGTTGCCCCGAACCGGCATCATAGCAGTAGACCTCCTGTTTCTCTTCCGTGGCCCCGCTGAGAAAGACGCGATCCTGCCAGACGATGGGCGAGTTGTACCCAGTCAACGGCACCGCCGCTTTCCACACAATTCCTTGCCCGCTGGCGCCCTCCCATGCGGTCGGAATGGTGGTGAAAGCACTCACCCCCCCGCCATCGGGACCGCGGAAGCGATGCCATTGAAGCTGCTTCTCTTCCGTCGACGCATACGAGGGCCCCGTCTCCTCGGCCGCCAGGAACGACTGCGGCGCTTCGACCGTGACCAACAGCGCAACGACCCCGCCCAGAATCGCCAATCCACCGATGACCGCCCGGCGCCGGCCCCGGGCCTCTGCGATCTGTTGGACGCTGACATCCGCAGCGGGTTCGGGGCGAGGAGGCTGTTTGCTCAGCGTCTTTGTCAGTTTACCCGAAACGAGCAGCAGCACCACGCTGCCCAACAGCGCGTACGACGTCTTTCGCGCGAAGTCCAGCCGCCAGATCCGCTTGCGTCGAATCTCAAGATCCAACTGCCGAATCTCCGCCAGTTGCTCCTCGCTGGCCTCGGTGCCGCGAATCTCCGCCTTCATCTCCGTCAACCGGTTCTCGCGCATCGGGCCGATCACGCTGGTGCCGATGAAGTTACCCACCAGCAGCACCAGAAAGATCAGCGTAAACGCCCCCGCCACCTTGAACGTGGTGCGAACCGTCCGATAGCCTACGCTCGGCTCGTTGGCCGCCGTGTGTTTGGTTTCATCTGTCATCAATGCCTCGTCAACACCTCGTTGCCTTTCTTCAAGCGCTCGTGCTCCTTTGGGCAATATTCGTAGCACCGTCCGCACGCCAGACAACTCGCGGGATCGGCTTCGTATTCCGTGCGCTTGCGCTGAACGCTCAGCGCCACCAGCTTGCCCCCGATCACGAAGCCCATGAACGCGCCCAACAAGGCGCCGCCGATCGCGAACCCCTCGCCCAGCACCGTCGCCTCGTCGTACAGTTCCTGGCTCGGCCGTCCCGTCGTTCGAAAGGCATCGCTGGCGTCCGTG
>CAZTGH010000535.1:0-3457 GCA_964612985.1 uncultured Pirellulales bacterium
GGCGTCGGCACCATCACCGGCACCCTGCTGGGCGCCCTGCTGATCGGCACGCTCAACAACGGGCTGGACCTGCTGAACGTTTCCTCATACTATCAGCAGGTCGTCAAAGGGCTGATTATCATCGGGGCCGTGATTCTCGACCGCGAGAAGCACGCCCGGTAGTCGTCCTCCGGGATGCTGGCAAGCGTCGAAGAGTATACGGGATTGGCAGTCATGCGAAAACGCATCATCGTCGCTCTCATCATCGTCTTTCTCGTCGTGCTGTGGATGGTCCGCCCCGGTCCCGCCGATCCCGATCAGATCGTGATCGGCGTGAGCCTGCTGAATCTCTCGAACGAGTTTATCGTCGATATCCGCGAGGCCATGGAGGCCAAGGCGGATGAACTGGACGTCAAGCTGATCGTCACCGACGCCGAACGCAGTGCCGAACGGCAGATTCAACAGGTCGAGAGCTTCATCGCCCAGCGGGTGGACGCCATCATCCTCAATCCGTGCGAAGTCGAAGCCAGCTCGCCTGCGGTCGACAAGGCCATCGCCGCCGGCATCCCGATCGTCAACGTCAATTCCGAGACGCGATCCCAGCCGACCGCGTTCGTGGGCTCCCGGGATGAGGAATCGGCCGAAATCGCCATCGACCACATCGCCGAAAAACTCGGACGCCAGGGCTGGCTCGTGATGATGACCGGTTTCCCCGGTCAGGCAGCGGAGATCAAGCGGACCGTAGGCGCGAAATCGGCCCTGAAACAGTACCCCGATCTCGAGCTGATTGCCGTGCAGACCGCGAACTGGTCGCGGGAGGAGGGAATGGCCCTGATGGAGAACTGGCTCCAGGCGTATCGGGGACAGATCGACGCGGTCTTTGCCCAGAACGATGAGATGGGCCTGGGCGCCCTCAACGCCCTGGAGGCCGCAGGCGTCAGCGGCGAGATCGTGCTGGTCAGCGTCGACGCCATCGCCGATGCACTGGCCGCTGTGCAGGCGGGCCGGCTCGATGCCACCGTCTTCCAGAACGCCCGCCGCCAGGCCGCCACCGCCCTCGAAACCGCCGTCCACATCATTAAAGGCGAGCCCTATGAGGAGGAAGTCCTCATCCCCTTCGAACTTGTCACCCCGCAGAACGTCGACCGCTACCTCTCCCCGCAATGACAGGCCCCCAGGCGAGCATCCTATGAGGGCTCCGCCTCGATCACCACGCCCTCGCTCCGCGCAATCGCCAGAATCGGCCGCCCGTTCCCGCTCTCCCATTCCACCTCCCCACAAGGAATTGGCTCGATCCGATTGTCGGCAAGCAGTGTGGTCTCCCAAAGGCTCTTCACCGTCTCGAAATCGCGTCCGGCGTCAAACTCCGGAGCGATCACCACCAGGTCGATGTCGCTCCACTGATGCGCCTGCCCCGTGGCGAACGAACCAAAGAGCACCGCCCGGCGAGCGTGGATTCCCACCGACGGCAACACCGCAAGATACCGCCGGATCACATCGACAATTCCGCTCTCAACCACGTCAGTGCCTCCGCTGCCTCGTGCAATTCTCGAATCGCTATTCCCCGATTGATGATCGTCGGCCTTGAATCGGGATAACGGCCCTCCAACTGGTATAGGTCGAACCTCCGAAGGAAGCGTTGTTGCTCCAGGCTCGTTTCTATGCCGGCCAGTCCGGCCAAGCGAACAAGGTTATGAATCTTCGGCGGTTCCTTCTCCGTCCGACGGACCACCAGAGCCTTCAGTACCTTCTCGATGGCCAGATGCGCGAAGAACAGACTATGCCTGAGATGCCCCTTCTCCAGGAGCGACCCAGCCGCATCGAAATCCTCCTGCGATCCCGTCGTCCAATAAGCAATCTGTTCTTGAACGTCCATCAATCCTGTCCGATCATCTGATGACCGTTGGCACTGTAGAGGACTCTGCCCTCCGTGAGAATACCGCTCATAAACGTATCTCCTGACTCGATGCGCTCGCGGACGTTCTCAGGCGTTCGCACGAGCAGATCGACTGGAAAGCCTGGACGGAGCTTCATCTGAATCGCCACGGAGGTATCGACGCTGCGTCCCGGAAACGGACCGATGACCAGCAGGTCGACGTCGGAGTCAGGCACCGGCGTACCTCGGGCGTAGGAGCCAAAGAGAATCACCTTCTCGGCCCCGAACTCCCGCCCAATCTCCCGACCGAACTTCTCAATCTGGTTCATCGCCACCATAGGCATGTGCCCCGAAAATCACTTCACGCTAATTCCACCTTCAGTATACCAGCAACCTTCCGCCGCAGGCAAGCCGTGCCCTTCAATCGCCCGCCCAGTCACACCGATACGATTCGGGCACCTCCTCCAGGCTCGAAAACACATCCTTCTCCGGAAATGCCGCCCGGGCCAATTCGACCAACTTCTTGTCCGATGTAATGATCGCATCGGCCCGGCTCAAAAGGACCACATACTGGACGTCGTACAGATCATGCTCGGCAGTCTCCCGTTCTCCGTCTCCTCCCTGCCCCTTCTTGAGAAACGCGTATTCGAGATGGAGAACCGTAGTGAGACGTATGTATTGCCAGCTAACCCATTCACGAGACAGGCAAAATCGCTCTGCGTCTCGGACATAGCGCCGAAATGCACATGCAGCAATGGCGTGCGCATCGAAAACCTCAAACGCATCAAGACGGTTGAGCAAGAACTGGAGGCGTTCCAGTCTGCGCACTCGAGGCTGCAACTCCTGCCGGCGTGCTTCCGCGCACTCGAGAATCTGAGGGACGACCTTCCGACAAACCACCCCATGATTATCAAGTAGGACCTTCCCTGATTCCAGATTCCGCTCCACCACATCAGCGAAATGCCTCGGATCAAGAACGCGGCCACGCATGAATAGATCCCGCATCCTCCGCGTTTCGTCCAAATCAGCAAGGAAGCCATAGGGCGCCAATATCTCGGCTTCCTTCTCCACCATTGACCTCACACTTGGCCCCCAATACGCCCCCGCTTGCATCGCACGCTGGAACCATTGCAGGTGGGCCCTCCGCCCGTCCTTTCGGTCCGTGACAATCTCACCGTAGAGGTCGTGCGCGAGTATCAGCAAGTGATTCTTGGCAAACGAACGTAGTTTGTCACCCCTATCCCCTGTCTTCTGGAAAGCACACTTATCGATGACGAGTTGTTTCGGTCTGGGAGTCATTTGAGGTTGGCCAAGACGACGTTGCGCATGCGGGTGGGGTTGGCGGAGTGGGTGGTGAAGAGGCGGAACTGGGCGCGGGCCTGGTTGACGAACATGGCGATGCCGTCGATGGTCCTGGCGCCGGCGGCTTTGGCCTGCTTAAGCAATAGCGTCTCGGCGGGGTTGTAGACGGTATCGAAGACCGCCATGTCGGGCCGGAGCGAATCGGCCGGGACGGGTGACGCATCGACGTTGGGATGCATCCCGATACTGGTGCAATTGACGACGAGCCTGGCGTCGAGATGCGAGAGCCCCTCCAGACCC
>CAZTGH010000536.1:0-1851 GCA_964612985.1 uncultured Pirellulales bacterium
GATCCAGTTAAGTTCCCGCTCGACCCGGATCCTACCCCGGCGCCCGAGATCCGCACCTACACCCCCCCGCGCCCCGCCGCCGAAAGCAAAACCTCAACCCCCCAACACTGACCTGTGCTCGGATAAATCCTCGCGCTCCGTATTGTCATCCTGAACGGAGCGCAGCGCAGTCGAAGGATCTGGCACCGAATGAGTCCGCCCCTGGTCGCCGGCCAGCCCTCGCGATAGCGCCTGCCCGCGAACCAGGACCATGCGCGGTCCATGGCATGCTACCGCACCGCCTCCGCATTCGTAATTTTCAACACCACCGGATTGGGCCACTTCGAGTTGTTATAAATCCGCTGCGCCCGCATCACCGAAACGTGCAGCCCGTCCGCCTCCTGACTCCACCGCGCCTCCGGAATCACCTTCGTGTTGTACTCCAGCACCCGTCCCGACTGCCCCAGCACCGACACCACCGTCCCCTCCGTCGCCCGCACGCTCGCAAGCGTAAACTCCTTCCGCTCGCCCCTCTTCCAGTCGGGCCGCTTCGTCAGGAACGCATACACCGTATCCGCGTCCTTCGCCTTCGTGAACCAGATGTCCCCCTCGCGAATCACGTGCCACGGACGAATCTCGTAAATCGCCTCCCGATTGATGAACTGCCACAGCGCCAGCTCGCGAATCCGCCGCTCCTGCTCGAACGGAATCGACCCATCGGGCTCGGGCCCTAGGTTCAGCAGAAAGTTGCCGCCCTTGGCGCGGATCTCGATCAGCATCTCAATCAACTGCGTGCCCGACTTATAGTCCTCGTTCGTCGGCTTGAACTGCCACTGTGTGCCCAGCGTATAGCACGCCTCCCACGGTCCTGGCATCGGCTCGTCCGGCGTGTTCTGCTCGGGCGTCTCCATCTCCCCCCGCGTAATCACCAACTCCGGCTGCAACTCCCACGCCAGCTCCTTCAACCCGTTGGGCTCGCCATCGATAAACAACACGTCGATCGGTCCGTACCGCGTCAGCAACTCCCGAAGCTGCGCCTGATTGTGCGCCATCAATTCCGGATTGTTCGTCGGCAACGCCTCGGGCCGCCGCCGGCTCACGTCCTTGCCCTGCTCGTGCAACAGCCAGAAATCGTCGGGCGAAAAGTACACCCCCACCCCGATCCCGAACTTCCGCAGACTCTTGAAAAGCTGCTTCGTAATATCGTACTGGTAGGGCGTGTTCCGAATATTGAAATCCGTCGTCCGCGTGTGAAACATGCAGAACCCGCTATGGTGCTTCGTCGTGAACACCACGTACTTCATCCCCGCCAGCTTCGCCAGCCGCGCCCACTCATCCGGATCGAACCGCTCCGGCTCGAACGTCTCCGGAAGCTCCCCGATGAACCGCTCCAGATAATCCTCCGACGCGCCCACCATCGAATGGCTGATCACCGAACCCAACTGCGAGTCCACGCTCCAGTGCACGAACATCCCCAGCCCCTGATCCATGAACCACTCCACCCGCTCCGCCTTGTTCGCCCCACGCGCGCACGCCAACATCAAAGTCCAACCCAACGCCACCGCAACAAACCGCCGAATCATCATAGAATCACCTCTGCTCACTGGAGACCTTAGCCATCGCAGGTAGGGGCGAGGCATGCCTCGCCCTTACAGTTGCTGTTTCAACCGTTCTTTCCGCTGTTGCACCCGCAGCTTCGCATGTTCGTACCGCCGCCTCTCCTCCTCCGTCTCCGGCACGATCGGCGGCGCCGCCACCGGCCGCTTGTTCTTGTCCAGCGCCACCAGCGTCAGGTACGCCGTCGTCGCCACCTCCCGCTTGCCCGTCGCCGGGTCCTCCCGCGTCACGCGCACCCCGACCTCCATCGACGAC
>CAZTGH010000536.1:1861-3427 GCA_964612985.1 uncultured Pirellulales bacterium
GTAGTTCACCGCCGCCTCCAGCACCACATGGTCCCCGATCCGCACCGGCGCCTTGAACGCCAGCGAATCGATCCCCGCCGTCACCACCTCCGTCCCGCAGTGCCGCTCCGCCGCCATCGCCGCCACCATGTCGATCCACGCCATGATCGCCCCCCCGAACGCCGTCCCCTGCGGATTCGCCTGCTGAGGCATCACCAGATACCGCGTCACCACCCCACTCGCCCCCGGCCCCTTTCCCTTCACGTCAGCCATAACATCTCCATGGTACCGTTTAGTCGTCAGTAAGCCACTCGAGTGTCGCCTCTTGGTCGTGCCCTTCTTAATATATTTGAAAACAACGACTTCAGCCGCCATCCTCTCGGCAAAACCGATTGGGCAGAGGCTCAAATTAGGGGCAACCTGGGGGGTAATTTGGGCCTCTGGGGCCCCGAGCGGTTTTGCCGAGATCAGACTCGCTGAAGTCCTCCACATGTCCATTGTTGCAGAAGGCTTGTTCATAGATACCCATCGTCCCCATTATCGAACCCCTGCGCGAAGAATATCGAGATACAGCATCCCATAGTCCACGTACCGTTGCCCACCCGTCAGCGCTGTGCCGCTCTCCGAGTCGTCCTTCGTCGTCGCTCGCTGCGTCCCCGCCGTCGCCTCGATCTGCGTATCCTCGTACCACTCGTTGAAGCTTGTCACCATCAGGATCCGCCCGCACTTCGCATCGAGATTGGGCAGCGCCACCTCGGAAATCATCGCGCGGAAGATATCCCCTTCCTTTGAGCCCTCCACGTCGCTGAAGTACCGCGCCCGACCCGGATGACCCCGCCGCACCGCGGTATCGTTGTACCCCGGCGCGATCGTCGGCATGAACGCGACCCCCACGCGGTTCGCCGCCGCCTTCGCATCCGCATAATTCTTCGCCAGCATCGCGACCGCCGCACGCGTGCCACCCAGCCGGCCCACCGACTGCCCATAGACGTCGTACGCCGTCACCGCATCGAAATTCTTCGCCCACTCCGCGCGGTACCCCGCCCCGAAAACGTCGTCGCCCACGAGATACAGCTTCGGAAACTTCTCGCGCATCTCGCGCAGCGCCTCGCTGCCCTTGTTGCGGAAGTACTCCCGCGTCAGATACACGAACACCACCGGTCTGCCGTCGATCCGCAGATAATACGGATGATCGCAGTACGTCTCCTGAAGATACGCCAGGTCCTCGATCCAGTGCCGGTAATCGGGCTTGGCAAACGTCCCCAGCCGACCCGTCGATTCATACAGAATGGCATACTTCAGCTTCCCCGCCTCCGGATGCTCGAGGATCACGTCCCGCAGCGTCGTATCCGTATAATCCCCAGGCCGCCACCAGCTCGACGCCCAGAACGAAATCCCCCCGCGAACGCTCTGCGCGATGTGCGCGCCCACCACGTTCGGATCGCTCGAATCGTACCGCCCCAGTTCCGGCTCCTGCGCCGGAACCAGCCGCTGCCGCAGCACGTGCCGCCAGTTGCTCGCCCCGCGCTGCCCTTGCGCCCGATACCACGGATAATAATACACCCCCACCATCGGACGGACCGCCTC
>CAZTGH010000537.1:0-3423 GCA_964612985.1 uncultured Pirellulales bacterium
GCCAGGCTCATCCCGACATTGCCCTATACGGCCTGATCACCGGCCCATTTACACTGGCCCTGCACCTGCAAGGCACGGACATCTTCATGAAGATGTTCGACAGCCCAAATGATGTCAAAGCACTGATGGCATTTTGTCAACGTATGTGTCAGCTTCTCACCGACGCCTATATTGACGTCGGCTGCGATGTGATCGCATTGGTTGATCCCATGACCAGCCAGATCGGACCGGATCAGTTCGTTGAGTTTGTCGGGCCGTCCGTGACCGATATTTTCGAAGCAGTCCGCCGACGCAACGTGCTCAGCTCATTCTTCGTTTGTGGTCACGCACAGCAGAACATTCCCGCCATGTGTGACTGCAAGCCGAACAACGTCTCTGTCGATGAGAACATTCCTTTGGATTACGTGCGAGATGAGTGTCTCAAGCGACAGATCAGCTTCGGCGGAAACATGCAGTTAACCAGTGTCCTGCTTCTCGGGTCCGAGATTGACTCGCAGAAGAATGCGATTGCGTGTATGGAGACCGCGGGGCGGAAAGGGTTCATTCTGGCCCCGGGATGCGACATCCCCTACGCCACGCCGGTGAACAATCTCAAGGCGGTTGCGGAAGTGGTGACAGACCCCTACAAGCGGGAGGTTGCGACCACGCTGGCCACAGAGAAGGCGGACGACGACCGATTGAATCTGGAGGAATATGGCCAGGCCGACACGGTGGTGGTTGATATCATTACCCTGGATTCAGAAGCGTGTGCGCCATGCCAGTATATGGTAGACGCCGTCAGAAAGGTCGCTCCGGAATTTGAGGGTATTGTCCAGTGGCGAGAACACAAGATCAAATACAGAGAGTCGCTGGTCTTCATGGCCTCGCTGATGGTACGCAACGTACCGACGATCTGCATTGATGGACAGATTACGTTCGTCTCGCGGATTCCGCCACGGGACGAGTTGATTTGCGCCATCCAGAGACGGATAAACGAGAAACTCCGGCTGCGCATCCGCCAGCAGAGAGCCCATTTGTTTATTCTGGGCGGTCAGGACGAAGATGTCGCTCATGTGGCCGACAACATCGATCAGGCAGTGCGCGAACTGGGCATGGACGTGGCTATCGAGAGGATCGACGATCCAGACACGATCAGTTCCTATGGCGTCAGTCCCCAGCAGACGCCGGCCGTCGTCCTGGTCCATCATCAGATCAAATCCGTCAAACGCATCCCGGAAGTCGCGGTGATCAAAGAATGGCTCAAGGTACTCTAAGACAGCCTGTAGCCGTATGGTTGCTGACGGGCTTCCTGGGCGCGGGGAAGACCACGACGCTCAATCATCTGCTGAAAGACCCGTTGTTTGAGGGAGCGAACGTAACACTGCTCATTAACGAGTTCGGCTCCATGGGTGTGGACGGTGCTTTGGTGACGCCTGGCAATTACAGCAAGTTCGAGATCAACAGTGGAAGCATCTTCTGCGCCTGTACCCAGGCAGAACTGCTGAAGGCCCTGACGACCATAGCGCACGACAGGCATATCGATCATCTCATTGTCGAAGCAACTGGTATCGCACAGACCTGTGATATTGAGCGCATCCTGATGCTGCCCGCACTGTCCGGTGCATTCGATGTTCGTGGCAATCTCTGTATTGTTGATGCAGAGAACTTTATTCCCACGGCGGCCTTCATGCAGGCCGCCGTTGCTCAGGTGCGATGGGCCGATGCACTCTTGATCAACAAGACGGACTTGGTGGACGCGACCGACCTGACTCAACTGCAAGAGGTCCTCAGTTCACTCAACCGCCGGGCCATGCAGCGATGCGTCACACATGGCCGGCTACCAAGCGGAGTTCTGGGGCAGCTTTCACACGGCCCCGGGCAAACGCAAGACGCAGATCAACGGCTGGAGGGCATCGCGACGGTCTCAATCCAGTCATCCTGTATCATCGACAGGCATGCCTTCTTTGGCACACTGCGGAGACTAAGCCGTGAGATACTACGCCTCAAGGGAAACGTGCGTTTCGCAGAGGGAGTCTGTTTCGTTGAGAAGATTTGTTTGAGCGTGGTTGAGAAACAGCCGTGCCCCTCTCTTGGAGATGACACGGCCTTTACTCTCATTGGCTGGCGCATAAGCAAGGAGGAGTTGATAGATGCCTTCACTTCATGTTGTTTGCCTGGAGCCGCTGCTGAAAAGGCCCCAGGTCTGACGGAACGAGCATCATAATGAGTAACAGCAAACAGGGACAGGGCGATGGTGTTACTGAGATGGTGCCTCGCGGGAAGATGTGCGGTGCGGCCGCCAAACTGTGCGACACTTACAAGGGCTGTCCGGACGCGCCCTTCTATTATGGGCTCTCTGGAGGAATCTGTGGGTGAAGCTGTGGCGTTATGGTTTCATGGCTTCGCGTGGTCGTGTGGTTGTTCTTGTCCTGCCGTCCCGGCTCCCGGCGGGCTCCGGTCACGCCAGTCGCTTCGCTTGGCGTCAAAACCCTTTCCGGAGAGGGCACCTATGGGACCGAGGTAGCAGGATGCCAAGTGATCGTCGCGTGTTGGGGTGGCCATCGCCGTCAAGAACATGGATGCCCGCCGCAGAGTGACGCTGCTGAAGCAGCGGTTGCAGGCATTTGTTAGCCTTGCAAGCTTGTCTCTATAGAATAACCCCGGATTGTTGGTGGCAATGGTTCCATATCGATGCCCTGCGACGTCATCACTTCAGAGGCCCATTGATCTGATCCTTCATCAGCCGTCCCGGTTTGAACACCGCCTTCTTTTTGGCTGGGACGAGAACCTTCTTCAGGGTCTTGGGATTCTGGGCCATACGCGGGGCAGCGATCCTCGTTTCGAATACGCCGAAATCGCGAAGTTCGATGCGATTGCCCTGGGTCAGCTCATGGATGACCTCATCGAGGAATGCCTGGACGGTTGCCTTGACGCATCGGTGCGTGATGCCGGTGCTCTCAGCGATGCGTGCGACGAGGTCCTTCTTGGTTGTGGCCATAGTCTGCCCCCAGAGCCGTGGCGATGATCCGCCTGCGTCGGTCAGAACTGCAAGCAAGTGTATTGGCAGAAGCCGTGGCGGGCAAGTGCCTGCGTGTCTTTGTCTTGCTGTGTGAAGGCATAGCGCCGGCAATGCAAACACTGCCAGAGCTGGTGCCCGGGCCGGAATTCACGTGTCAGAGGACTCTTCCCCGGTGCGCAGATTCGGGGCTGATAGGGTCTGACGGAGGGGGCATAGTACTGGTGGTCCTACCGCAAATTACCCGGCCTCAGAAGAGTCTGTTCCTAAACCCTTGCCGCTAAAAGTAGTTACAGTGACCTACTCTTCGCCCTTGTCTTCGATGTCACTCGCTGCACCAATCTGCACCAGTTTCTGACATAGCCCTCGGGCTGTGGCCTGCCGGGCCCGATGGACTAGGTCGTCCCGAACTTTCAGATAGTACCGAT
>CAZTGH010000538.1:0-3374 GCA_964612985.1 uncultured Pirellulales bacterium
GGTCGCCATCGAGCAGGCGGGCCCAGAAGTTGATCTTCCAGGCACGGCTCCAGCCCGTGCCGCCATCGCCACGGGCGTTGAGCGAGACCGCGGCGGCTTTGGCCAACTCCGGCGTGGTTCGCGGCGAGATCTGGCGACCCGGGTGCAGCCCGAACAGATGCGAGACGTGCCGATGTTGATTCTTGGGATCGTCGCGGTCGGTCATCCACTCCTGCAACTGCCCCCATCTGCCGGTCTGCGGGCCGAGCAGCTTGTCTCGCAGTTCGACGAGGCGATTGCGGAACTCCCGGTCGGTTTCCAGGACATCGGCGGCTTCGATCGTGTTGGTGAAGAGATCCCAGACGAGCATCTGGTCGTAAGTGACGCCCTGCTCTTCGGGACCATGCTCGGGCGACCAGCCATCGGGGGTCACGAGCTGGCCATCGGGCAGTGCGACGAGGCGGTCCTGCCAGAAGTGGCAAACCTCTTTCAGGATGGGGTAGGCGACACCGCGAAGGTAGGTTTTGTCGCGACCGAAGGCGAAGTGTTCCCAGAGATGCTGGCAGTACCAGGCGCTTCCGGGCGGGTTCCAGCGCCAGCTCGAACCGCCATAGATGTTGTTTTCGGTCTGGACGGTCCAGCCTCGCTGGCACCGGTAGTGCTCCTGCGTGGCGCGTTTGCGTACGTCGCGCAGGCTGTCAATATAATCGACCAATGGCACGTGGCACTCGGCCAGGTTCGTCGGCTCGGCGGGCCAGTAGTTCATCTGGATGTTGATGTTCGAGTGGTAGTCGCAGCGCCAGGGTGGATTGTTGCTGTTGTTCCAGAGGCCCTGAAGGTTGGCGGGCAGGCTGCCTGGGCGGGATGAGCTGATCAGCAGGTACCGGCCATACTGAAAGAACAGCTCTTCGAGATCGGGATCATGAGCTTTGTCGCGATGATACGCGAGAATCCGCTGGTCGGTGGGAAGGGCCAGCGTTGTATCGGAGGAGGCGCCCAGGTCGAGCTTCACGCGGTTGAAGAGACTCTGATAGTCTTTCACATGGGCTTTTCGCAAGACGTCATACGACTTGTCTATGGCGTTTCGGATCGATTGGACCAGACGTTCGTGGGGATGTGTGCCGCGCCAGTTCTGGGCGGAGCGGTTGACGTAATTGGTGCCGGCGGCGAGCAGGATGGTCAGGTTGTCGGCATCGGAAAACGCGAGCTTTCCGTCGGTGGCCTGGACGTCGGCGCCGTCGCAGAGCAGCCTGACCTGCGCCTCGTATTCCAGACCATTGTTCAGTTCGCCGGCGACGGAAAGATTGCCGCCTGAGGCGCGGACCGATGCGCCGTGGGCATCGGTCAGCGCCAGTGTCCCGCTGTAGGCGCCGGGTCGGCTGGCGGTGAAGCGCAGGACCAGTACGCCATCGGGATGGCTGCAAAAGGCCTCTCTGTCATAGACGACATCGCCTTTGCGGTATCGGACGCGATGCATGGCGGTGGTCAGGTCGAGCTCCCGGCGGTAGTCGGACACAGCGGCATCGCCCTCTGCGGTCAACTCAAGAGTGAGTTCGCCAAAGTTCTGATACGCGCCGGTGTCCTTCTCGTCACCGGTCCAGAGGCTCTCTTCGTTGAATTGTACGCGAACGGTATCGACACCACCAAAGAGCATCGCGCCGAGCGAGCCGTTGCCGATGGGCAGGGCCTCGGTCATCCAGTCGGCGGCCGGCTTGTCGTAACGCAGCGCCAGCTCCGTACCCCCAGCGGGCAATACGGACACCAGGCATAACATGAGAACCAACCGAGAGATGCATACGTGCGTTCTGCTCATCGTGCGCTCCATTCTATCCGCTACCATCCACAGGGTGGAGTCTGACCCACGCCTGGTCAATTCCAGAACAAACCATCCCCAAGCTGCGCTTGAGGCTGCCACCCGGCGCCATCGTGACGCGTGGGTGGAGAACCCACCCTACGGGTCGACGAAGCCGGCAAGGGCGTAGACCAGGGCGGCCTGCCAGTTGATGGCGATTTCATTCGTGCGATAGTCTTCCTGTTCATCGTGCCAGCCGGTGGCGGAATGACCGCCTCCGACGAGATAGCCAGGCCAGGGGTCGTCGATGCCGTCGGCGCCGCAGCGGCGGTCGTGCGGGTTCATCGCGGGGGCGATTCCGAGTCCGGTGACGTAGGACCGATTGTAATAGTTGCGGCCGAACAGATGCGCGATGGCATCGCCTGCAGCGTTACGGTATTCGGGCTTGGGAGAAAGCCTGTGGGCGACCTGGAGGTTCAGGACCTGCCTGGCGACGGTGCCGTTGCAGCCCCAGTAGTAGCGGCGCATCGCGCGTCCGTAGACGTCGTCGTTTGCCTGAGCGACCAGCCGGTCGGCGGTCGAGAGCACGTCGTTGCGGATCGCGGTCACAAGCTCGGCGTCTCTGCCTTGCCGCTCCGAGAGCACATAGGTGAACATCGCGAGGTTCCGCACGTTGCCCCAGTCCCAATCCTCGTCGATCTTTCCAGTCGTTGCGGGCCCCCGCCGCCTCGTGGGAGCAGCCACGGCCTGTGTTTCGAAGTCCTTCAGGTATTGGGGCTCGCCTGTGGTCTGCCACATCTCGGCGGCGGCCCAGAGTCGGTCGTCGGCATCGTTGCTCTGGTATCCTCCCGTGCGGAAATCGCCCTGCTGGAACCGCTTGGGCTCGGGATTGTCTTTGAGAAAAGCGTAGCTGGTCCTGGCCGCCTCCAGGCACTTCTGTGCGTAAGCGGCATCGTAGGGTTTGAAATAGCGGGCGGTCATGGCCATCATCGCGACGAAATCGGCGGTCGCGGCGGAACTCCACCCGGTGAAGTAGCGCTTCTCGTCGTCCTTCTCGGGCATGATAAATCCCGAGAAGTTCGTGCGGGTCAGTTTGTGCGAGACGCGGCCCGAGCCATCGGGATAGGGCATCTTCAGGAGCCAGTCCGTCTCCCACTTGATCTCCTGGAGAAAGTCGGGATACCCCGGCGCGGTGTCGGGGAGGCCGAGCGAGACGTCTTCCAGCTTGTCCTGGAAATGATCCCAGGCCATGAAGAGGCAGCCCACGGTGATGCCGGCGTTGACGGTGTACTTGCCATAGTCCCCGGCGTCGTGCCAGCCTCCGATCCCGTCCCGCCGGTTGCCTTCACGCCCGAGGTAGTCTTCATACCCATCGTTCAGGTGGCAGGCGGGGTGGGCGTAGCGAATGCCGTTATGGGTGCCTTCGACGGCGCAGCCACACCGCCAGAGGTAGAAGCCTCGCATGGCGGTGGTGAAGGCGAAGTTATAGACCTTGTCGCCGATCTCGAAGGCGATCGAGCGCCCTACCTGCGGGACGTCGAGATAGAACGTGCCCTTCTCGCGCAGCGGCGAGAAGTCCGCGATCCATACGTCCTGATCCACG
>CAZTGH010000539.1:0-3370 GCA_964612985.1 uncultured Pirellulales bacterium
CATAAGTCAATGTAAACAAAAGGGTAACATCGCGCCAGAGAAAAACCTCGCACACGGTGTTCTTGCGGTCGGGCTGGGCGCGACGCGGCCTGGCGGGCACCGATTCATGGCTGGGAGGATAAATTTGAAATCCGAAGCGCGAAATCCGAAACAAACTCAAAGCACGAAATCCAAGTGCTCCCAATGGATCCCGGTGCGCATGAACATTCGTTGTCGGTCTCAGGGGCGCTGCCCCTGGAACCCCGGCATTTCTCGCGTTGGACCAGCAGCATGATCTCAGAGCGGGAGGATGGCGGTGGGTCTCCATGTCACCCAGCGCGGGGGGTCGCGGATGGGCTTTGGGGATGGGGGGAATCCCGGTGCGATGCTTGGCGGGCGTGCGAGCGCGAACGGTTTGAGGCACGGACGGGTTCGGCGAGTGCCTGATGTACATCGCGGGTTCTTGCGGTGCGTTTGGCCTGGGCGCATGCGAGCAGGTGTGTCATCCATCGTGCGGCTGGGAACGAATGGAGATAGCGTCTTACGACGCCACTACGAGCGCGCTGGCAGCATGCGAGGCGATGACGCCTTACGGCGTCACTACGAACGGGGTTGGGTGGAGGACGATGATTGGGCGATTGCCCACTGCCACCATCTCCGGATGGCGGACGGGTAGCGAGCGGCCATCCGCCAGAGGCATGGCGAAGGGCTCGAACGGCTGATGCTGCAACGCTTCACGGATTCCCAACAGGTCCATACTCGGCCCTTCCCGTGCGATTCTCGACGTGCACAGTATGGCCCATTCGGTGCCAGATTCCTCCGTTGCGCTTCGCTCCAGTCGGAATGACAAAAGAGGGGGCGGCGCTTCAGTCGGAATGACAAAGCGGATGCGGCACGTTCGGGTGTCGCCGTATTCCGGGCGGATCCCGTGCAAGGAAGGGGCGATGGAGGTGGTCAGGGGGTGGCGAGTGGGGGTGGAACGTGGTAGAAGAGAGGGAGCAGGCACGGTGGATTTTGGATCAGGAGTTGAGCGATGCGTATCGGGGTGATTGGGGCCGGAGCGATGGCGGGGTTGTACGGGGCGTTTCTGGCGCGTGCGGGGTACGACGTGCATTTTCTGATGCGGAGCGATTACGAGGCGGTGCGGTCGCGCGGGCTGCGGGTGGAGAGCTGTCGGGGGGATTTTCATCTGGAGCAGGTGAACTGCTATCGGAGGCCTGAGGAGATCGGGGTGGTGGACCTGGTGTTCATCGGTCTAAAGACCACCGCCAACGCGCACTATGAAGAACTCGTCACTCCCTTGGTGGGACCCGATACGCGGGTGCTGACGGCGCAGAACGGGCTGGGCAACGAGGAGCGGCTGGCGGAGCTGTTCGGCGTCGAACGCGTGGCGGGCGGGCTGGCTTTCTTGTGTTCGAATCGCAAGGCGCCGGGGGTGATTCGGCATCTGGATTACGGGTTCTTTCGGACGGGGAATTTTCGGCGGCCTCCGGATGAGACGCTGCGGACGTTCGTGGGCATGATGCAGAAGGCGGGCGTGGAGTGCAGCACGGTGGACGATCTGGTGCGGGCGCGATGGGAGAAGCTGATCTGGAATGTCCCTTTCAACGGGCTGTCGGCGCTGCTGGATTTGACGGTGGACAAGATCATGGCGGATGCGGCACTGCACGCCCGGGCGGAGCGGTTGATGAAGGAGGTGCAGCGTGCGGCGGGCGCCGACGGAGTGACGATCGAGGACGGGTTTCTGGAGTACATGATGGGGCTGACGGTGAAGATGGAGCCTTACTATACGTCGATGCATCTGGATCGGAGGCATGAGCGGCCGATGGAGATCGAGGCGATCATCGGCGAGCCGCTGCGACGCGGGCGGCGGAAGGGGCTCGAGTTGCCCGAGATGGAGGCGCTTTATGCGCAATTGAGGGAGATCGATCGCGGAGCCGGTGACTGAGGTCGTGGGGAGCGTGTCGTGGAGAGCATACCGCGCGAGAGAAACACGTAACGCCTTACGGTGCCACTACGAACGTGCGAGGTATGAGGGACGCAGTCAGCGGCGCATCGCGAGGACCGCGGGCGTGCCGCGTATGTGATTACCCCTGGGGCGCGGGGTCTCGGTACATCAGCTGGATCGGCGGGCCGTTACCCGGCAGAGCGATCTCGCGTTGCACGTGGAAGCCATGGCGGGTGTAAAAGGAGGAGTTGACGGGGTTGGAACTTTCGAGGTAGGCACCGACCTTCTCGCGATCGCACCTCTGGAGGACGTGATCGAGGAGAGCGGAGCCCACGCCTTTTCCGCGGGAGTCCGGATGGACGCCGATGGTGAACAGGTAGAAATGGTCGCCCTTCGGGTGGTGCTTGTCGAGGGTGCTCATCATGCGGAGGAAGCAAAGGATGGGTCGGGTTCCGAAGCGTCGCCAGGCGTGCCAGAAGACGCTCAGGGCGGGCTGGATCTTCACATCGACGCCAGGCGGCGCCCACATTGCGGCCCCGCGCGCGCAGTGGGTCACGTAGACCTCGCGATGCGGCATAAAGAAGGGCAGCGCGTGAGGCCAGCACCACCGGTTCCAGTGGGGATCGGGCGAAATCCACCGGGCGACGGGGTCGGCGACGAAGGCGTCGCCGAGGATGGCGGTGATCAGCGCTGCGTCCTCTGGGGCGGCACGTCTGACCGATACCTTGGATTCATTGGACATCGGAAGCTCCTGCACGGATCCGACAAGATGGTGCGATGGGGGACGATCGCACCGACAGCAGCAGACGCCGGGGGCATGCGTCGCATACCGCATCACAGGTATGCTATAGACTGGCTCCGTTCATGTTGCTGTCGCTGCCCATGGCATGCTCCGCAAACGTCGGGGACCCCGCCGCTGCCAAACGCCCTGCCGCTACGCGTTTATCATACCGACATCCTCGGCACGCAACAAGGGAATCGGCGTGCCGTGCGGATTCTACGTCGCTTGACGGCTTGGGCATGGGCTTCTATGATCTGGCGGGCAGAAGAGAGACCGATTCGGCAATCGTCGGGGAATAGACGGATGAGACTATGCCAGGATGCGGAGATATCCGACGCGAAGTTGACGAAATACCTGCTGGCTCGGAGGAACAAGATGAGTCTTGAGTTGTTTACCGAGGTGGCTCTGGCCGCGGACATTCCGGAGAAGGGATTGCGCCGAGGCGACGTAGCGACCGTGGTAGAGCGTCATTGCGTCGCGGGCCAGGAAACCGGCTACTCCCTGAAAGTCTTCAACGCCCTGGGGGAGACGATCGCGGTGGTGACCGTACCTGAGTCGCAGATCAAGTCGCTGACCGGCAACGACGTGTTCACGGTTCGCTCGGTCGGCTCCGGGTAAGATGAAGCATCCGCCCGTTCGAGGAATGGGGGACAGTCCGTTTG
>CAZTGH010000540.1:0-3367 GCA_964612985.1 uncultured Pirellulales bacterium
GACAAGGCGTTCGGCAGGATCGATATCGCCAAGGTCGCCAGGGTCGGCGAGAACGTTGTTACCACCGAGGCTCAGCCGTTTACGATCTATCACGAACTGGAGCCCGCGTATGTCCTCGGCGATTTCACGCTCCGATCGACCGAGCGCGGATTCGTGATTGCGCCGGATGAACCCTTGAAAATTCTCGAGCCTGAGACGAGCCTCGCCCACAACGTCAATCCCGACGGCACCATGTGGCTCAGCGGAGGAATCGGCTATCAAAATGGCGCAGAGGATCGAGCGCCTTTCGTGGAATTCGACTTGGGCGAGTTGGTCGAACTGACGGGAATCCAGATCTGGAACTACAACGAAGGTCACGTCCGCGATCTCTCGTCGCGAGGCGTTCGTGATCTTCGGGTTCTGGGCTCAGCGAGTGGTAGACCCGACTCGTTCGACCAGGAACTTGGGGCATTCACGCTGGCTCGCGCGGGGGCGAATTCACCTGCCGAGCGATTCGGCGTTCGAGCAAAGGACGTGCGTTTCGTGCGCTTCGAGATAGTATCCAATCAGCAGGGCATAACGTATCCGGCGCAGGGGACGCCCGAGGATAATGGCTTTGTGGGACTGGCAGAGATTCAATTCCTCGCCGATTCGGATCGACAGCTCGACGGTGTGAAAATTCATCGCGTCTCGAGCGAACTGGTCTCGATGGCACGTACCGCCGGCCATTTGGTTGATGGCAGTGGACTCGTCGGCGCCAAGCCCGGCTGGAGGCAGCAGGGCCATCCGTTTTACAGTGCCGGTGTCGCCTACCGCCAGCAGTTCGAGGTGGATAAACCCAAGGGCTCGTATGTCGTCTCGCTGCAGGATTGGCATGGCAGCGTGGCGGAGGTTCGCGTCAACGGCGAATCGTCCGGCTATATCACCTCGCCGCCGTGGGAATGCGACATCACTTCACGGATCGAGCGAGGGCGCAACACGATCGAGGTGGTGGTCATCGGCACGCTCAAGAACACGCTCGGCCCCCATCACGCCGGTACGGGGCTGGGCAGCGCCTGGCCCGGGATGTTCCAGCGAGGGCCCGAGACCGGACCGCCGGCGGGCAATGCGTACCACACGGTTGACTACGGACTGTTTGAGCCCTTCGTCCTGACGCAGAGGCTGATGCAATAGCGACAACAGGAGCGTGCGATGGTAGCACTGGGCGTTCTGCTGCATGCGATCGGCGGTTTCGCAGCCGGCAGCTTCTATATCCCCTTCAAGAAGGTGCGCAACTGGGCCTGGGAGAGCTACTGGCTCGTGGGCGGCGTCTTCAGTTGGATCATCGCCCCGTGGGTGGCGGTCCTGCTGACGAGTCCCCGCATCCTCGATGCGTTCCGTGCGGCCCCGCCGGCGAGCCTGTTCTGGTGCTATTTCTTCGGCCTGCTGTGGGGCGTCGGCGGTCTGACGTTCGGCTTGTCGATGCGCTACCTCGGCATGTCGCTGGGCTACGCGCTGGCCCTGGGCTTCTGCGCTGCTTTCGGCACCGTCATTCCGCCGGTCTTCGCCGGCACGTTCGGGGCGCTGCTGGCCAGCACGTCGGGTCTGGTGACACTGGCGGGCGTCTTGGTTTGCCTGCTCGGGGTCGGCCTGTGCGGCGCCGCGGGGGTGCGCAAGGAAAGCGAACAATCGACTGAAGAGAAGAAACAAGCCATCGTTGAGTTCAACTTCTTCAAGGGACTCTGGGTGGCGCTGTTTGCGGGCGTGATGAGCGCCTGCATGGCCTTCGGTCTGGCGGCGGGCAAGCCGATTGCGGCGGCCGCGGCCGAACATGGCACGCCCGAGCTGTTCAGCAACTTTCCCGTACTCGTCGTGGTTCTGGCGGGCGGGTTCACCACGAATTGTCTCTGGTGCATCGTGCTGAACTTCCGCAAGCGATCGGGGCGCGACTATCTCGACGCACGCGGCGCTTCGCTGGCGACCAACTATCTCTTCTCCGCGCTGGCGGGCGTGACGTGGTACTTTCAGTTCTTCTTCTACAGCATGGGCACGACCAAGATGGGGCGGTACGATTTCTCGA
Source organism: uncultured Pirellulales bacterium (assembly GCA_964612985.1). GTDB lineage: Bacteria > Planctomycetota > Phycisphaerae > Sedimentisphaerales > Anaerobacaceae > Anaerobaca. The sequence continues at coordinate 2,039 of CAZTGH010000540.1, forward strand.
GCTGGACCATTCACATGGCGTTCATCATTGCCTTCAGCAATCTGTGGGGGCTGTTCTTCCATGAGTGGAAAGGCTCCAGCAATCGGACGCGGGGGCTCGTCGTCGCCGGTCTGCTGGTGCTGGTGGCCTCGACCATTGTGGTGGGCGTCGGCAACTGGCTGGCGCCGGCGGCAGGATAGGAGTCTCGTATGACGACGGCAATGACATCGCGGCAACGGGTCCTGAAGGCATTGAACCACGAAGCTCCGGATCGCGTGCCGATCGATCTGGGCGGCTTTCAGACGGGTATCCACCGCAAGGCCTACATCGAGCTGCTCAGGCATCTCGGTATCGACGACCACGTGACCCTCATGGACCCGGTCCAGCAACTGGCCAGGCCCTGTGAAGAGGTGCTTCAGCGCTTCGCGGTCGATCTCCGCTACGTCTTCGCCCATGGGCCCGAGAGCTTCAAAGGAGGGATCGAGGCCAACACCCGTGATGGACGGCTCTGGCACGATCTGAAGGACGAGTTCGGCGTTGTCTGGTCGATGCCCGACGATCAACAGCTCTATATGGATATCTCGCACCATCCCTTGGCCGACGCGACGGTCGACGATATCGCGGATTATCCTTTCCCTGAAGGCGACGATCCGACCCGATTTACCGGACTGCGCGAGCAGGCCAGGCGACTGCGCGACCAGACGCCCTACGCGATTTCCACCGGCATCGGGGGCGTGGTGTACGAGATCTGCTGGTACATGCGGGGCCTCGAACGCTGGTTCATGGATACGATCGAGAACCCCGCGTTCTGCGAAGCCCTGCTCGATAAAACGCTGGCGTTCTGGATGGGCTACTACACCGAGTTCATGAAAGAGATCGGCGACCTGGTGGATGTGGTGATGATCGGCGACGACATCGCGGGGCAGTCGGGACCTTTGTTCTCGCCCGATTTCTATCGTCGCATCGTCAAGCCCAGGCAGAAACGGCTCGTCCAGCATATCCGGTCGCTGACGAAGGCGAAGATCTGGTATCACACCTGTGGCTCGGCGGTCTCTCTGATTCCCGACCTGATCGACAACGGGATCGACATCCTCAACCCCGTGCAGATCAGCGCCGCCAACATGGACCCCCGCCAACTGAAGCAGCGATTCGGGCGGAGTCTGGTATTCTGGGGAGGCGGCGTCGATACCCAGAACGTGCTCAGCTTCGGCATGCCCGAGGAGGTGCGCCAGGATGTGCGAAAGAACGTCGAAGCCCTCAAGCCCGGCGGCGGATACGTCTTCAACAGCGTCCACAACATCCAGGCCGGCGTGCCCCCCGAGAACATCGTCGCCATGTACGACGCGGCCT
>CAZTGH010000541.1:0-3342 GCA_964612985.1 uncultured Pirellulales bacterium
GCTGGCGACGCCGGCGATCTCGATCCCCAGTTCCTTCGCCTGGGCGACGATCTGCTCGCACTCGTCCTGCGTGGTTTCGTGCGTGAGCACCCCCTGGCTGGCGACAGCCAGTTCGATCGCATCGAAGCCCAGGTCCCTGGCCTGGGCCATGGCGTCGGCGACGGGCAGCGTCGCTTCGAGTCCCCCTTCGAACATCCAGTAGCTGGCACTGATTTTCATCAGCTTTCCTTTCGCAAATCCGCTTCGATGGGCGTCGGCTCCGGCGCTTGGAACTCCATCACGTGCAGCGGGCGGGCGATTTTCCACTTGCCCCGGGTGAAATCGGGGAAATCCACGGGCCGGCCGTTCTTGGCGACCGACTTCCGCGAGAGACCGACGACCGCCGACCAGGCGACCGCATCATAGACGTCGATGTCCGTCGGACGTCCCTGGTGCAGAGCGTCGATCAGGCGATAGTCCTCGATGAAGTCCATGCCACCGTGACCGGCGCCCTCGGCCTGCTGCTGCATCGCCTTCCAGAGGGGATGATCGTATTCGCTGTAGGCGCTGAGATCTTCCCAGCCATGGCCCTGGCTTCTGCCCTCGATATGGATTCTTCCTTGCGGATATTTCCGGACGAGGCCCCTGGTGCCCTGGACGAGGATGTCGCGACTGTAAGGCCTGGGCAGGTTGGTGTCGTGCTTGACGATGATCGTCTTGCCCAGCTTGGTGCGGATCAGCGAGGTGTTGACGTCGCCGAGCTTGTATTCTTCGTTGCGTCGAGGGTCGTCGGCGGGCAAGCGCTCGGCATATTCGTAGAGGCCCCGCGAATTGCTGCTGACCGAGACCAGATAATCGAATGCATCGCCGCGATTGACGTCCATGCACTGGGCGATCGGGCCCAGGCCGTGCGTGGGATAGAGATTGCAGTCGTGAGTCTTGGACCACTCGCGCCGCCACAGGCCTTCGCCTCCTTTCGAGAATTTGACCCCGCGCAGGTCGTGCAGATAGCCGCACTCGCCATGCAGCAGCTCGCCGAACAGGCCCTGCTTGACCATGTTGAGAATCTGCATCTCGGCGCGGTCGTAGCAGCAGTTCTCCATCAGAACGCAGTGCTTTTGCGTTTTCTCGGCGGTCTCAACGAGTTTCCAACAATCGTCGACGTTGAAGGCGGCATTGACCTCGGTCGCGCCGTGCTTTCCGTTCTTCATCGCCTCCACCATCACCGGGGTATGCCACCGCCAGGGGGTGGCGGTATAGACCAGGTCGAGGTCCTCGGTCTCGCAGAGCCGTTTGAAATCCCAGTCGCCGCGCGAATAGCCGGCGGGCTTGGGGAAACCGGCTTCCTCGACCCATTGCTGGACGCGTTCGACCTTCTCGGGGACGATATCGCAGACGGCCGTGATCTGGCACCCCTTGATCCTCAGCAGATTCCGCACGTGGGCCGATCCCATTCCGCCGACGCCGACGAACCCGATCCGCACGTTTTCGATCGGAGGGACGCTGAATCCGATCATCGGCTTGGTGAAAAGCCACTTGGCCTCGGCGGTATTGGTCATACCGGCGGTAATTGCGGCTACGCCCACCCCTGCCGCGGCGGTCGCTCGGATGAAATCCCTGCGGTTCAGATCGCTCATGTCAAATGACCTCCAAAAATGCAGCTCTGGCATTGCCTTGTCGTCGCAAGACGGGTTTTCGGGTCGCGCGTTCGATCGCACGTGGGCAAGCAACGGACCCTGTGATCGGTCGTCAATTCTACCGAGACCTCGCGCCAGATGCCAGAGTCACGACGGACATAAATGGCAGAAACCTGCGACCTGGCCCGAATCGGCCAGCCTCTGCCAACCGCGCCCCACCGGGCGGTCGGCGAGCGGGTGCATGATCGTTGCGGCGCTGCTCGCTCGGGCGCACTGTTGAAGCACGAATATCGAAGTCCGAAATCCCAAACAAAGCCCAATGACCCAACAACCAACCTCCAAACACCGATCCTATTGCACGCAGCCCGGCTATCCCCATGCGAACCGGGCTCCATTTGGAGCATTTGAATTTCGTGCTTTGAACTTGTTTCGAGTTTCGTGCTTCGGATTTCGAATTTGCCTTGCCGGTCCTCGCTCGGTGCCCGCCAGCAGCATCTCGCAGAACCTGATCGCAGGAACGGTCATGCACCCACGGCGAGCAAGTGGCTTGTGGATTGGACCGGGGGACGGTATAATCATCAGGAGGTGGTTGCAGCGGGCCCTGGGAGGTACCAGAAAGGTGACGGGTTGCTTATCTGAGCGAGATATGACGGTCTTTCTCGAAGGATCGGCCTCGCCGGAACAGCTGACGTTCTGGCGGCGTCATCTTCGGCTGTGCGATGCGTGCGCCATGACCTTGACCCGGATGCGGGCGGGCGTCGATCCGGCTGCCGCGTCTGAGGAGGCCCCCGAGGCGGACTGTCTTTGCGATCCCGGCGCCGGATCGAGTCACATCTCTGTCGGCCTGGAACCCACTCTCCAACTGGGTGATTTCCGCATCGAACGCCGGCTCGGTTGCGGGGGCATGGGTGTGGTCTATCAGGCCCTCCAGATTTCGCTGAATCGACGGGTGGCGCTGAAGGTGCTTCCCTCCGGTCTGCTCGGCAATGCCTCGGCCACCGAGCGCTTCCATCGCGAGGCACGAGCGGCCGCCAAACTGCGCCACCCGAACATCGTGACGATCCATGCCGAAGGGATCGAACAAGGCGTCTGCTATTTCGCCATGGAGATGATCGACGGCCAAAGCCTCGACGAGATCATCGGCGAGCTGCGCGATGCCCGCGCCGCCGAGACTTCCGGTAAGGAAGAAGACGCAGTGCCGGTGTCGGAGAGTCCCTGCCCGCTGCGTGATTGCCGTTCGCTGCGTGAGTATTTTGATACGGTGGCGCGCCTGATCGCCGAGGTGGCCGACGCGCTGGACTACGCGCATCGCCAAGGCATCATTCATCGCGATGTCAAGCCCTCGAATCTGATCCTGGCCTCCAACGGACGGCTCGTGTTGCTGGATTTCGGCATCGCCCGCGTGTGCCAGGAGCAGGATATGACCGTCACCGGCTCGTTTGTCGGGACGCCGCGTTACATGAGCCCTGAACAAATCCGCAGCGCCAAGCACGGTCCGGATCAGCGATCCGACGTCTATGCGCTGGGCGTGACGCTCTATGAACTGCTGGCGCTGCGCCCGCTGTTCGACGGAGAGAACCGCGAGCAGGTGATCGATCAGATCCTCAGCGCCGAGCCCTCGCGGCCCCGGCAGGTCGATCGGCATGTTCCCGTCGACCTCGAGACCATCTGCCTCAAAGCGATCGAGAAAGAGCCGCACAGGCGATACGGCGCCGCTGCGGAGATG
>CAZTGH010000542.1:0-3337 GCA_964612985.1 uncultured Pirellulales bacterium
CGACAACGTCAATACGAAGTTCCTGCACTTCAAGGGCGCGACGGAGCCGACCGGGATCCAGGTGACTCCGCTGGTGGGCGCGACGATCGTGACGGGCCTGGCGCTGACGACGGCCAATGATGCCGCCGAGCGGGACCCCGTTGCGTTTGAACTGTACGGCTCGAACGCCAGCATCGACGGGCCATATGAGCTGATCGCCAGCGGCGAGGTGCCGGACTTTGCCGGCGCGACGCCATGGCCTCGCTTCACCAAGAACGCCACGCCCATCGAATTCGAGAACAACGTGGCATATGCGCACTATCAAGTGCTGTTCCCGGCCATTCGTGACCCAGGCAGCGCCAACAGCATGCAAATCGCCGAGATCGAATTGCTCGGCGCGCTCGCCGATTAGCGGTCAGATTTGGCCGCTGTTTCTGCCGCCTCATCGCGGCGAGAAAGAACGCAAAGGGGCCTGCGTCGTCCCATCGCAGGCCCCTTCTCTGTTGAGGGGATAAGGAAGCATGCGGGTACCGTGGAACACGTAGTGTGCGGCAGCACGGTTTATAAAGTCATGTGGGAAATTCCAGGCCAAAGAGGTTTTGCGTTATGAACGATGAAGTAGATGTGCGATCTGCAAGGATGGGGTCGATTCGGACCCTTCTGCTGCTATGCCATGGAGCTACACTGTCGTGTCTGCTGATGGCTTCTATTTCAGGAGCACAGACGTCTCCGATCAAGCTTTTCGATTTGGGATACACGGTCAGGATCGACTCGAACAATCAAGATCAGGTTCGCATGGCGTGGGACCATTGCCATACCGTGGCGTCGTTGCAGGGCCTGGTGAACCGCCAAGGGCCTGTGCTCTACCTTCGTTTCACCGAATCTCAGCATCGCAGGCAAAATATCGATGACTTCTGGCTGAGACACTTGTCGGAGCCCGGCCAGTGGCTGGCTGGCCGGCCGGTGGAGCGCATCGACACGATCGCCGATCTCGTGCGGCAGTTTCGGTCCCACATTCGTGGTCTGGTGGTCTACGACCCGAAGGTGGCGGCTACGAGCAACGTCGCCAGCACCGTGGCCGGTGCGGAGGCGCTCTTGCCGGTTCGGTACGACCCGACCGAGGGGAGCTTGTATCGCCTGCTCGTCGAAGGCGAACTGGCGCTGCCGGTGAAGTGCTGGCTGGTCGACCCCGATGGGACTTCTCTGTTCACGGGTCGCGGTGTGATTCCGGCAACGGATCGTCCCTCCACCGGTTCGGCAAAGTGCGACGCCTATATGTGGATGAAGTATCGATACATGGATGCGGGCCGATGCAACGGTGCCTACGGCGCCTACTATCTCGATCAGTATTGGATGGAAAAGCCTCGCAACACGGTCTTGAACCACCACTGCCTGACCAATCACGATTTCTTCGTCGCCAAGAACGCCTTCTTTTTCGATCTGGGGGTCTGGCCCGATGAGAAGCCTGTGGATGACCCCGAACAGGAGTTGGGGACCGATCTGGAGACATTGAAGGCCCTGCTGCTGAGCGCCTACCACCATGGGGGGCGAGAGAACATGATTCATATCGGGGGCTTCGTCCCATGGGCCCACAAGTACACCACGCACGGAACTTCCGGTGGCCATCACGATCCGGTACCGACGGAATGGGAATACGGCAAGGTCATCAGCGCCTATAACGGTTTCATGGATGCCGATGCAGTGGGGTATGGTGCTATGGCCAACGCGTCATTCTTCATGCATTACCCGCTCCGGAAGGCGTATCCGCAGGGTTGGGTGACGCGTGAGGAACTGACCGAACGCGGGTACCTGGACGAGGAAGGCTGCGTCGACTTCGACGGCCGGGATTTTCTCATCTTCTACGTCGGAGACTACGATTGTGCGCCGTGGCTTTATCAACGCATAATGGACATCTGGGACGATCCCGCCCGTGGTCAGATCCCAATGATGTGGTGTGTCAGTCCCGTGCTGGATCGGCGGGCGCCGATGGCCATGGATTACATGCGGCGAACCGCAACGCCGAATGACTATTTCGCTGCCGCCGACAACGGCGCCGGCTACTGCGAACCAGGGATGTTGCAGGAGCCGCGGGGGATTTCGCATCTGCCCAGTGGGCTGGATGCCTGGGCTCGACACTGCAAACCGTTTTACGAGCGTTGGGGACTGAACATTACGGGTTTCATCATCTATGCGCACGGGCCGGTATTGAACGAAGCCGGGCTGGATTGTTATGCCTCGTTCAGCGACAACGGGATTGTGCCGTCCGGCGGGCCGGCTTCGTTATTGCACAGGCAGATGCCCGTTCTGAGATTCGATCACGACGTGAACGAGGGTGACCCTGCCGAGGCTGCCCGCCATGTCGTCAAGCGCGTGGCCCAACGTCGTGCCGAAGGATATCTGCCATTCCATTGGTTCCGCAATATCCTCAAGACACCGACGTGGTATGTGAAGACCTATGAGATGATCAAGCAGATGAATCCCAAGATCGAACTGCTCAATGCGCCGACGTTCTTCGAGTTGTACCGCATCCACCTTGAGAATCAGGGGGCACCAAGTCGGTGATGCATGACAGGTGCGGAGGCGCTCAACGGTTCAGAAACGAGTGAACACAACCATCTTGGAGGCCGAAAGAAGCCTATGGAACCATCCATCGGACATCACCCTTTCACCAGTGCATATCGCACAGTAGCAACCGGACCATCCTTGACGTGTATTCCAATGGCTGGCCCGAATCCTACAGTACTGGTGAGAATGCTGGTGACAGTGGCGGCGCTCGGCTATCTCGGGGCTCCAGCTTCGGGCACATGGCGGAGCGCGTGGTACCCTGAGGACTGGACTGCGGCATTCACGGATCGGGAAGGGCGATTCCTCCACGATTTCTCGTATGCTGGCTACCGTAGTGGTGAAGTGCCATTGCCGGACGTACAAGGGCCAGTGGTCCAGACTGTAGAGGACTTCGGTGCCGATGCGACGGGGCAGGAAGACTCACAGCAGGCGATCCAGGCGGCTATTGACGCCGTTGCCAAGCGTGGTGGGGGTGTCGTGCTGCTGCCGAAGGGCCTGTTCCGCTGCGAGGAGCCACTGCGTGTCACTGCCTCGAACACAGTGATCCGCGGCGCCGGGCCAGAGGCCACACGCATCTTCTTCACGTCGGTCCCCCCGCGGGGCTGGAGCGACCACCTGCAACTTCGGGGCAGTCTGCGCGAGGGCCGGGAGGTTGCCTTGGGCGCAGATGCCCCCAACCGGGCGACATACGTCGAGGTCGACGATGCCGGCGGATTGCAGAAAGGGGATGACATCGCCATTGGCTGGGTCATCAGCCCTGAGTTCATCGCTGAGCACCACATGACCGGGACCT
>CAZTGH010000543.1:0-3268 GCA_964612985.1 uncultured Pirellulales bacterium
ACTGTCGAGACGTGTGAGCCAAAACTCTGCCTCGTCATCGACAAAAGTGGAATCGTCCGCGCCAAAGGCCACTTCCTCGAAGTAGAATCCGTACTCGATCGGATCCTCGGATCTGGAGAGCGAGAGGCTGGGGGCCAGGTTCGGCGTTCTTTGCGTATTCTACAAGATCGTCCAAGGGCATCGGTAAACGAGGAAGTTCGACCAGGAGCAAGACTGGTCAAACGCAACGGAAAAGGAAGCACGAGGGCGAAGTACCGCACTGCTTCGCCCTCGCCCCCGTGAGAAAGGCCGGACCGGGTCCGAAGTCCGCTGACCTCCTCCCGGCTCGCCTTCGGTGACATTTTCCCTACCAACTCTGCTGTGGCTGGCGCGGATTCTGCTGTTGCCAACTGCGCTGTTGCTGGCGACCGCCCTGCTGCTGGCGGAGATTTTGGAGCCACTTGATGTCCACCTTCTGACCGTCGACGGCAAGACTCTGGGCGGCCAGAATGCGCCTGTTGCCGATCCGCGTGGGCCGGGCGAGCAGCGTGACCCGCTGGCCTTCGGAGATCGAGACGTTCTGGAGGTCCTGCTCGGGTCCGAGGTCCACCGGAACGCTTTCACCCGTTTCCAGTTGGACCAGGGCGATCAAATGGTCGGGCCGGTTCGGGCCGCGCAGCGGCTTGGTGGCGGTCTTGCGGATGGTGCCCTTGAGCCGGCGCATCTTCGATCCCTGCGGCTGCTGCACCCGGATCGTCAGGCCGTTGGCCTGGACGCGGTTGCTCATCAGGACCGGTCGCTGATTCACCACGCAAACCTCGCCCTGCGCCTGGACGCGATCCCCTTGCGACAGGTCGAGCCGATCGACCCGGTCGGCCGGCCCCAAGTGCACCACGGCGGTCTTGCCGTTCTGCGTGCGAACCTTGGCGAACGTGTGCTCTTGCTGCTGATTCGCGAGATTGACCTGCATGGTGTCTTGAATCGTGCCGGTCACTTGCGCCGTCCGCTGCTGAGCGCCCTGCATGCTCTGGGCAGCCTGCTGTCGACCGCTGTGCGTCTGCCGAAGCTGTGTGCGGGCCTGGCCGCCGGAACGCTGCCGGCTGCTCTGACGGGCCCGCCGCAGATCGTAGATGTGGATGTACTCGTAGAGGTCCACCCACTGATCCCGGTCGGTGTCATAGCCGACCATGACCCAGCCCTGCGGATCCGCCACGATCCGGGCACTCCTCGAACGTTGCCCTTGTTCGGTCCTTTGCTGTCCTTGCTGCATCCTCTGCTGACCCTGTGGCTGCTGACTGCGAGAGGAGCTGCGCTGCTGTTGGGCCGCTGCGGCCACGGTGAATACGACGACTACCAGCAGCAGCATGGTACAATGCAATCCCTTGCGTTTCATTATTGTTCTCCTTGGATAGGTGAAGTCACATCGTCAGGCCACTTCAACTGTAACCAACGCGATCAGTCGGCGTCGTACCACGTGCTGAACTCGTCGTCCCACTCCCACCAGTCATCGGTGTAGTAGTCCTCGGTTCCGTAGTCGGAATCGTCGTCGTAGCCATAGTCCTCGTACGGGTCGGCATACCCATAGACGGGGTAGTCCTCGTCGTAGTAGCCGTAGTAGTCATCGTACGCGTAATAATCATCGTCGTTATCGTAATCATAGATCCCGTACGAATCCTCGTACTCGATCTCATCATCGTCATTGAACCAATCCGAGGGGTCGTACCACTCTTCCTCGTGGTACCCCTCGCCGGGCTGATACTCGTAATCCGTGTCCTGTGCAGAGGCCACCGGCATGGCCACGGCAAACAGCGATGCACAGAAAAAGCCAGCCATCAAATAGATCCATTTCATCTTCATCGTGGATGCCTTTCCTCGTAGTGCCTTCCTGTCCTCTTCTCATTCCAGGCGTCGTCTGGGCCAAAGATTGCGGACTGACGCGTCTCTTTGCCCGTCCTAGCGTGCACGGATCATTCCAGATTCGCTCCATCATCGGCCCTGCTGTCGGTTGCCCTGGCGCTGGCGTTGTCGTTGCAGGTCGCGAAGCCATTGCACGTCGACCTGATGGCCGTCGATCCCCATGCTCTCAGCGACCAGGATCGTCCGATTACCGATCTTGGCCGAACGGGCCAGCAGTGTGATGTCCTTGCCTTCCGAAATCGAGACGTCCTGAAGGTCGCTTTTGCGTCCCAGATCCACGGGCACCTTCTGACCGGTTTCCAGTTCGACCAAGGCGATCACGTGGGCAGGCTGGTTCTGGCCGCGCAGACGCCGGGTGGCGGTCTTGGTGATCGTACCTTCCAGCCGCTTCGTCTGGGAACCCTTCGGCGTCTCCAACCGAATCGTCTGGTTGTTGGCCCGAACCTGCTCGCTCATCAGCACCGGTCTCTGGTTGACCATCGAGACCTGGCCCTGGGCCTGAATGCGGTCACCGCGTGAAAGATCGAGCTGGTTGACGCGGTTGCTCGGTCCCAGATCGACCACCACCGTCCGCCCCTGCTGGGTGCGAACCTTGGCGAAGGTGTGCTTCTGCCGCTGCTGGGCAAGCTGAACCTGTTTAGTGTCCTGGATGGTGCCGCTGACCTGGCGCCGCTGCGTCGCGGCCGAGCCCCTGCGCTGCTGCTGGCCGGTCTGGAACCATTGCTGTTGACCGCGTCCCTGCATCATCGGACCCTGCCGGCCGCGCCCTTGCATCCTCTGCGAGTCCTGCCGCCGGCGACCCTGCATCCTCTGCGAATCCTGCTGGCGACCGGGTCGCGTCTGACGAAGCTGCGTTCGCGATTCGCCGCCGGCGCGCTGCCGACTCCGCTGCTCGGCCCGCCTCAGGTCGTAGATGTGAATGTACTCATAGGCGTCGATATTCTGGTCGCCATCGGTGTCGTAACCGACCATCACCCAGCCCTGCGGGTCCGCCACAATCCGGGCACGGTCTGCACTCTGCTGCTGCGACTGCCGCTGCTGCTGCTGCGATTGCGGTTGCTGGCCGGGCGATGGGCCGCGCTGCTGCTGTGCAACGGCCGCAGCGGTAAAGGCTAATGCAATCGTTAACGACACGATGCTTCTCGATCGTTTGCTTGTCATGGTCTTTCTCCTTCGGTTTGAGGCCAGGATGCGTCAGCCCCGGACCGCCATCCGTCGGCAACGGTCCGGTGCGCTCGACCTGCCGCTCTCAGTAATTGTTGTTGTCGTACCACTCGCTGAACTCGTCGTCCGTGTCGTACCAGTCTTCGGTGTAGAAATCTTCGTACGGCTCGTACTCCCAGCTATATTCATTCAGATACGGCTGGTACTC
>CAZTGH010000544.1:0-3245 GCA_964612985.1 uncultured Pirellulales bacterium
ACGAAAATACGATTTTACATCACTAAGCGTTTCACCCTTTATTTTAGCGCTGGTCGAGGCGGCGGGTGGGGCGTTGGAGCGAGGCGAGGGCTTCTGGCGAGTGCGGCAGCATGGTGGCATGCGTTGAGAACCATCGGCAAGCTTTCCTTGCCGCTGCCACCCGGCGGCGCAAAAGGGGCCATCTCGGTCGTAGCAGAGGTCCCTTCGACAAGCTCAGGGCAGGCTCTTCACTGCGCTGCGCTCCGTTCAGGATGACAAAGGGGACCGAAAGGGTATCGTGTGGGGGCGGGTGGGGCGCATGAAAAAAGGACGCCTCGGCTCGTCCGCAGGTGTATCCTCGGCCCACCGCAAGCGCCCCCCAGGTACGGTCATGGTTGACGACCTATGCAGTATACGACCGAATCGGGGGCGTCGGAGAGGGACAAAAGGCGCTCTGGAGATAGCAAAAGGCTCGCCAGGGTGCGCCTGAGGCGGCATGGAGCGGGACGAGATGCGGCGTGGAAACACCGGGTGCTTCTCGGGGTCATTCGAACGAGGGCGGGAAGATATTGTCCAGCGTGGGTTCGGCATTGAAGCTTTCCCGGTCGCGCTGGAGGACGAGGTGGAGCGTGGTTCGGGCGGGCTGGGACCAGAAGCGGGCCAGCGGCAGAACGTTCGGGTCGGTGCGCCAGCGGGTGGCGTCGAGGTCGCCGATCCGCAACAGCGCATCGCCATTGCGAATACCGGCGCGATGTGCGGGGCTGTCGGGGATGACATGCGCGACCAGGGCATCGCCCTGTCCGGCGAGGGGGATGAAGACGGCACCGAGACGGTTGTACTCGTAGGCGTTGGCGCCCCGCGGGGCGCCATGGGCTCGAAAGTAGAGTTTGCCGTTGGGTACGTCGATCACCCAGGACAGGCGGCGGACGGCACAGAGGCCCAATGTGGCGGCGTGGCGGTCCTCGGGGGCGTGCTGGACCATGGCGGCGTACTGGCCGACGGGGACTTCGTGGAGGACCATGTCAGCCAAGGTGAATTTCTGTGCCCATCGTTCTTCGGTGGCGACGATGCCGACGGCGGGCTGGAAAGAGGCATCGAGGGTCGCCGGGGGGTGGGGGTCGTTCCGGACCCATTGCTGCCATCGGTGCGGTGCAAGCAGGACGCCGGCGGGCGAGCCGGTGTCGATCATCACCGTTTCGGGAGTCGGTTCACCGCCAGGGATCTCGACGATGAGGCGGCGGGCACCGGGGCGAATCTTCCAGCAGGACCAGGCGGAGGGCTCGGGCAGTGCGTCTGGGGAGAAGGGCATCTTCTGCATGGACACCTTCTTGTGGACCGAGTCGATGACGGTGACGAACTGGCCGATGATGTCCCATCCTATGACCCCATCGACATCGGGCTGGAGATAGCCAGGAAAGGTTACGACGGGCAGCGGACCGAACAGCTTGTTGGGCCCGATCTCGAATTCGCACGGTTCGGTGCGGCCAAACAAGACCTTCCCGGGACCGGGCTGCGCACTTGCTGGAGGCCGCTCGACCTGCAATCCGAGGCGCCGGGCGGCGGTATCGAAGAGGCACAGCCTTTCGCTGCCGGTATCGAGGCCCAGGCGAACCGTCTGGCCGGCGACCGTGGCCTCCATGATCATGCGGTCGTCGGAGCGGGCGGCAGAGCAGAGGCAGAAGAGGATCAGGCAAAATCGAAGGCCAGGGCGTGGTTCCATGGTCAATCTCCCAGTGAGTTCCGCAAAGGATGTCGCCAAGAGTCTACGGGTGGATTGTACAGCGAGGCGGGCGGCCGATCAACGGGCGTCCGACGCCACGTTGGAATCGGCGGTTTGTCATGTACCCGTGAGGACAACCGCCTTCGGGGAGGGTAACGCCTTACGGCGTCACTACAAACAGGGGGCGAGGCGTTCCTCCCCGCTACGGTTGGATGCGGGTGGTGCGCTTGGCGTTGCCGGCAGAGCTGGCTCGTGGATTACGTGGGGGCTGAGAGAGACGGGTCATCCCGACTTGGGTTTGCGGCGGTGTTGCTGGGTGAGATCGATGATTCGGCCATCTTCGATCACGTAGACTGGGGTCCCTGTCTCGAGGCCGATCTGCAGGGCCCGCTTGGCCGCTCGCTGGAGCGCCGCGTAGGAGCCTGCGATATCCGGGTCCGTTGCGTGTGGCAGTTTCTTCTTCATTGGTGGCCTCCGTTTGCGACGGGCGTGGGGGTCCGCCCAGAATTATCGTAGAGAATCCAAGTGTCCACCAGTGCCTGGTAGAGTTGCTCGAAATTCTTCAGGCCCGCATGGAACCTACGGCGAACCACCTCCTCGGGCACATGGTGTCCGCCTTGTGCCACACGCGCTGCGACTCTGCTGACGGCCAGATCAGGCGTGGGTAGACGAAGAAAGATCAGCTTGACGTGGTATCCTGCGGAGCGCCAACGCGGGATGAGCCTGGCATAGTTCCTGCCTGCCAGCGTCGTCTCGAAGGCAAAGCTCTCCCTGTTGCGTACGCGCCGAGCGATTTCCTGAAGCATGAGACGACCCGCGCGCAGCGCAGCGCGATCCGGATTGAACGGGGACAGTCCGGCAGCGATCAGGTCCACATTGATGAAATCCGGACAGCCTGCCTCCTGTGGCAGGAACTCACGAGCGAAGGTCGTTTTTCCCGCCCCATTCGGCCCGGCGATGATCACGATTCTCTTGCGATCCTTCATGTTCCGCCCATGCGTAGAGATGCGATCCAGCTTGTGCAGTCGAGTCGTCAAGTGGGTTTTCGGTTTTGTTGGCAGAACTGTCCCATGAGCTGCATGGCGTGGGAGGTTTTTTCGAGGGACCCATCGAGTTGGGCGAAGGCATCGACGAGTTCGAGGAGGGCGGGGTCGGGATCGACGGTGCCATACTGGTGGGCGGTGTTGACGATCCCGGCGTCGAGGCCGTACTCGATGGCCTTGGCGACGTAGGCGCGGCAGACGCCGATGCGGCGGCCGGGCAGGTCGCGAACGGAGTTGCTGACGCCGAGTGAGAAATGGACGCCCTTGAACTTGGGGTCGCTCTTGATCTTGCGGATGGTTTCGAAGGTGCGGTAGGTGTAGCCTGGGACGCCAGGTTCCATGGGCATGTCGATGGCCAGGGGGAAGACGGTGGAGTCGAAGAAGATCTGCTCGGGTTTGAAGCCATATTTGCCGACGGCCTGGTCGAAGATCTGGTGGGCGAGGTGGCAGAGTTCGTCGACGGAGTGGGAGCCGCCGGGACCGGTGGGTTTGTCTTCGCTGAC
>CAZTGH010000545.1:0-3245 GCA_964612985.1 uncultured Pirellulales bacterium
GACGAGCAGCTCGTGTGTCTGGACCTCGAGGGCAAGGTGGTCTGGACCAGCGGCAGCACACACAAGTTCGGGCTGGGACCTTATACGATCATCAACGATCTTCTCTACGTGATGGACGACCACGGGCTGTTGACGCTCGCCGAGGCGACGCCGACCGGCTACGTACAACTTGCCCAGGCGGACGTGCTCGAAGGGATCGATGCGTGGGGGCCGATGGCGGTGGCGGGCAATCGGCTTCTGCTGCGCGACCTGACGAAGATGATCTGCCTGGACATCACTGCGCCATAGACCAGTGGCGTTGAACGGCGCATCTGTCTTTGCTAGACTCGTAACGCTTCAAACGACGAGAATACGGTAGCACAGGAACGACGATGAACCAGCGGCAAGGCAAGGTGAGTTCGAACACTCTGATCGGCGTGCTGATCGGCACGGCGCTGCTGGTGGCGATCGGCGCTGTGTTGCTGGTGGACAGCACCGGCCGCCGAGGCAGCGGACTCAGCGCTGCCTATGAGCTGGATGCGGCGAAGCTGGCGCGGTTCGATCCGAACCTGATTCTCTACGAGGAGGCGGGGCCGCCCGTTGCGACCGGGTTTGAGCGGTCCCGCGCGTTGGCGCTGGATTCGCCGGGCCGGTGGTATGTCGCTGGCGATGAGGCGGTCCACGTGCTCAGTGACAAAGGCACTTTGGAGCGTGTGATCCGGCTTTCGAGCGAACCGCACTGTGTCGCGGTTTCGGCAGAGGGACAGGTTTATGTTGGGTTGCGAAACCAGGTGGAGGTTTTCGATGAGGCGGGCGAGCGCATTGCCTCCTGGGAACCGCTGAGCGATCGATCGTTTCTGTCGAGTATTGTGGTGGCCAGGGACGATGTCTTCGTGGCCGATGCGGGAAGCGCGGTAGTCTTGCGTTACGACAAGGCAGGGAAGATGGTCGGTCGGATCGGCGAGAAGGACCCGGAGAGGAACGTTCCCGGGTTTCTGGTGCCGAGCCCATATTTTGATCTGGCGATGGCGCCGGATGGCTTGCTTCGTGTGGTGAGTCCCGGGCGTACGCGTGTCGAGGCGTACACGTCCGACGGGGACCTGGAGTTCTACTGGGGTGAGAACAGCATTCGGATCCAGGGCTTCTGCGGCTGCTGCAATCCCGTGAATATCGCGATGCTGCCCGACGGCAGCTACGTGACCGCTGAAAAGGGGCTGATTCGCGTGAAGATCTACGATCCGGACGGGACGTTCGTCGGCGTGGTGGCGGGGCCCGATCAACTGGTCGAGGGCGGGGCGGCGCGTGTATTCGAAAGTGCTTCCGATGCCGAGGCCAGCGGGTTCGACGTCGCGGTCGATGCAAATGGTCGCGTCATCGTGCTGGATACAATCGAGAACACCGTGCGCGTGTTCGTGCGAAAAGAGAAAGGTTGACCCAAGTGAATTCAATGCCGCCAAGAACGAATCGAAGAGAATTCTTCGCGGGCGTGCTCCGATACGGCGCGTTGGGATGCGTGGTCGGGGCGGGGGGGCTGGCTGTCGCCAAGAGACGGCGTCTCGTCCGCGAGGGCAAGTGCATCAACGACGGATTGTGTGCCGGGTGCGCGGTGTACGCTGCGTGTGAATTGCCCGCGGCGGTCGATACGAAGCATTCCCTGGAGCGAGGTGAATATGGCCCCACGAAATGACGATGTCACGCGGCGCCGGTTTTTGCGGGACGGTCTCTGGGGCGCGTGCCTGGCGGGGATCGGCGGAGTGGCGGGATACGCGGCCCACAAGAGCCAGAAGCAGGACTGGGTCTGGCAGATCGATCCGTACAAGTGCATCGCCTGCGGCCAGTGCGCGACCCATTGCGTGCTCGAGGAGTCCGCGGTCAAGTGCACCCACGTGCACGGGATCTGCGGTTACTGCAAGATCTGTTTCGGGTTCTTCGATCCCGAGCCTTACCAGATCAACGAGGGCGCCGAGAACCAGATGTGCCCGACCGGTGCGATCCTTCGCAAGTACGTGGAAGATCCCTATTACGAATACACCATCGACGAGCCTCTGTGCAACGGGTGCGGCAAGTGCGTCAAGGGATGCAACGCGTTCGGCAACGGCTCGCTGTTCCTCCAGGTGCGTCACGATCTGTGTGTGAACTGCAATCAGTGTGCGATCGCGGCGGCCTGTCCGTCGCAGGCGTTCCGACGCGTCCCGGCCGACCATCCCTACCTGTTGAAGAGTGTGGATCACGCTTGATGAACCGTCCGAATCATATCCTTGTCGCGCTGGCGGCGATCTTTGCGCTGGGCCCGGTGACTTGGGGTCTGGAGCGGTTTCCTCCGCCGGAATTCGAAACGGATTATGTTCGCCCCACGACCGAGGTGCCGAATCCTCCGCAGGGCTTTTGGGAGTACATCGACGTCGCGGTCCTGGTGGGCGGGCTGCTCCTGGCGGCCTATCTGATCCTGCGGCGGCGCAGTCGCAAGCTGATCTTCGGGCTGATGCTGCTGGCCCTGCTGTATTTCGGATTCATCCGGAAGGGGTGCGTCTGCCCGATCGGGGCGGTGCAGAACGTGACGCTGACGGGTTTCGACCCGAGCTACGCGATTCCGGCGGCGGTGCTGCTGTTCTTTGCGTTGCCGCTGGTGGCGACGCTGTTCTTCGGGCGGGTGTTCTGCGGGGCGGTCTGTCCGCTGGGCGCGATCCAGGACGCGGTTCTGATTCATCCAATCCGTGTCCCTCGGTGGCTCGAGAGCGGGCTTCGCCTGTTGGCCTACCTCTATCTGGGAGCGGCGGTGCTGTTCGCGGCGATGGGGGCGATGTTCATCATCTGCGCCTACGACCCGTTCATCGGTTTTTTCCGTCTGGGGGGCAACTGGAACATCCTCGTTTTCGGGGCGGCTCTGCTGCTGATCGGAATGTTCGTGGGCCGGCCTTATTGTCGGTTCCTGTGTCCGTATGGGGTGATTCTGAGGCAATTCTCCCGTCTGTCGAAGTGGCGGGTCAAGATCTCGCCCAATGAATGTATCCAGTGTCGCCTGTGCGAAGACGCTTGTCCGTTCGGTGCGATTCGCGAGCCGACGGAGCAGTGGCCTCAGAAGGAGTACAAGATCGCCAAGCTGAGGCTGGCCTTCTTTCTGGTTCTGCTGCCGGTGTTGATTGGGGGCGGCGCGTGGGCGGGGTACCAGGTGCGGGGATGGCTGGCGCAGGTTCACCCGCAGGTGCGGCTGGCCCATCGTGTGCACCAGGAGGAGACCGGGCAGGTTGAAGGCACCACGGACGCCA
>CAZTGH010000546.1:0-3244 GCA_964612985.1 uncultured Pirellulales bacterium
CCAGAGGGCTGGTCGGGCATTCGAACTGCACGTTCGTACCGAAGCCCTTGAATTCGTGATGGGGGCAGGCGTTGGGCAGGGCTGAGACGAAGTGCATCATGTAGAGAAATCCGAGTCCCCCGCCGGACATGTGTGGCGTGCAGCTCTTGCCGAACGCTTGGGCCATACGAGCGACCTTCATGGAACGGATCATCCCCCCGAAATAGTAGTTGTCGGGCTGAACGATTTCCAGACCGTCATTGGCGATCAGCCAGCGGAATCCGTGCAGGCTGTACTCCTGTTCGCCTCCCGCGACGGGGATGGTCAGGGCATCGGCGACCTGTTTGGTCTCTTCGTACCAGTCACACATCACAGGCTCTTCGAAGAACCCGTAACGATATTCTTCCAGCAGGCGTCCCACGCGGATGGCCTCTTCTACGGAATAGAAGCCATTCGCATCGGCATAGAGTGCCATGTCGTCGCCAAAGGTCTCGCGGATCAGCGGGATCATGCGCTCTGTCCGGCCTGGAGGCGCGACGGCGGTATGGTCCTTGGTCATGAACATCAGACCACCCACCTTGATCTTCACCGCATGCGCGTTGTCTCGCGCCACGTCCCGCTTGATCAGTTCGAGCGATTCCTCCACAGGCTTCTCACGATACTCGGTCGCCTGGTACACGGGCACGTGCGTGTGATGAATCTCTCCGATCAGTTCGCCCATGGATTTTCCGGCGATGCGTCCGAGCATGTCGAGAATGGCGAATTCAACAGTGGCCAGCGGAATCCCGAGCGCCAGGCCACTCAGCCTGAAATTGAGACTGTAGATGTACACCTTGTCCAGCAGCAGGTCCAGATCTCGTGCGTCTTTACCGACAAAGAATGGCTGCACCCGATGCAGGAAGATCGGAAACAGCGTGCGCATATCGCTGTGCCCCACGGAAATACCCTCCGCTCCGTCTTTCGAGCGAACCCGGCACAGGAAGTTGCCCCGATATCGAAGCAGTTCCAGCGTCTCGATGACCACCGGGTCGGGGAACAGATCCCTCTTGAGCACCGGTTGCTCGAGGATCTTGTCGAGCACTGGATATCTCGGATTCAAAGCACCCTGCGCCCCCTGCTTCTGAGCTTGTACCCCCCGAGACAACAGTGGTGATGCAGCCGCCGCTACGCCACCTGCAAGAGCACCGGCAATGAACTGCCTTCGGTCCGATCCCATGGAAACCTCTCTTCCTTTCAGGATGATGGGAATTCCTTCCAGTTTGGCCTGCAAATACGATTGTATGACCAGAACGGCAGGGATTCAAGGGAGTCGCTCTCGACCGGGAACGATCGCCGGCTTTCGCCAGAACCGAAGGAAAACCGGGCGAGACCTCTGGGAGACCTCGCCCGGATGATATCTGTCATATTGCCCGCCACGCGGGCTGCTACATTCGTTTGTAGCGGGGTCCGCCGCCGCCTTCGGGGGCGACCCAGCGGATATTGTCGAACGGGCACTTGCGCTGGCAGGTCTTGCAGTGCAGGCAGTTCGAGGGGTTGGCCGGCTTGACCTCGTCGTGGACCGTCTCGTAGACGCCGGCCGGACAGAACGTGATGCATGGGGCCTTGAGCACCGGGCGGCACTTCGTATCGCAGATCGTCCGGTCGAGGATCGTCAGGTGGGACGGCTGCTCCTCGCGATGCTCGGTGGCCGCTACTGCGGTGAACGTGTCCTTGTCGAAGCTCTGGTTCGGCCTGAGACGATACGACGCCGTCGACATCATCTCGTAGTCCTTCTCCACCTTGAACTTCGGCAACCAACCGCCCAGCACCGACAGCGGCATGCCCTGGAGCGGACCGAACTTCGCGATCGCGTGCCGCGAATTCTTCGCACTCTGCATTTCCCTGGCGATGTTGGAGCTTTCGACGTTGTCGGTGTAGCGTCGCGCCGTCTCCTCGGGCTTGTCCATGCTGGTGACAATCGCCCGAGCCGCCTGGATACCTGAATCGATGGCGTTGTGCAGGCCCTTGATCTTGAGCATGTTCACGAAGCCCGCGGCATCGCCCAGGATCATGACGTTGTTCTTGCCGATACTGGCGGTGTGCGGGTCGCGCGGGATGGCGTACCACCCGCCTTCGGGGATCATCTTCGCACCGGCCTCGACCACGGTGCCGTCCTCAATGAACGGTTTGACGTACTCGTGCCCCTTGAGGCGAACCAGCGCATCCTGAGCATTAAAATCGTGATACTTCCAGTCGAGACCGACAATCATGCCGACAGCAATGTGGTCTTCGGCACCCGCGTAGACGATACCGCCGCCAAACATGCCTGGGCCGATGACAGGGGTCCAAATCGGATACCCCATCGCGTGCACCACCCGGCCGCGTGAGAACTTCGCGTATTGCTCGGGCGTGACCTTGATCAGTTCCTTGACGCCGATCGAGTAGAGCTGATGCGATTCGCGCTCCAGCCCGGCGGCTTCAACAAAACGTTCGGTGAGCAGCCCATCACAACCTTCAGCCAACACGACGAACTTCGTTTCGATCGTCTCGCCCTCGACATAATTGGGCTGCTTGTGTCCTTCCTTGTCGATGCCCTGATCCACCAGCTTGACCCCCGCGGCCAGGCCGGCGCCGTCGAGCACCACGTGATCGGCGGCGAACCCGGTCAGCACCTCGACGCCCTTCTCACGTGCGATGTTGCCCAGCCACCTGGTGAGTTTGCTGATCGAGAGAGAATAGTCTCCGTGGTGAATCATCTGGCCCCATCCGATGCCCAGGCTCTTGGCCATCTTGATCGCCCAGAAGATGTTGAAGGACATGTTCTGCCCGAGCAGGAACAGGATATCGTCCTTGTCGATGACGTTGGCCAGGACGTCCTTGGCTTCATCGGTCTCTCGCCAGTCGGGCTTGGCGGCATCGAGCAGGGAGTGCAGCGGCTCTTTCTCGAGCACCGCGCCGGAGAGATTGTGATTTCCCAAATCGAGGGCCTTTTCCACGACACAAACGTCGAGATCGGGCCGGAGGACCTTCAGTTGGATCGCTGCGGACAGACCGGCGGGACCAGCGCCCACGACCAAAACCGAAACCTTGTTGTATTCGCTATTGTTCGGCACTTTCCATTCCTCAATCAGTAGGAAACAGGTCGGACACGACCAATCGAACCTACGGCGTTTTACACATTCTCGAGAGCGTGCACCAGTCCCGGGACCACGTCCTCGGCGGTTCCCACGATATAGTAATCGCACTGCTTGAAGATCGGTGCGTTGGGATCGCTGTTGATCGCGAC
>CAZTGH010000547.1:0-3239 GCA_964612985.1 uncultured Pirellulales bacterium
GGCCCTCGCGCGTATCGCCGCCGTTGTCGTCGTCGTTGATGAAGACATCGATGCCGATCAGGTCGCCCAGAGCCGGCGCCGTGTCCTGGAGCGACAGCCACGGAAATCTGATTTCGATGCGCCAACCGGTGTCGGTGTCAACCTGGGCGTGCTCCACGCCCGCGGTGTTGGTGTTCGTTCCCTGGACGTCGTCGGCGCTCCAACCGAACGTGTATTGACGATCATCGTCGGCCAATGGCGATCCCGGACCTTTGGAGTTGCCTCCGTCGAAGTACACTTCCACGCTGTCGTCCAGATAGGCGCTGCCGGAGTCATTGACCAGCAAGTCGTCGTTGACGTCCACGATGACGTACAGATACTCCGCGTCCCACATGGCGCGCCAACGGCCCGAGCAGTCCTCGGCGTCCGTGATCGTCCCGTCGATGGTCGTGCCGATGGTCTGCACCGAGGCGATCGACCAGATCGGGTCGAGTTCGCCGTCGATGACGGGCGGGGTGTTCACCGAGGGAATTTCGAGGTCCCATTCCTGGGCCGCAGCCGATCCGACCAGGGCCAGAATCAGGACGAGTAAACCGAGGGTTCTTCCACACATACCTTGTCCTCCTTCAAACGATCGATTCCGTTGCACACGCTGCACTCGCGTCAGACTGATGTGCCTCTACCCTCCGCAAGGGTGAGATCTGTGCCGGGACACCTCCTTTCCGCCATGGCCGAGAATGGACTCCACGTGCATGTCAGAGAAATGGAAAATGGGCATAGAATCCGCGCATCCCCCCTGTTGCCATCTGTACGAGTAAGCAGATTGCATCAGGATCTCCTGGTTTGACTGGCAGCCCGGCGGCTCGCCCCCGTTGCGCCGGCAGCCAGAAGAACCCACACATCCGTACCATCATCCTTTATACCATACGGGCGAGGCGCATGCAATACCGTCGGGCGCAGAGCGCATCGTGCAGGGGGGCCGCCGCCGATCGGTCGGCGGCGGGAAGGGGGCTTCAGTAGCCGGCGCGCTGCCGGGACGATCGCACCACCAGCACGGCCCAGTCCTTGTCCGTATCGACCGCGGGCTGGCCCAGGTTCACCACGCCGGGCCCGGAAGTGACCGCCAGCGTGCCGATCTGGAGCGGTCCGCCTTCGCGGGGATTGTACCAGCGGATGCGGAACGCTCCCGTCGCCTGGCCCAGGTCCAGGTCGGGCGATCCGCCCGAGGGCAGGTAGATCGCGTACACCGTGCCGGGTTCGGCAAAGCAGTAGTCGTCCTCGGCGGCCGTCAGTTCGTCGTGAGCGCTCATCCTCGCAAACGGCAGGTCCCGAATGAACTCGACCGCGTAGCGCGTCTGGTCCCACATCCGATCCCGGCTCCGCCAGCTCTCGCAGTTCAGATCGTTGTGGGCGAACCGATAGCCGAAGTACCATTCGACGCCGGCGCCGCCGGCCATGAGATTGGCCCAGAGGTGTTTCTTGCGGACGTCGTCGTGCATGTAGTCGTCGTTGTCGGGCTTGACGCCGGTATGGGCGGGGCCGACCTCATCGAGACAGACGAACCACGGTCGTCCCGCCTGCTCCGAAGCCTCGATCCATTTGAGCGTCTGGGCGTGCGTGTCGGTGGTCTGAAGCGAGGGACCCTCGAAATCCGGAAAGCCCAGCAGAGGCGTATAGACCTCGTCGTACGCGCCGGGATAGGTGTGGCAGACGATCGGATGATCGTAGGGGTCGATGTCGCGGATGTACTTGGAGAAGGCCTTGCGCTGGGCGTCGGTGTTGGTGTTCTCTTCGCCCAGGTTCCAGACGAGCGCCAGGTGATGGGCGAAGCGGGCGATCAGCTCGCGATAGTAGAGTTTGCGCTGCCGTCCGAGCTCGCCTCCGTCGAGCGCCTGGTCGTTCTCCGTCTCCTGGGTCACGACGTGGAGCATCAGGCCCAGGCGGCCCATGTGCGAGAAGACGATGTCCCACTGGTCCAGCTTGCTGCAATCGAAGCGGTACTTCTCCGCCGGGTCGGTCCACATCCAGACGTCCTTGCCGTCGCCTCCGTCGACGTTGTAGGTGAGGAAGTAGACGCTGTTCATGCCCTTGGAGGCGAGATAATTCAGGGCGCCGATGATGGCCTTGCCCTTGCCGTCTTTCCAGGTGGGGTCGCCCGGGCGCCAGTCCTGAAGGTGCGGCTCATAGTGATGGATGAACTTCGGACCCGCCGCTTCGCCTGGACGCGTCAGTTCTTCGGTGTCGTACGTCCCGTCGAAATCCGCATAGGCCAGGAAGTTCTCCGGACTGTCGGCGCCCGCCTTGATGAAGTACTCGCCCGTCTGGGCGAACTGGAGATAGCGACGTCCCGTGTAGCGCAGCAGGCCCTTGGCGCGGAAATCGGGCGACAGCTTGTCGCTGGCGCCGACGACGAAGGTGCCGGTGGCGCCGTCGAAGGCGGCAGGGGACCCCACGTTCGGGTCCGTCAGGATCGCGACGTCTTTGCCCTTGCGAAACGAGGCGGTATACGTCCAGAGCCCCGTCTCGTCGGGGACGAAGTGGACCCGCCAGCGGTTGCCCGCCTCGGCGCTGGTCTCGGAGGCGTTGCCGTCGGCGGCATAATAGCCTGGCACCACGTAGCGCTTGTCGCCTCGCGCGAAGGTGACGTTCAGACGATAGTCCAGGAAGGGATTCGTCTCGGCGGTCTCGCTCGTCTCGGGTCCTTCGAAGGTCAACGTCAGCGTGTGCCACTGCTGGCCCGCACCCGACGCCGTCACGCTCGCAGGCGTGTGGGTGGCGCATCCGCAGACGAACGTCAACCCGAGGACGAACAGTACCGGCGCAGATCGCTTCATATCGAGGCTCCTTATCGAATCCATCGTGGCTCAATCGTCCGCGTATGGTAAGGGCCCCTCCGAAGCCCTGGCAACACAATTCTCCCCTGCGCTCGCAGTGTGCCCGCAAGGGCATATCCATTCCAGGCCGGTCAAGCCGCCGCGACAAGTCGCCACAAGCCGAGTCAGTGCCAGTGCCAAGCGCCGGCAACAGGCCTGTGTGTTGGCACTTGGCACTGTACCGGAGGTTTGTCGTGGGGCACTATCTTCTTCGGGGTGGGTATGCTCTTACGAGCACCCTACGAACGGGCGGGTAGGGGCGAGGCATGCCTCGCCCAGGGTGCCGGGCGCGAAGGCAGGCAGCGAGGTGGGGCGGGGGCATGGAAGGTGAAAAAAAAAGTGTCGGTCGCAAGTGCCGGTAACAGACGGATTTAGAGACGGGGCGGG
>CAZTGH010000548.1:0-3224 GCA_964612985.1 uncultured Pirellulales bacterium
AAGATATTGGCCAAGGTCGAAGCTGGTGAAGATTTGACTGATGAAGAAAAGGAAAGCGCCTTCTCCGGTTGAGCCGGAACAATTTGATCCAGCCCAGGCAACGCGTACGTAAGGAGAGCCCATGACCGCGAAGATCATCGATGGCAAGCAGGTGGCCGCTGACATGCGCGCCGAGCTCAAGGGCGAGGTGGCGAGCCTCAGAGGCAAGGGCATCGTGCCTGGTCTGGGAGTGGTTCTCGTGGGCGATGATCCCGCGTCTGTGTCCTACGTCACGGCCAAGGAGCGAACCTGCGAAGAATTGGGCATCTACTCCGACCACCACCACTTGACGGCGGAGACCTCGCAGGCGGAACTGATGGCGTTGATCGGAAAGATGAACCAGGACCCCAGGATCAACGGCATCCTGGTACAACTTCCTCTGCCCAGGCACATGAACGAATCCGAGGTGCTTTTTGCCGTCGATCCCGACAAGGACGTGGATGGGTTTCACCCGGTCAGCGTGGGCAAGATGGTGGTGGGGGAGAAGGCGTTTCTTTCGTGTACGCCGCACGGCGTATTGCACCTGCTGATTCGAAGCGGCGTCCAGATCGAGGGCTCCCACGTGGTGATCGTCGGCCGCAGCAACATCGTCGGCAAACCGCTGGCCAACATGCTGATTCAAAAGAGTCCCATGGGCAATGCCACCGTCACGGTCTGCCACACGCGGACCAAAGACCTCGCGCAACATACCCGCCAGGCGGACATCCTGGTGGCGGCTGTGGGCAGGCCCAACACCGTCACTGCCGACATGGTCAAGGTTGGAGCGGCCGTGATCGATGTCGGCGTCAACCGCGTCGACGATGCGACGAAGAAACGGGGCTACCGGCTGGTTGGCGACGTTGATTTCGAGGCGGTCAAGGAAAAGGCCTCGCTGATCACTCCCGTCCCCGGCGGCGTCGGCCCGATGACCATCACCATGCTCATGTACAACACCGTCCTGTCCGCCAAACGCGCCGCCGGTATCGAAACCGATTGACCTCGTGGTTTCCTCCGATCAGGCCCAGCGCTTCTGAAGGACGATGCCGGTGATGATGAGGACCAGGCCGATGAGCGTCGAGGGCAGGATCTCCTCGCCCAGCACCAGCGCGATGACCAGCAACGACAGGAAGGGGACCAGATAGATCAGGTTGACGACGTGGGCGGTGGTCTTGGCCAGCTTGAGGGCCTTGAGCCAGACGAGGAAGGTGATGCCCATCTCGAAGAGGCCGATGTAGACGCCGCCGACCAGGCCCTTCCAGGGAGGTGTCTCAACGGCCCCCGTCAGCAGCAGGGCGATGAGCAGGTATCCGGTGGCGAAGGCAAAGTTCAGGAAGAGCCGCAAGGCCTCGTCGCAGCGATCTTTGGCGTTGTAGATCCAGAACAGAGCCCAGATCACCGTACTGACCAGCGCCAGGGCGACGCCATACCCGCTGCTGAAGCGAAAATCCAGGATGTCCGAAGCCTTCTCGGCACGCGTGGCGATGACGACCACGCCCGCGAAGCTGACGAGGATCGCCAGGATGCTGGGGATGCGGATGCGCTGCCCGAGCAGGGGGATCGAGAGCAGCACCAGCGTCAGAGGCCAGACGAAGTTGATCGGCTGCGCTTCCTGGGCCAGCAGCAGGGAGTAGGCCTTGAACAGCACCAGATAATACAGGAACGGATTCAGAGAGCCCAGACCCGCCGACCACAGGTAGTCTTTGGGGGTGAGTGTCCCCAGCAGGCGATGCCTTTTCGTGGCGATCAGGTAGACGCCAAACGCAAACGTCGACGTGGCCGAGGCGAGGAAAAGCAGCGGCAGATTTGCCACATGTCGCTGGGACAGCTTGAAGGCCGATGCGGATGTGGCCCAGAACAGCACCGCCACGATCGCATAGAAGTAGGCGCTATGGGGTCGGGTCTCTCTGCTCATGACCGGACCAGATCGGCGAGCCTCTCTCTGGCCTCAAACGTGCAGTCGATTATCTCCCGTCGGAATGCTGGCTCCTGGTCCTTCCAGACCCATCGCAGCAGGCGGTCGAGGTCCTCCCGACCCAGATCGCGCCAGCCGACTCCGCTGAATTCGCGGGGCACGTTGTATTCTGTTGCCCCATCCAGGAGCATCGCGATGCCCGCCAGAGCCCCGCAAGCCATGTTGGTCGGTCGGATGCCGTATGCCAGCGCCAGCGACATGGTCCCGAAGATTCGGTCGGTGGCCCCGAGCTTGCGCAGAATGTCTCGTGCCGCCCGCTGCGTCGTGTCGCCCAGAAACGGATTCGTGATCCGCCGGAGCAGATCGTCGGCGTACCGCTGGTAGCCGGGTTCGGTGAACAGCTCCTCGCCTAATGTCGCGTACTTCGCGATCAGCGCGCCGCCCGATTCGGCGAGGAAGGCCTGGCGGGCGGTCTGCATGATGGGTGCATCGTCCGCCAGTTCGGTCATCGCTTCGCAGCCCTTCAACGCGCCGAGAAACCCGAGCAAAGCATGGATGGCGTTGTGCCCATAGAGCTTGGCCTCTTCGAAAGGCAGCAAGTCGTCCTTCTCGATGAATACTTCGATGCCCGGCCGAAACCCCTCGAGGGTGGTTCGACTGACGAGAATGTGGTTGAATTCCTCGACCAGAAATGCCCGATCGATTCCCGGCGCGATCCGGGTCAGGTTCAGCGACGCGATCTCGCCTGGATCCGTCACCACGCGACTCATCTTGCCGATCACCGTGTTGAGAAACTGCACATGTCTCGGCATCCCGCCGTTCAGTCTTGCACGGACCGCATCGCGCAGGATTTCGGCGGCATGATTGTTGTTTTCCGCTGCGTATGCGACGGTCGGTTCTTCTGTCCTGTGAGCCAGTCCGTCCGCGATCAGCGCCGCGACGCTGTTGCTGCCGCCGCTCGTGAAGAAGTGCACGGAAGGCAGACAGGTGCAGATCTCCGTCGCCTGCGCCAGGGGGCCGCGAAGAGCCTCGCTCTCCTTCGCGTCCTCCGGATCGAACAGTTCAACGTTCTCGACGGTTTGCGCTTCGATCCGATCTGCCCGGGCGACGTTGACATGGTACGTGCCGCCGTTGGCCCGCACGGCGCCGACGAGATTGCGATCGATCTCTGCGACGACGATGCGCGCGAATCGGCCGCTTTGAAACGCTTCCAGAACGGCTGATTCCGACCCGCCTTCAAATCGAGGGGCTCTTCGTGCAACGGCAGTGCATCAGGCCACCATCCAATGCAACC
>CAZTGH010000549.1:0-3219 GCA_964612985.1 uncultured Pirellulales bacterium
CAGGTCCTTGACCCGAAACCGCTGGCGCAGGATCGGCTGGAAGGCCCGTGCCAGATCGATCAGGCAGAACGCTCCGCTCGTCGAATGGAAGATATGCGCGAAGTACAGATCGCGATGGCGGTAGCCGGTCTGGTGGAAGCGCCGTACAAAGCCGGCGAGGGTGCCAATGAAGTCGCGTCGCTGCCGGAGGCGGGGGGGCGTTGCCGGTTCCGTGAAGCAGGGCGGCAGCCTGCGTTCGAGCGATTCGGACCGGGCGATCTGGCACGTCATAAGGAAGCTTCGCCTCTCGAACAGAAACCCCCACTGCTGGCCGCACGCCACGGTATGAGGCGTGCCGATGCCTTGGGACGCCAGGTCGCAGGCGATATCGTGTTCGGCGCGACCCAGACTGACACGCCGGCGATGTCGGACCCAATGTATGAGCTGCTGCCATCGCGGAGGGCGATCATAGCGCTTGAGGTAGAGTTTGACAGGCTCGGGGGCGCCCTCGAGGGTGACCTCCAACTGGAGCCGTTTCCGATGCGTTCCAATGTTGGGCTTGGCCAGATCTCGGCCTTGGTCGAAGGCGAAGACCGCGTCGAGCGAGGTCAGACCGACCGCGGCCAGGGCGGCGCGGAATAGTGGCGCGACCAGAAGGTCACCCGAAGCCTCCAGGGGCTCGCGAGCGATTGGTTCGTCATGTTGATCGGTTGCTTGGGATGACATCGTGGATAGGATAGCCGATCACGCCGGCAGTAACCAGCGTTCTCCGCTCACGGGTCCTGGAGGAAATAGTCGCTGATGACGCCCATGAAGCGGTTGTATTTGATGGCGTAGTGGGACAGGGCCTGTTGGCAGTGCTGTTGCGAGTATGCCTTGTCCTTGTCGAGCAGGTCGGCTGCGATACGGTCCCATCGGTCGGCGTCCATCGCCAGCAGCTCTTCGACCTTCTCACGATAGAAGCCGGCGACCGGCAGGTCGGACCAGGCGTTGACGAACCAGGGCATGATCCGCCCGATCTTCTTGAGCAGAAGGTCGTGCTCGGGATCGAACTCCAGGCACGAGGCGTCGGTGAAATTCTTGAGCTGCTCCATCTTCTCGGCGTTGATATAGCCTCCTTCGAGACTGATCTGGTGGCTCTTGGTGCCTGGGAAAGGAAAGAAGAAGGTCCAGCGGAAGCGTCCCGGCCGGGCCCGGCCGAGCAGCCGGACCGTATCGAAGACGTCGTCGCGGCCCTCGTGCGGAAAGCCGATGATGATGAAGACCGAACTGTGCATGCCATGCCGCTGTACCGCAGCCATCGCCTCGACGATGCTGTCATTGCTCATGTGCCGATTCAGGATGGTTCGCCGGACCTTCTCGCTGCCCGATTCGACCCCGAATTTGACGATCTTACATCCCGCCTGCGCCAGCGCCGAAGCGCACTCGTCGTCGAAGAAACCCACGTGGGCGTTGACCACGAAAGGAATGTTGCTGACCTTGCGGTACGCTTGGCAGAACTCCTTGACGTAGTCCTGGTCGAATGTGAATAAGTCGTCGTCGAAGATGAACATCCGGATATTGCGGTAGTGCTTGAGCAGGTAGTCGATCTCTTCGATCATCTGCCCGACGCCGAACCGGCGGATGTAGTTGAGCCCCTTGAAGCTGCACTGAAGGTCCTGCTTGTACGCCTCGACCATCACGTGGTTGAAACAGTACGTGCAGGAGAAGGGGCAGCCGCGGGAGGCCATGAGCCCGACCCATCCATTCTTGGCGTCGATCAGCCGCTGGAAGTCCATCGCCTCGTAGTCCTTCAACGGCAGTCGCGTCAGCTCGGGCAGGGGGCCGACCGGATTGATCTGCACCCGTCCGTCGCGGAGGAAGGCGAGGTTGGGGACGGACGCGACGTCCTCCTGGCGGTCGAGTCGATCGACGAACTCGGGAAAGGCGTCTTCGCATTCGCCCCGAAAGACATAGTCGAACAGCCCGGTTTCGAGCACCTCCTCGGCGCTCATCAGCGTGTGAATTCCCCCGATGACGGTCGGGATCGAGAACCGCTCCCGCGCCCACTGGGCCAGCTTCCGCGCGTAGGGCCACTGGTTGGTCACCACAGAGAAGGCCAGCAGGTCGGGTTTCTCGCGGGCGACCCGCTCGACGAACTGCTCTTCGGTCGGCAGTGGCTCGATTTCCTCGCAAAGCTGCCAGAAGCCGACTTCATGGCCGGCGCGCTTGAGCAGCGAGGCCATATGGGCGACGCCATAGTTGAAGCCCAATTGCGATTCGGCCGAGGGATATAGAAAGAATAGTCTCATGGCACTCGAAGGCTGGGCGGTGTTTTATTTTGGTTCCGTGACGGATGTCGGTGTCGATCGGTGCTGCCGCTGCTTCTTGCGCATCTCGTGGATTCGTTGCTGCGGACGGGCCAGTATGCGGCTGGCCCGTTCCTGCATAATCCGCGCGATCGTCTCATCGACGTCGACGTGTTGCGGATTGGCCAGGGTGTTGACATGGACGATCCGGCAGTCGGTGTCGCCGCAGGCGCTCCAGCGGCGGACGAAGTTCATGTTGTTGCTGCCGGCGAAGATCGTCAGCGTCGGCGTTTTGACGGCGGCGGCCATGTGCTGGCAGGCCGAATCATAGCCGATGTATTCGTCGCTGTGGGCGATCAACGCCGCGATCTCTGCAATGCTGCATTCGACGACGAGCACGCCGTGCGGAATCGAGGGAAAACTCGGCGCCGAGAAACGCGTCTCCAGACAGGGCAATCCGCAATGGCGTACATCCGCCATGAGCTGCCAGGCCCGCTCGGTTTCGTCGGGCCCGAATCCCCGGTCGAGCAGGACCACCGTCTCGGGGACCGCCGCCAGCGCACGGACGAGTCGCTTCTCGAATTCGAGGCTGACGCGCTTGCGCGGGTTCTGTCCTACGCCGAAGTTGACGGCAATCACGTGTTTGGCGCCGCTGGCCCGCAACAGGTCGGTTCGCATGCGTGCGGTTTCGATGTCCGCGGGTGCCGTCCAGACGGTGGGATGGCAAAACGTCGCGGCGCCGAAGACCGAATCCATCCAGTCATTGGTGCGCTCGGCCATGCAGCGGCCTTGCATCGATGCGGCGTGATTACGCGTGTTAAAGAACAGGTAGTTGTCCCCGTGCAGCAGGGGCAGGACGCCCAGTTGTGAAATGCGGGAATCCGGATCGATCACCAGGACGGACGATTCGCCTTCGTCGGGCATTTCGTCGCGCAGGATCTCCATCGCCGCG
>CAZTGH010000550.1:0-3207 GCA_964612985.1 uncultured Pirellulales bacterium
ATCGCGGCGTTGCGGGCGGCGGGGGTGCGGGGGTATAAAGGGAGGTGGACGAGCAAGCGGACGATTCGGAAATGAAAGGGTCTGACAATGGCACGCAAGGATCTGACGAGGCGACAATTCATCGCGGCGGCATCAGCGGGTTCGCTGGCGGCGGTCACGTCGGGGACGATTCCCGCCTATGGCAATCTGACGAACAAGGCGAGCAAGCTGGCGATCCTGGGCGGCACGCCCGTGCGGCAGAACAAGGCCTGGCCCGAGTGGCCCTACTGGGACGACGAGGTGATCGAATCGCTGACCAAGACCGCCAGGAGTCGCATCTGGTGCCGGATCCAGTCGGCTTCGGGCACGGTGCCCACGTTCGAGAAGGAATACGCCAAGCTGACGGGAGCGCGCTTCTGCGTCGCCACCGGCGCCGGCACGCAGGCGCTGCACACGTGCGTGGAGGCGATGGGCATCGGACCGGGCGACGAGGTCATCACGTCGCCCTATACCGACCCGGGGACGATCGCGTCGATCCTTTCGGCGCGGGCGCTGCCGGTGATGGCGGACCTCGACCCGGCGTCGTATCAGCTCGACCCCGATGACGTGGAGCGCCGGATCACCAAGGACACCAAGGCGCTGATGCCGGTGCACATGATGGGCCAGCCTGCGGATATGCGACGGATCATGGCCATCGCGAAGAAGCACGACCTCAGGGTCATCGAGGACGCCTGCCAGGCGCATCTGGCTCAGTTCGACGGCAAGACGCTCGGCACGATCGGCGAGGTGGGCTGTTTCAGCTTCCAATCGAGCAAGACCATTGCCTGCGGCGAAGGCGGCGGGATCATCGGCGATGACGAAGCGCTGATGGACCGCTGCTACACCGTGCACAACCACGGAACGTCGCGGCGGGGATGGACGGAGACGATCGGCCCGAAGTACCGGATGAACGAGTTCGAGGCGGCGGTGCTGCTGGGCCAGCTTCCCGGCGTGATGGAGCGGTTCCAACGGCGTAACGAGAACGCGGCGTATCTGACCAATCGCCTCAAGGACATCCCGGGCCTGACCCCACAGAAGCTTTACGAAGGCACCGAGAGCGGTTCGTTCTATCTCTACACGATGTCGTATCACAAGGAGCATTTCAACGGCGCCGACCGCGCCACCTTCTTCAAGGCGCTGGCGGCTGAGGGCGTGAGCCTGAGTCCCTATATCGCGCGGGGGCTGCACCGCGAACCCTGGATCGAGAACATCCTGGAATCGAAGGTCTATCAGAAGATGTATTCGGCGAAGCGGCTACGCGAGTATCGCGAGCAGTGCGCCTGCCCCAGGTGCGATCAGGTCTGCAACGAGATGGCGATGCTGTGGGCCTCGGGCCCCCTGCTCGGGACCCGCCAGGACATGGCGGATATTGCCGACGCGATCGAGAAGGTCTGGGTCCATCGCGACCAGCTCACACAGATATAGGCCTGCACGGGCGGAGAAGGTGGACGGGCCGCGGGGCTATTCGGGCGTGTGGGCCTTGCGTTGGGCCAACTGGCCGGTCAGGCGCGAGCGGAAGGGCACGCGGCAGGTCGGGCACTGGACCCATTCGGCAGGCAGGCCCGGTTCCTCCGGCTTCTTCGGAACTTCAAGGGCAGCGACGATCTGCTGACGCCGATGGAAGCAGGCGGTGCAGAACGGGCCGTCGACGATCTTGCCGTCCTTCTGTGAGAACCAGGCGGCGCCTTCGATCCGCATGTTGTCGTCGGGCGCGAGGACCGCGTGCAACTGGGCGATCAACTCGTCGCGTTCCTGGAGGGTCTGGCGGCTCTCGTCGAGCAGGCGCTGTAGCTCGACGAGCTTCGATTTGATCTCGACCAACTCGGCGGCCAGCGAAGGATCGTGCTCGGCGTCGAGGTCGAGCGTTTCTCTAACGGTTCTGAGCGATCCGGCGATCAGGTCGATCAACTCCATGATTATCGCCCTTAAAGCAAGATATTCGCAGTGTCTGCCGTGCCGCCGTCTCCGATGCGCGGCACCACGGCCCAATTGCGTTCATCGGTCCGATCGCCTCTGCACTTGACCGTTCCGCGCCGAAAGAAAGGAGAATTCTGCGCCGGCTAGTACCGACGGCTGCTGGTTTTCAGGCTGCGTTGGTGATTGACGAAGAAGTAGCGGAGGGCGTCGATGGGGTGGTCGTAGAGGCCATCTTTGAGGGGCAGTTCGCCCGAGGCGGCGGGACCATCGTCGGGATAGTGGTAGCACTGCATCGCTTCGATCAGACGGCAGCAACGGGGCGAGATGACCAGGTGGCTGCTGCCGTCGCCCGAGCGGATCGCCCGGCGGATCAGCTCGATGCCTTCGACGATGCCGCTCTTGCGGTAGCGGGTGGCGATGCCGAGACTGCGCAGCTCGCGGACGACGCTGGTGCCGGTGATGTCGCTGGCGCCGGCACCGGCGGGGTCGCAGAACGTCGCGGCCACCCGCTCCTCGGGGCACGGCGTCTGCATCTTGAGCTGCTGGGCGTGGACGTCGATCGTGGCACGACTGCGAATGTATTCGTCGATCACGCGGATCGTTCCGTCGCGGTCGACCTGAATCCACAGACAGACGAACGGGTTGACGAAGCCAAAATCGAGCGAGCGATAGAGCGGCAGGTTGGGGTCGTAGTCGACGGGGCGGACGTGCAGCTCGGGGTCGAACTCGCTGAAGACGACGTTCTCGAGCGAAGGTCGGATGCAGAGCATTTCCGCCTCCCAGCCCGAGCGGCTGCTGCGGCGCATCTGGGCGATGCAGTCGTCGATCCGCAGGTAGCCTGCCGCCTTCTTCGCCTTGCCCTGGCAATCGGACCACAGGGGGCACTGCGAGCAGTTGCGGCCCGTGCACTTTTCGATCGTCTCCCACAGGCACCATTTGAAGATGGGCACGCCCGTCTTCGTCGCGGCGGCGACTTCGCGCTGCATGATCCCATAGGGGCGGTGCATGGTGCTGATCAGCTCGATGCCCGCCAGCAGGTCGTGCTTGCTGAGCGTGGTGAACTTGGCGGCGGCGAAGACGTCGTCGTCGAACAGCTCGACCTCGTCGCAGCGGAGCTTCTGGACGTGCTGACCGCGCACGCTGGTGGCCGATTGCGTGAGGACCTCGACCCCAGCGCCGTTGAGGAAGCGGCATTCGCCCTTGCGGATCGGTCCAGCCAGTGCGCCGGCGAAACCGCGCTGGAGGAACAGCGTGAGATATTCATACATCCGG
>CAZTGH010000551.1:0-1513 GCA_964612985.1 uncultured Pirellulales bacterium
CAGCGGCGCCAGGTGCCCCCGGTCGTACTGCTGGGCCGCATGCGCCCCCCGATAGTCATCCCGACTGGCGGGCTTGGCCTCCAGTGTCTCGTCCTCGTCCAGCCAGGGATCGTTCTGCCAGAGCCGCTCCAGCTCTGCGGTCCCCTCCACTTCGTACGCGGTCAGAGAATAACAGACCCAGTCCGCCAGCTTCGTCGCATCGTTGGACGACAGCGCATAGCAGTCGCGCACGATCAGATCGTTCGTCGCCGGCACGCCCAGCGGGTAGCCATACAGAAAATGCTTGCAGTGAATCTCCGCAGCCGGCGCCTCCGACCCCTGGCACCCCGCGCTCCACAGCCCCAGCGCCACCGCCACCACAATCAAAGCGATGCGTCGCACTCTCTTGCCGTCCATGACCAAAGCCTCCTTGCCTGCAAGGCGTTTTCCACCACGCGGGTCGGCGTCTACGTGGCGCCTCGCGTCATACCTCCCACCGTACCCGCACCGCCGAACACCCGCAAGCAAAACCCCCATCCGCAGGGCCGACGGAGTGCACCGCACGTTTGCAGGCAGATTCTGCGAAGCGACCGGCGCACGTGTCATTTCCACTGGAGGAAGGAGATACCCCGAGAAGACGTGCGGGGCACGGCCAGGTTCGATCTACGAATCACGAAGTTCCAGGCAGCGCCGTGCCCCGAGTCAGAATCCTCGACCGCCTTATACTACCAGCCATCGAGGACGCACGCTATTGTGGGAACTACGTATTTCTGATCCGCTGGTCTTCAAGGAAATCGGGGCGTTGGTAGCGACAGAGCCGCCATCTCGACAGCATCGCCCATAACAGACAAGCCCGATGCCTCTACCATGCTGTGGGCCCAAAGCGGCAGCCGGCTGCGCAGACGCCGTACGCACTGAGAATCGAATCGAGGCACACCGGGGATTCCTCGCACTGCGGCGCCGTCCGTGCGCGCATCGCTCAGGCGACGCCGATCAGCTCGAGATCGGCCGGCGGCAGCAGGGTCAGACGCCGCACGTCCGCCAGACGCTGCGAGTAGGAGCGGTCCCTGTCGCCGACCGCCTCGCGCACCGCTTCGTCGGCGGCTTCATCCCGCAGCTTGCGGATCACCGCGTTGGCCGCCCAGAGGAAGGGATTGTAGAAGTACAGCACCTGCACGATATTCTGGACGAGGTTTACCCACAGATCGTAGCGCTTGACGTGCGCCAGCTCGTGGAAGAGCACGTCGCGCAGATGCCGCGAGCCCAGCATGGGCACGAGGTTGCGCGGCACGACGATGACCGGGTGGAACAGACCGCAGACCGCCGGACGCGTGCCCTCTTCGCCGATTCTCAGGCGCACCTTGCCCTGGATGCCCATGCGCTTGCGACAATAGACCAGAATGTCGGTCATCAGCAGATTGGCGTCGGGCGACTGCTCCACGCTGCGACAGGCCACGCACGCCCGACGGACCACCACGCCCGTCAGGACGACCACGCCGCCGATCCACAGCAGCAAGACGCCCGCCTGCCAGGT
>CAZTGH010000551.1:1523-3199 GCA_964612985.1 uncultured Pirellulales bacterium
GGTGATCGAAAGGGGCGGCTGCCCTGCCCCAGCCGTGATGGTCTGGGACTGTCCGGTGAGAGGCCGGGACAGGACAGCACGCGGGTGTTCCGCTGCCTGGTGTGTGGTCGGGTCTGCGAAGGCAGCGTTGCCCGAAGGCAGGAAGTTGGAAGGAGGACATGGAAGAAAAGGACTCAGCGCCAGATACACCAGCACCGTCGTCACCAGCCAGTACCGCAGGGCGGCCCGGACTTTCTTGCGCAGCGCGAAGGCCACCAGCATCGCCATACCCGTCAGCAGGGCCGACTCGATCAGCATCGGTAAAGCGAACGCCACGAAGGCCTCGCCCATCGTATTCAATTGTTCGAGCATCCATTCCATAGCAGTTACCTCGCACACCCGTAAAGACGCCCCGGATCGAAATCTATTACAGCGAAAAACAAATTCTCTTCGAGCGTCGCATCGGTAAGACGGTGGAAAGGGCCGTGGAGATGGTTACAGAGGGGATGGCGCAAAAGAGATTTTTTTCGCCCCGCGTTGGCTGCGTTGCGACCGTGTTCCCGGCGTGTTACGGTTGGGTTACAGCTCCGCCCGGCGCCCCGTTTTGAGCCGACGGATTCTGGCGACTCGCGATGCGCAATTGCGCATCGTGGTGACTTGTTGCGCATCGTGCTCATTCGTTGCGCATCGTCACCACCAGCGGCGCCAACACCTCCTGCACCGTCCGTCCCTCCCTGCCTCGCAGTTCGACCCTCTGGCGCACCGACCGAAACCCCGGCGCATGCACGCAGAGCGTGTACGTCCCCGGCGCTGCAGCAAACGCCGTGGCGTCGTCGTTATTGTAGTAGGCTTCAATCACACGCCCTCCGCGTTCGAGCCAGACGTCGGGCGTCGCCAGCGGCACCCCCTCATCCGTAACGATCAACACATGGAGGTAGCCATGCTCGTCGATCGGATTCGCCTCGATGCGAACCGTCTCGTGCCCCCCGCGCGCGAGCTTCACGCGCGCCAGCGCCGAATCGAGCCGGGAAAGCGAGAAGAAGTACTCTCCTTCCGGCAGATGGCCGATCTCGAATCTGCCGTCAGCACCGGGCGTCACCGACCTCTCGATCCGCCCATCCTCACTTTGCAGCACCAGAGGCCAGGGCTCTGAATCCGACCACGACACCACCTCCCCCGAGATCCGCCCATCCCCCGACGGAATCGTCACGACAGTCCTCGCCTGCGACTGCCCCGGCGCAATCTCGAGCCGATCGTGAATCGTAGGATACCCATCCCGACTCACCACGACGTCATACCGTCCTGCACTCAGCGCGCCGAAGACGAAGGGCTCCGAAGGCTCGCGACGAGGTCGCAGTTGCCCCACCTGCCGACTCAGAGAACTCTCAACTCGTTTGCAAAGCGACACGTCCCAACGGTCAACCGGAAGGGTCTCATCGGCAAAAAGCAACTCCACCGTCACCTGCGCCTCGACCGCTTCCAGATCGCCCAGGTCCACATCCACTTCTCGTGCGAAATCGACGCTCCGCAACGCGAACCACCGCTTCGTGCCACGACCGTCGAATCAGACGCCGCTCGCTCAATCTCCACCTCGATCCAACAGCATCATAGAACGGTCGGTTCATGGGATAGGACGCACCGACATCGCCGGACTTCTGCAAAAATGGACAGTAGGCCTACTTTGGGAAGGAAGAGCC
>CAZTGH010000552.1:0-3191 GCA_964612985.1 uncultured Pirellulales bacterium
AGCGTCACCTTCAACAGGTCCAGGACAATGTCGGCGAGGCGACGGGCGTAATCGACGACCTGATGGCGTTTGCCGAGCCATCGCGGCCCAAAGCCGGTCGGACCGCGATCCGCCAGATCATCGAGGAGGCCATCGAGCTGGCTGGTCAGAAGAGCCGGGTGGACCACGTCAACGCGCAGATTCAGGCGGTTGAGGCCGACGGGCACGTTTACGTCGATTCGGGCCAGATCGTCTCGGCGCTGGCTAACATCATCTCGAACTCGGTCGAATCGTACACCGATCCGGCCGGGCCCGTCAAGATCAGCGTCGAGCCCGCTGCCGATGGGCTCATGCTGCAAATCCGCGACCTCGGCTGCGGCATGGACGCCGATACGCTCCGCAAGGCGACGCATCCGTTCTTCAGCGCCAAGCCCGCCGGACGCAAGCGAGGCATGGGACTGGCCTACGCCGCCCGCCTGATCCAGCTCAATCGAGGCACGCTCGCCTTGGCCAGTACCCCCAACCAAGGCACCACCGCCACCGTTACCCTGCCCTACGAGTAGCCGTACCGGCGGCGAAGAACCTGCCGGCGCTCCACGCGAGCGTGTTGACCGGGCGACTCTTATGAACAAATCCCCTGCCGGACTGTACAGTCTACGGCGCGGGAGAATCCGGCGAACGCATACGTTCTGAGGAAAGGAGATGCGATGAAAAGTTGGAAGCTTGCATCCATCGCGGGAGCGATCCTGACTCTCACCGCCCTGTTGTTGGCGGTGGCCATCGGGCAGAATTCGTCCGAGCCACAGGAGCGGTATCGGCTCGTAGACATGCTGTCGATGGGCGACGACGTCGCGCTGGACCCGCTGGCCGACAGCACGCGGATCATCGTGGTGCCCGACGAAGGCTTCTGGCAGCAATCCGACCGGCGACGGGGCGGGTTCGAGCGAGGCGTCGTTACCGGCGTGTACGATGACTATGTTTCCATTCGCGTCGTCAATGACTTGGCCGTGGATCCCCTGGGGCAGGGCAAGACCAAGATCGCCCACATCCCGGCGCACGCGATCGCCAGGATTACGACGTTCACCGACCGCAAGTATTGAAGGGCGCAACGCGCGGGCTTATCCGGCGGGAGGACGGTGCGGCCATACCGCCACCAAGCGCACAAAAAGGAGCCTCGATATGACGGCAACCTATGGACAGGTGCGAGATATTCTGAATGTGGCGGTGGAGTTCCACCGGCATCTCAAGGAATTCTACGGTCGGCTTGCCGAGCAGGCGGATCGAGACCGCGTTCAGATTCTGCTCGACTACATGAGCCGGCACGAGAAGGACTTCGAGCGGGCAATGGCAGAATACGACGACAAGAGATCCAAGGAGCTGCTCGATACGTGGATGCAATATACACCGGATCAGCGGGCGCTGGAGGTGCCTCGGCCCGAGACGTGGCGCGAGGACATGACCGTGGATGAGGTGGTCGAGACGGCGCTCGATCTGGATGAGAAGCTGGTGCAGTTCTATGCGGAGGCGGCCCGGATGGCGAGGACCCCCGAGGTCAGGCATCTCTTCGAAGAGCTGACCGAGCAGCAGCAGGACGAGCGGGAGAAGCTCAAAGTCAACGCCTCCTCCCTCAAGCGTTCGTGATTCCCGAGATACACATGGGTGCGGTCGGAATATGGCGGCACTTGAGCCTGACGAATCTGCTTTGGTATCCCGACTGGAGCGAAGCGGAACGGAGGCATCTGGCCGCGAATTGGCTGTGCCCTGCGTTTCGCGGTGGTTTCTGGATGCCGCAACGGGTCAAGCATTCCATGGGTCCACATCCGGGGCGGGCGACTGACTTGGTCACCGCCAGATCCCTCGACTCCGCGTTGCTCCGCTCCTAAGAACGTAGGTCCCACGGGCGAAGACGCAGGAGAACATAACGGCTGCGTGGACTCCTGCGACCGCCCGCGCAGGTCGAAGTGGGCCCGGTTCTTGCGACGCACCGGCGTTGCAGATTGAGCCGATTCCTGCGGCTGCTCCGGCGCAGCCGGTCAGAACTGTCGGAGCCAAAACGCCCATTATAAGCGAGCGCGTTTCTCTCTCACAATCACGGCCCCGCCGCGGGTCAACCCGGGATGACAAAAAGGGAGGGCCCCGGTCGAGAGGATCCGCCGGAGACGGAGAGGGTAGATCGGGCCTAAGAATGGCGATTGGGGACCTTGGTCCAAATCCGCCGCCATTTTCCGGCCGCACCCATTTTCGATTTTCGCAATCCGCCGAGAAAAAGCTGGACAAGCGGGGGTAAGGTCCTATAGTATCAGGCACAACCATAGCTGCACCGGTGTTCAGGCTCGGAGGCCGTACGTGTTCCGGTGCGGACCACACAAGAACCGAATAACTCTATAAGGAGGTAGGGTTATGTGCGTTCCGTCACGTCATTTCGTCAAACCGTTGTTGTTTTCTGCGCTGCTGGCGGTCTCTCTGCTGATCGGCTGTCGTTCGGGCGAGCCCTGCGAGGGCGCCAAGTGCACCCCGCGAAGCCCCTGGCAATCGCCGACGATCCAGGTCACCCGCTCGCTGCTGCTGGTCAACCGGGACGAACTGCGGATCATCTCCATCGACGGCCATGAGGCCTATCCTACCTGCGTCAGCGAGGTGGGCGTGGAGGAGTATCATCTCCTCCCCGGCTGGCACACCATCACCGCCGCCTTCCGCTACTCGGTCCCCGAAGGGGGCGTGCTCGCCGACGTGCATGGCGAACCGCTGACGGTCGAGCACGAGTTCCTGGCTGAGCATGAGTACGTCGCGGTCTACCGCGAATACGAGGGTACCGCGCCCGAAGGCGCGCTGGGCGTCGCGCCGGCGGCGACCAACGCGATCGATGGGCCCGAGGACCTCTACTGGACGCTTGACATCGTCGACGTGGGCGAACCTCAACTGACGGTCGAAGCGGAAGTCACCGAAGCGCGGTCCTATCTCGCCTGGGTCAAGCAGTCGCCCACCACCGCCCGGGAAGTGAACATGCGCATCACCTATTAGGGATTGGAGCGGATCGCCCGCCGCCGGTTCGCTGGCGGACGCAGACGCAGCAGAATCGGTGCGCCCAGCACCAGCAGGGTCGCGGTCCAGGGTTCCGGTAGCGAGCGGACCTCCGCATGCCCATATCGAATCGGTGCCGCCGGCCAATATACATCGGGCCAGAGACCATAACGCCAGCGCCAGTCCGACGG
>CAZTGH010000553.1:0-3183 GCA_964612985.1 uncultured Pirellulales bacterium
TATGGAGCCCGCTATGACGAAGCGATCTGGGAAATGGTTGAACCGACGTGAATTTCTCCGGGCCGGTGCGGTGGCGCTGGCGGCTCCCGCCCTGGGCCTGCAGGGCTGCGCGACGGGAGACCGAGCGAAGGCGCCGACCGCCGCCAGCCGATGGGCGTTCGTGGCCGACACGCATATCGCCGCCGATCCGAACGATCACAGCGGAGACTTCTATCCGCATCGAAACTTCGCGCAGGTCGTCGACCAGGTCCTGGCGAATCGACCCGAGGGGATGATCATCGCCGGCGATGTGGCCCGCCTCCAGGGGCTGCCCGACGACTATGTCCAGGTTCGTAAGCTGCTGGCGCCGCTGGAAGGCAGCGTGCCGGTCTACATGGCGCTGGGCAATCACGACCATCGGGCCAACGTCGACGCCGAGTTCAAGAACCCGCCTGGCCAGATCCAGGCGGTCAAGGGCAAGCACGTGACGATCGTCGACGCCGGGCCCGTCCGCCTGATCCTCCTCGATTCGCTGCTCAAGACGAACGAGACGCCGGGTCTGCTGGGCAAAGTCCAGCGGGATTGGCTCAAAGGCTATCTGGCCGAGTCCGATGAGACACCCGTGCTGCTGTTCTTCCACCATTCGCTCCGCGACACCGATGGCGATCTGCTGGATTCACCGAGGTTGTTCGACATCATCGAGCCGGCGCGGAAGGTCAAGGCCCTCGTCTATGGGCATTCTCACGACTACG
Organism: uncultured Pirellulales bacterium; assembly: GCA_964612985.1. Taxonomy (GTDB): domain Bacteria; phylum Planctomycetota; class Phycisphaerae; order Sedimentisphaerales; family Anaerobacaceae; genus Anaerobaca. Next base: position 732 of record CAZTGH010000553.1, read on the forward strand.
TCTTCTCCACGCAGGAAGGGATTCACCTGATCAACCTGCCCGCGGTCGGCTACAGCTTCCGCAGCGAGATGCCGCTCGGCTGGATCGAGGCGAACCTGACGGCGCGCGGCGCCGACCTGACCCTGCACGCGGTCGCCGGCAACACCAGCATCGACGGACAGGTGACGTCGCTCAGGTGGCGGACATAGGACTGACGTTGCGCCCGACGAGCAGAAAGACGGGATAGTCTCTCGGTTGATCGGCACCTTCGGGTTGCCGGCGAACAACGTGGACCGTTCTCACGCTCTGGATCGAGAAACCGGCAGTCACCAGCTCGGACCCCAGGTGGGCGGGATCGATTCCGTGGTGGATCACGTGTGGATTGCCGCGGTGAAAGCTCCCATCCTCGGGCTCCAGATCCGCGATCGCCACCCAACCTCCCGGTCGAAGCCATTGAGCGAATCTCGCCAGCAACGCCGGGATGTCCTCGATGTGGTGAAAGACCATGCTGCTGACGATGGCATCGAAATGCACCCCAACCGGCGACGGATATCCCGCTTCCAGCGGAAGAGGCTGGACATTGTTCAGGCCCGACGCCTTGGCCTTGGCGTCCAGCACCGCCAGCATCTCGCTGGACGTGTCCGCCGCGACCACCGACGCCACCTCCGGCGCCAGGGCACGGGTAACCAACCCCGTCCCACATCCGAAGTCCATCACCACCATATCCGCCATCAGCGGAACCTCCGCCAGGATCCCTCGCGCCACAGCCTGGGCCAACTCCACCCGCGTCGGATTGTCATCCCACGTCGCCGCCGCTTCGTCGAAATACGCCCCCGCCCCTTCAGTCCGGCCCTTCGCACGCTCTGGCGTCACTTCATGATGGTCCACGTTCATCCTCTGTCCATTGTATGTTTCGTCGGGTCTATTGTCTGTTTGCCCTGGCTTTCCTTCTCGGTCGTGGTGCGAGTCGTCAGTTGCACCGGTGGCGTGCCGTATCGACGGAACGCCTGCTTGAGACCGAGGACGTGTTCATACCACGATTTCTCAATGGATTCAACAGGACCGACGTGGTCTTCGAAAACCACGAGGTCGGCCCTGCCGTCCAGCAGACGAGCGAAACCGGCCCGATGTTTTCCCTCCTCACCCTCGACCAGGAAATGTACGAGGCTCCACCAGTGCAGATAGTAGAGATTCACGCGGTCGTCGATGGCGGGTCCGCCTCTTCCCGAGATGATCTGTCGCAACGGAATGATCGTCCCATTCGCCCGGTCCCGCTCCAGGTCTCCCGTCGTCGCGATCAGGTCCAGCCACCAGACGGGATACGTGTTCGTGTCGATCTGTCCCAGAGCGAGGCCATCCTCGACGATGCGACTCGTCGAGATGTAGCACGCGATCCCTTCGTCGAGCCATTGCGGCAGCTTCAGACGGGCCGCTTCGGCATTGAGCTGATGCGTCGCTTCGTGCATCATCCAGTGATAGGGGTTCATCTCCCCCGCGGAGTAATACTGGTAGCAGTATGGCCTGCGATAGAACGCCTCCGCCCAGCCGCGAATACGATTGCAGTGGCGGAATTCTTCGCGGTCCTTGAACAGCTTGATCTTCAGTCGACCCGACGGGCGCACCTCGCGTCCAAACCAATCGGCGAACTGACCGTAGCCTCGATAAACGATCTCTGCGACCTGACCGATTTCCTCGGTTTGCTCTGCCGTCGCGGTCGAATAGACGACATAGTGCTCCGTCTCCTGCACGAGGTCGGGCGACCAGCGACGGCGCACCGTGTCCCAGCCCAGGATCGCTGCGAAGATTCCCAGGTAAATCAGCAGACGTTTCTCTCGAGCGGTCAGTCGTCTCATGAAATCGGAACTACGGTTCCTGCGTCGTGGGTCGGATCAGCATCTCGTTGATGTCGACTTCGTCGGGTTGACCGATCGCATAGGCAATCGCGTCGGCGATCGCGCGGGGGCTGATCGCATGCTGCGCGTAGAACTCCTTGACCTGCTTGCGAATCTCCTCCACCGTCGTCGTATCCTCCAGCTCGGTGGCGATCAGGCCGGGTGAGATGATCGTCACGCGGATGTCCGGATTCTCCGCCCGCAGACCCTCCGAGATCGCACGCACCGCGTGCTTGGTCCCGCAGTACACGGAGAAATTCGGCAGCACCTTGTGTCCCGCGACCGAAGCGATATTGATGATGTGCCCCTGTTTGCGCTGCTTCATATCGGGCAGGACCGCCGCAATGCCATAGAGCAGCCCTTTGATGTTCACGTCGATCATCTGGTCCCATTCCTCGACGCGCACCATCGCCATCGGCGCCACCGGCATGAGCCCTGCGTTGTTGATCATGACATCCACCGGGCCGATCTCGTCCTTTGCCCGTTTCACCAGCCGGTCCACCTCGCTGCGCCGAGTCACGTCCGTCGCCTGAGCCACCGCGGTGCCGCCGTTCTTGCGAATCTCTTCCACCAGCGCATCC
>CAZTGH010000554.1:0-1171 GCA_964612985.1 uncultured Pirellulales bacterium
CCACCTTGGACAGCATCAGCTTCATGTCGTCCAGCGTCGAACCGCTGGTCCCGATGAAGAACAGGCGTTTTTCGATATAGGTGTTGAGGTCGATCTTGCCCGTGACGGTCGCGGGAATGCCGGCGAAAATGTTGATGATGCCATGCGGCGCAGCATTCTGTACCGCTGCCGCCACCAGTTCGGGGATCGGCGCCATCAGGACCGCATAGCCGAACTCCTCATCGGCGGGCGGCTGCTTGGCGTTGTAGGCGACATATTCCAGTCCGTTGCTCTCGGCCAGCGGCTGCGCGATCCTCGTAAGCGTGGCCAGACGGTTGTCGTCGACGTCGCCCGCATAGACGCTGACGCCTTCGACGCCCTGGCACAGATTTCGGATCACGTGCATCATGCCCATGGGGCCGCCGGCGCCGACGACGTTGATCTGGTCGCCGTGACGAATCTCCCCGGTCTTGGGGATGGTCTTCATCGCGCCAGCGGGGTCCGAGTCGGTGGTGCCGACGATGCGAATGCCGCCGTAATGAACCCGACCCACCATGGTCGTCACCGGTCGGCTGAAGCGATCGCCGCAGAGGACGATGTTCAATATTCCGCGGGTCGCGACTTTGGGGAACAACTCTTCCACAGTCCCTGCATTCGATCCGAAGTAGATCACGTCGTCGAAAGCCGCCTCGTCCAGATCGTCGTGCTCGCGCGCCCGCACCACCGGGACCGGCAGGTTCGCCGGCGGACCCGACTTCGAGACCCACGTGATTTGCCCGGGCGACCCATAGCGTTTGAACAGGCTGCCCAGTCGCCCTTCCGGAAGCTGAGCCTCCACGACGATGAGCATCTGTCCGCCTTCTTTGATGGTCGTACGCTCTTTCGACGCGTAGGCGTCCTCGACACAGGCCCAGGGTTCGACCAGGGCGATCGCTGAGCCCGACCGCGTTTCCGAGGCCGGGATCAGCATCGATTCGCCGTCGGGACTGGTGATCGCCCGTTCGTCCATCAGGACGTATTCCTGCAATGCCCCTTCGAAGTTGTACCCGAAGGCCGCGTTGGAACTGGCGGTGCGCAGCCAACGATAATCGGTCTGTACGAGATAACGCTCGCCTGCCTTGTGCTTCGTGACGCCCGGGCCCACCTCGACGATCCGCACCACTGTCTCGTGTCCCGGTACCGTGGGCTTGTC
>CAZTGH010000554.1:1181-3183 GCA_964612985.1 uncultured Pirellulales bacterium
CGGGACATAACTCGGGATCTGCTCGAGCGCCTCGGGCTCGATGCCCGAAACAACCGGGCCCTTACGGACGTGACCGGTGAACTGCTTGAGCAGCTTCAGGTCGGAGAAACACAGTCCCACGACCTCGACCTTGGCCAGGATCTGGTGCGGGCCGGGCCGGAAGACCTCTTTGGATTGGTTCAGGACGAGCTGATCGGGGCCCACCAACTGTACGGCCCATTGCGACGCCGGGATGTTCATCATGGTCCTAGCTTTCCTTCTGTGCTGACTGCAAAATTATAGTCCTTACTCGCCCGCCTGCCCGAGCACTTCCTCGGGGGTCGCTGTATCGCTGAGGCCCGCCAGGTTCGTCTCCTGGTCCGGCTGCATCGACCGGCCGAGCAGGGCGAAGAAGTCGTTCCGTACACCACGATCGCTGAAGCGCTGTTGAGCCCATTCGCTGGTGTAGCCCAGCCCGCACTGCTGTTGCAGCACCGAGTGAGCATAGACAATATGGGCTCCCCGCAGGAAGACCGGCAGCAGGGGGGCCAGCTCGCCTGTGCTGAAATCATCGACGAACTTTTGCCCCGGGCTGTTCATCTCGGTGCCCCCGACGACGACCAGATTCCGTCGCTGGGCCACTTCGATGACCTGGTAGAGATTCTTGACCTTCTCGTCCTGCTTGCCCGGCGTATAGTTGCGGTCGGGGATCACGTTGATTGCCACCGCCCCGCTGCTCATCGCCACGCCCAACAGCTCTTCGATTGCCTGTTCGCCATCGCTGCTGCCGTCGAGCCAGGTGTGCGTGGGCATGCCGCCGGAGGCGAGGATGAACCGGTTCGTATCGGCCATCAGCGGAAACGAGCCTTCGTCGGGCTGCACGTAGCCGACGCCGCCTCGCTTCATCGTCTTGGCGCGGATCGTATTGAGCAGATTGCGCCCTTCGGGCGGGTCGAGCGTCTCGGCGCCGACGCCCAGCTTCTCGGCCCAGAATTCAGCGAGGGCCTTGCCATTGCCGAAGTGCGCCGCAGCCTTGCGGGCGTACGCCAGACACATGTGACGTTCCGTGGCGTTGCCGGCTGGTGTCAGAGGCAGCAGATCCCGCTCGTAATCCAGTTCGACCGGACGCAGGTATTTGTTGACCCGCGCCATCAGATCCTGGTTGCGCTTCTGGGCGGTCTCCTTGAGGCCCTTGAGGAAGTCCCGTTCGGAGTCGGGCACCTTGGCGCTGGGGAAACCCACGCCCATATGATAGGAGATGCCCGGCTCACCCGGCGAGTTGATCACCCGCGCGGAAAACTCCGGCACGTAGACCCGCGTCTCCATTCCCGAGCAGCCCTTGAGGCGAAGCTTGTTGCGAGCCTGCTGGAATTCCTCCAGCGCGTCGAGCACGTCGAAATCCACCGTCCCCGCGACCGCCAGACCCGCTTTGCGGGCCAGCCACGCGAATTTCGTCGGCGAATAACCATAGGTGTTGTAGGAGAAGAAGGTATGGCAATGTAGGTTGACGAACTCGCCCGTCTCGGGCAGGTCGATCTGGCCCGAACTCGCCATATCGCACAAGGACGACAGCGCCCGCTGGCGTTCGGCGAGGTCGAAGCTGTCCAGTTGCTGTTCGAGTGATTCGATCAAACGGTGTTCTCCTTGGAATGCATCCTGCCGGCGGCCGAACGGTGTGTTGCGGTCGCCGATGTCAGCGTTTCGTGTACTGTCTGTATTTCTCTGTCCACAGCGAGGTGTCCTGCGGACGGTATTCTTTCAGCTCAAAGGACTGGCGGACGATGTCCCGGGCCTCATCGATGCCTTTGATGCGGCCGGCCGCGATCGCCTGCATCAGGATATTGCCGCTGGCGGTCGCCTCGATCGGACCGGTGACGACGCGCTTGCCGATCGCGTCGGCGGCGAACTGGCACAACAGCTCGTTCTGGATGCCGCCTCCGACGATATGGAGCACCTCGACGGTCTCGCCTGTGACGTCTTCGATCGCCTCGAGAGTGGTTCGGTACTTCATGGCCAGACTCTC
>CAZTGH010000555.1:0-3164 GCA_964612985.1 uncultured Pirellulales bacterium
GGAGCAGGCGGTGTTCGGGGAGATTGCGGAGGCGCGGACGCGGTATATGAACGCGGAGAGTCCGGAGGGGAAGATGGCGGCGTCGAATCTGCTGAGTCGGGTGCTGCCGAATTTGCTGGCGCTGCGGGAGGCGTATCCGCAGTTGCGTTCGAACGAGAGCTTTCTGGCGTTGCAGGATCAGCTCGAGGGGACGGAGAATCGGATTTCGGTGGCGCGGACGCGGTACAACGAGGCGGTGCGGGCGTTGAATACGTACACGCGTACGGTGTTCGGGTCGTACTTCAGCAGGAAGGCGGGGGTCGAGCCGCGCGAGCCCTTCGAGGCGACGGAGGCGGCGCAGACGGGGGTGCCCGAGGTGAATTTCGCGCCGGTGCAGCGTCAGGGTCAGCCGGCGCCGTAGGGTGAGCGTCCCCGCTCGCCTGGCCCTCTGGATTCCGAGATGACGCACGGACGGCCAGATCGTCCGATCCGCATACGAGAGCCAGAACGCATATCATGCGCCCCGTTCGGCGTTGCTCAGGGCAGGCTCTCCGGCGTCTGTACCGAACGTCGTGCGAAGCCTGTCCTGAGCGAAGTCGAATGGAACGCACGACCTACAAGACGCCCCATGGGCCAGACGAATCCCGTACACCTGCTGCAAACTCTCACCGCCAACCGGAGTCCGGGAATAAGAATCCAAGACAAGACGGGCGCGATTTTGGTATGATACTGAGATGAGAACGCAATCGGTCGATACGGACAGCAAGACGGAGGCGGTGTGGATCGCGCTGCTGCGCAAGGCGACGCTGGCGCGAAAGTTCGCACAGGTCAGGTCCTTATCGGAGGTCGCGATGAGCCTGTCGAGGAGGGCCATTGAGCGCAGGAATCCTCACCTTTCGGAGACCGAGCTTCGCGTATTGTTCATTCGGCATTTCTATGGAGCCGACCTGGCCGACCGCTTCGGTGAATACCTCAAGAACGGAAACCATGACGAAGCCTGACCTGCTCCTGGCGCTCAAGCCGGTGGTCGACGCGTTCGACCGGCTCTCGATTCCATACTACATCGGCGGGTCGATCGCCAGTTCCGCATACGGCACGCCGCGCACCACGATGGACGCAGACATGGTCGCCGATTTGGCACCTGCTCAAGTCCCCTCTCTGGTCGAGTTGCTGCGGGATCAATACTATGTCAGTGACGCGATGATCACCGGTGCGATCGCAGGCACCTCTTCCTTCAACCTGATCCATATTGAAACGATGGTGAAGATCGACGTGTTTATTCTGAAGAAGGACCCTTATCATCAATCGGCCTTTGCTCGGAGGTGTGAAGACCAATTGGTGGAAGACGATCCCGATTCCGTGTTCTGCTTGTCTTCGGCCGAAGATGTCATTCTCAGCAAGCTGCTATGGTACGAGATGAGCCGAAGGGTCTCAGAGAGACAATGGCTCGACATTCTGGGCGTCATCAAAGTCCAGGGGGATTCCCTGGACAGAGAATACCTGCTCCACTGGTCCGAAACCCTGGACATCTCGGATCTACTACGCCGGGCCTGGTCGGAATCCGGCGCGCAACTCTGAGGACGAGCCGCGTCTGTCACGAATCTGAACGGGAGATTTGCGATGGGATTGGATAGCGTTGAATTGCCACCGAATTCGAGGAGGCGTTCGGGATCGAGATCACGGATAAGGAAGCGGTGGCGCTGCGGACGCCGGGGATGGTGATCGATCGGGTGTGGTCGAAGCTGGAAGTTGCGGGTGAGAGGGTGTGCTGGTCGCAGCGGGCATTTTATCTTTTGCGTGCGGCGCTGATGGAGTATGCGGGCACGTCCGAACGAATTGCGTGGACGCGCGAGAAGGTCGCGGTGGTGGTCAAGGTGATCGTGATGGAACAGCTCGGGCTGGCGGAAGCGGAGTATCGGGAGGACGCGGACTTCATCAGAGACTTTCGAATGGGCTGATCGGTACGGCGGATAACGTTCTAGGGCCTGCCCTTGAGTTCCCGCGATGCATGAGACTCCGTGATGAATCGAGGATTGGGGGTAGAGGGCGGATGGAGGGGAGTCCCGATTGACAGGGGTGTGGGGGCGACGGTAGTTTGGTCGAATCGTGCGGACGGGAAGGTTTTATTACCGTTCCAGGCTATGGAGTGGGTTGGCTTGCGGTTTGGGAGGATACGGATCATGAGACGAACGATCTTCATCATCGCGATCGTGTGTGTGGCGCTGAGTGCGGTGCCGGTCCGGGGGCAGGCGGGGGAGCGTGGTGCGATCATTGCGCGGGAGGTGCTGTTCGGGAATCCGGACAAGGCGTCGCTGCGGGTGAGTCCCGACGGGACGAAGATCAGCTATCGGGCGCCGCGGGAGGGGGTGATGAACGTGTGGGTGGCGCCGGTGGACGATCCGGAGGCGGCGGAGTGCGTTACGGACGACCGGCTTCGCGGGATCCGCGTCTATTTCTGGGCGTACACGAACGAGCACATCCTGTATCTGCAGGACGTGGGGGGCGACGAGAACTGGCAGGTGCATGCGGTGAACGTCGCGAGCAAAGAGGACAAGAACCTGACGCCTTTCGAGGAGATCGTCGGGCCCGACGGGGAGCCTCTGACGGGTCCCGACGGCAAGAAGCTCAAGCCTCAGGCGCAGATCCAGGAGGTCAGCTACAAGTTCCGGGACGAGATTCTGATCGGGCTGAACAACCGCGACCCGCAATATCACGACATTCATCGGCTCAATATCCTCAGCGGCGAGATGGAACTGGTCCAGAAGAACGACCAGTTCGCGGGATTTCAGACCGACGACGACTATCGCATCCGGTATGCGATGAAGATGACGGCGGACGGGGGCAGCGAGCTGTTCACGCCGGAAGGCGACGACTGGAAGCTGTTCGACAAGATCCCGATGGAAGACATGATGACGACCGGTCCGGTCGGGTTCGACAAGACGGGGCAGATTCTGTACATGATCGACAGTCGGGGGCGCGATACGGCGGCGTTGACGGCGACGGATCTGAGGACGGGTGAGAAGAAGGTCCTGTTTGCCGATCCGCGCGCCGACGTCAGCGGGATCATGATGCACCCGACGGAGAAGACGATCGAGGCGGTGGCCAGCGAGTACATGCGGGTCGACTGGGAGATTCTGGATGCGTCGATCCGGCCCGACTTCGAGTATCTCCAGGGCGTAGCGGGC
>CAZTGH010000556.1:0-3156 GCA_964612985.1 uncultured Pirellulales bacterium
GAAATAAGGCTCTTCCTTCCCAAAGCAGGCCTAACATCCATTTCTGCAAAACTCCAGCAGCAACAAGCCGATGGCTGCGCGTCATGCCCCTGGCCCGCATCGTTCAGGGCCCGCCAGCGCGCAGCGGTTGCCAGGAGCATATCAGAATCGGGAGAGATTTCCCAGGGGCAGATCAGCGATCGGACGGGGGTGCGTCCGCCGCCGACATGGAAAGGAAGGTGGGCAAAACGATCGATACGCGGATCAGGCGTCTCTCACTGGCGTCCCTTGGCGTTGAGCAGTGCCGCCAGCAGAATGTGCCGGAGCCGATCAACGTCGATCGTGTCGAGATAGTCGTCGGTGAAGTCCAGTTTGAATCGCCCGCGGAAGTTCTTGATCTTCTTCTTGAGTTCGTTGCGTCCCAACACCGCGATGGATGTGGAGACCCGCTCGAAACGTCCGTGTGAATACACCGTAGTAACCTTCAAAATCGCGTTGGCTGTCGTTTCCGTCCCCATCCCGACCATGGTCGGGACTCGACCCGTAAACTCCGTATCGAACCGGGAACGCAACGACTTTGCCGGAAAACCTCCGTCCAGGTCACAACCCCCAAAAACGGCCCGGGATTCGGCGGAAAAAAATCCTACCGTCGACGACCGCGTCTGATAACATACGCCGATGAAGACAGAATGGTTCGATTATGAGCTTCCGACGGAACTGATCGCCCAGACGCCGGCGCCCCAGCGGAGCGAATCCCGGCTGCTCGTCCTGGACCGCGCGGGACAGCCAATCCGGGACTGCCGCTTCGCCGACCTCTCGCAGTTCCTGCGCGCCGGAGACTGTCTCGTCCTGAACGACACCAAGGTGTTGCCCGCCCGCTTCTTCGCCCAACGCCAGACCGGCGCCGCCATCGAAGGACTGTTCCTTGGCGAACGCATCGACGCCCCTGGGACATGGGAAGCCATGCTCAAGGGCGCCCGCAAGGTCCGTCCGGGTGAGCGCATCCGCATCCTGAACCACCCCCGTAGGGTGGGCACCGCCCACCATCTCCCGTCGGAAAAAGAGGGAGGCGCGCACGGCAGACCCTACGAAGCAGAACTGGTCGAAAAGAAACCGGGCGGAGTATGCATCCTCCAGATCGACTCCGACCGAAGCGCCGAGGAAATCCTCGAGGAAGTGGGCTTTCCGCCGCTACCGCCATACATTCGCCGGGACAGTAATATCGACCGGGCCCGGGAGGATCGCCAGCGCTATCAGACCGTGTACGCCCGCCGCCCTGGCGCCGTCGCGGCGCCCACCGCAGGACTGCACTTCACCGAGCCTCTGCTCGCCCAGTTGCAGCAGCAGGGAGTCCACCTCGCCTGGGTCACCCTGCACGTCGGGACCGGGACCTTCAAACCGGTGACTGCCAAGAATATCGAGGACCACGAAATCCATCACGAGTGGTACGAGATCGACGCTCCAAACGCCTCGACCATCAACGAAGCCAGATGCACCGGCGGGCGAATCGTCGCGGTCGGCACCACCGCCACGCGCGTGCTCGAAACCGTTGCGTCGGAATCAGGTATCGCTCCGGGTCAGGGGACAACCGACCTGTTCATCATGCCAGGCTACGAGTTCAAGATCGTCGACGCCCTGATCACCAACTTCCACCTGCCCCGGAGCACCCTGCTGGCCCTGGTGGCTGCCTTTGCCGGGCTCGACCGCACCCTCGCCGCTTATCGCCACGCCGTCCAGGAGCGCTACCGCTTCTACTCCTATGGCGACGCCATGCTCATCCTGTAACGCGGCGTATCGCTACAGGATCCGGCGGGCGCCGGGCAGGCGGCGAATGCCGGCCGCCAGCAGGAAACATAGCGGAACCAGGACCAGCGAGACGAGGGCGAATTTCAGCAACGGGTACAGCACGATATCTCGGACCGCCAGCGCCCCGAGGATGATGACTGGGGCATGGATCACGTAGACCGTATAGCTGGAGGCCGACGTCTCGACCGCGATCCTGCCCTGGCGATCGAACCGCTCGCGAAACAGCACCAGCAGGGCAACCATGATGGCGATCCCCGTCGTCTGTTCCCACATCGCCAGCGCCAACGACTGCCAATGGAGCCCTCCCATGAACGGCGCCAGGTCCCCGCTCATTGCCCCGCCCAGCACGAACAGCAGCGGAAAGCCCACCAGGATAAGCATTGTCGCGATCGCCCCCCAGCGCTGACCCGTCTTCACAGGGATGGTCAGGAGCCAGCCATGATGGTACGCATGAATCCCGAGGGCGAACATCGCGACGTATTGCGGAAAGAAGCACAGTTGCACGTTGAATGGTTCCAGGCTCCAGCCCAGCGGGAACCACAGACGCACGACAAAGCTGGCGATGGCGAGCAGCACAGCCAAAGCGAGGATGTGCCTGGCGGTCGGATGTCGCACGGGTCCCGGAGCAGACTTGGCACGTGAGGCGGTCAGTCGTCGCCAGAGGAGGTAGATCAGGCCGAAGAACAACAGCGTCTCGACAAACCAGAGCGGCCCACGTCCCAGGTGGAACGAGCTGAAATACTCGCCCAGCCACCGCCGGCACGAAACCTCAGAGCCATAGTACCCCACGCGCATCAGCGAACACACCGAAAGCGGATGCAGAACCCAGTCATAGACTAGCAGCGGAATCCCCAGACGCAGCAGCCGATCCCTCGCGTACTTCGCAGGGCCTTTGCGCTCGTACGCCTCCGCTGTGAAGTACGCGGAGAGCAGAAACAGCAGCCCCATGAAGAACGACTGGCAGGACGCATTGAACCACGTCAGCAGAATCGAGGAGACCGTGCCGCCCTCGACCTCGCTGTAATACCATCCGCCTTCGCCGCCATAGGTGATGGACAGATGGACCAGAACCACCAGCACGATCACCAGGGTGCGGAGATTGTCCACGAACCGCAGACGAGCCTTCGCCATAGTCTCCCCCAGCCGCACGACTCGCGCCAGGATGTTACGTCTTGGGCTTTGGGATCGGCGGCCAGGGCTACACGCCGCAACGCTCCGCCCACGCCCGATACAGACCTTCGAGTTCCCTGACCTTCTCCGGATACTGTTCGATCACGTTGTTCAGCTCGGTGCGGTCCGCTTCGAGGTCGTACAGTTCCCAGGGGCCGTTGCGTTGCGCGACGAGCTTCCATTTGCCCCGGCGCACTGCCC
>CAZTGH010000557.1:0-3142 GCA_964612985.1 uncultured Pirellulales bacterium
CTGTCAGTGTGCATCGCCGGCCTCCAGCGAAGAGCGAACGGTCTCGATGCCGGCGAGGGAGAAGCTCGTCACGTGGTCGATCACCTCGTCCACGCTCGGCGGCTGGCGGCGCTGCCGGGGCGAGAAGAGGCGCTCGCGGGCCTCACGGTGCAACCCGAGGAAGAGGAACTGGCTGACGACGCTGAGCATGCAGAGCCGAACGGCCTTGTGGTCCGCGCCGTCGCCGAGGAGTTGCTTGATGATGCTCTGCATGTTCTTGCGGAGGGGGTCGATGAGCCCGCGCGCACGGCGGTGAACGCCCGGGGTCGGCTCGGCCATCTCCTTGACGTGGATGCGGTGGAAGTAGCTGGGCGGCCCGTCGCTCACGACGCGGCGGATCACCGCCGCAATGTGGGCCTTCAGCCGGTCGCGAGCGGGCGCGTCGGGCGGCAGCCCGCCGTCCATCGGGTGAGCGTCCTGCGCGAGGGCGTAGGCGTGGCGCAGCGCCTCCACGTAGAGGCTCTCCTTGTCGCGGAAGTAGTAGTTGACGGCGGCGACGTTGGCGCTGGCCTCGTCGCAGATCTCGTGGATCGTCGTATTGTGGTAGCCCTCCTCGGCGAAAAGCCGGCAGGCGCTCTCGAGGACCCGCTGCCGGGTGTCCGCCTCCTGGTCGGTGCTGGTGCCCATCCCGTCTCCTCTTTCGTCCGTATTCCGGATTCAATCTTCCAATTCAAATGGCCATTTCAAATGTCAGTCTAACACGGCTTCCGCGCCGCTGTCAAGGGGTAGAACGAGATCTGGGGCCACCTTTCTACAGCCGCCATCCGGTTCGACCGCGGCCCGGACACCCCTTCCCAGGTCTGGAGCATGATGCTAGCAGCCCGGCGTGCCCGCCTACGCCACAGCGGCGGAGCATCCCGGCTTCCAGGACGCCTTCGGCCGCACGCGTGCCGAGCACCGCACGATCCTGGGCGTCGGGAACGAGGAGAACGGGCTCCAGCCTTGGGGCTGGGGCCTCAGCGCCTTCCGCGCGGGCGCACCGCACAAGGGCAAGCCGAGCAGGTACGACGCCGATCACGCCACCGTTCACGGCCGCCAGGGTTCGTCCTTCTACAACACGTCGTCCTACTTCGCCGTGGATGACGGCGGGCCGCTCGTGGGGCAATGCAAGGGCGCGGCCTGGGGCCACAACACCGCGGGACACGCCTACCTCTTCCACAAGCACACGGGAATGAAGGCCGTGGCGGCGTGACCGCGAACGGCCATAAGGAGCGGGGGCCGGACGCTCGAGCTGCGGCCCTTCACGCGCGGCGGCGTGGTCATGGGCAACGGCCGGGTCTTCTGCATCGGCCCGTCGGAGGATCGCGACAGCGACGGGCAGCTCGGCGCCCGCCGCCCCGAGGGGCTGCTCCCGCCTCGCGGCCCCGCCCAGGTCGCCGTCTTCGATGCCACGGCCCGCAAGCTGCGCTGGACGTACGACTTGTCGCGGCACCACCCGGGGCTCGAGCCGAACGACTTCTGGACGACGATCGACCGCAGCCACATGGCCGTCGCGGGCAGATGGGCCTAGGTGGGGTGGGTGGACACAACGGGCGAGAACGCGATGTTGAGGCTCGTGGCACTCGACCTGGCGGCGTCCGAGCCGCGGGCGGTCGAGAAGGCCCTCCCGCTGGGCTTTGCCTCGGCCGCGAGCCGGCGCACGGCGCTCTTCGACCTCATCGCGGCGGACGGCAGGCTCTACGCACTCGTCACACAGTCCGACCGCCTGTGGGTTCGCGACCCCCGCTGGCAGGCCCAGCACGTCGTCACCCTCCACTCCCCGTGAGCGAATGGCAGGAACCGGCAGGCCGACGCCCGATGCCTCGATGCCGCCAAAGCTGAGTTGCGGCTCAGGGCTTGAGGCCGACGACGCCGTCGCCGCGCCACACCCATTCGCCCGCGGGCGGGCGCTCCCAGGGGTCGGGGAAGAGGACCCGCACATAGCGGGCCTTGCCGTGGGAGCGGAAGCGGTCCTTGTCGGTGTAGGTGTCGAAGTAGGGGGCGCAGAGGTCGACCCAGGTCGTCAGGGCGATCCACTCCGCGCGGCTGAGCGCCACCCGCTCGCGGTGCTTGTCGCCGAGCAGGGTGAGGGTGAGTTTGCTCCTGCCGGAGCCGAACTCGTGGGGCCGGGTGACTTCGGCGCCGCTGAAGCGGTCGCTGATCGCCACGAGCTGGCCGGGGTATTCGTTCCGCGCCATCTTCTTCAGGGCGTCGCGGTCGTACGTCTCGCGTTTCCCGTCGTAGACATAGCGCCAGCCGTCCTGGCTGGCGACGGGCGTGGGGTCGCTCGGCTCGAGGCCGAACAGGGTGCGGTAGCTCTGGGGGTAGTGGTCGACGATGCGGGCTGTGAAGTCGAGTCCGCCCTTGGGCTCCTTCCCGCCGTGGCACTCCACGCAGTGGCGGTCGAGGATGGGCTGGATGTGCAGGTCGAAGCCTGGCACAACGCGGTCGCCCCAGGACGGCGGCTCGGGCATGGACGGCTCGCGGCGCAGGGCGAGAGCCGAGCGCGACGGCATAGGCGGCGCCACCGCGCGCGACTCGTGGCAGCCGATGCAGCCGCGCCGCTCCCCGTCCTGGAAGCTCACGTTGCTCCGCATCCGACGCACTTCGAGGTAGTTCTCGTCGAGCGCGTGGAAGTAGACCTGCTGGTCCACGGGCACCTTGAAGCAGGCGGAGCCGTCGGCCTCGACGGGCACGATGCCGATGACCCGCGCCGGCGACCAGTCCCAGGCACCGAAGACCGGCGTCCACGCACCCGCCGCGGCGTAGTGGAGGTCGTTGAACTTGCAGCTCTTGTCCTCCTCACGGACGCAGGGCCACGGGGTCTTCTGGGAGATGCGGATGTAGCGCACCGTGTCCGGCGCCACGCCGTCCAGGCCCCGGTGCACGTTCTGGACGAAAGCGGTGGCGTAGCGCTGTTCGCTTGGGGCGTGGTCGGGCAGGATCGGCGGCCTGGGCCGCGCCTTGACGGGCATCAGGTAGGCGACGGAAATGCGGCGCTCGCGATGGATCAGCTCCTTGTTGCCCCACACGTCGATATAGTAGAGCGCGAAGTTGGCGCCCGTGTGGTTCGCGGGGAGCTTGCATGAGTAGGCGGCAAGGAAGGTCTTCACCGAGAGCGGGT
>CAZTGH010000558.1:0-3136 GCA_964612985.1 uncultured Pirellulales bacterium
GGTCCAACGGCGGCGCCGGAAGCTTCTCCGGATCGACTTTCAGTTCGATATAACTGCTGCCGAGCCCTCGGGTCATGAGCTTGGCATCCACGTTGGAGGGAATGTCGGTATAGTTTTTGTCGACGCTCATGACGACGAGGGTCTGGTGATATTCCTGTCCGGTGTCCGAGTCTTCCAGGATTCTCGGGGCCATGACGGTGGTGACCCTTCCGATCTGATAGCCGCAGAATCGGACGGGGGTATCCTTCTGAACGCCGGGAGCGCTGGGGAATTTCACATAGACTTGAAAGGACTTCATGCGGCTGACGGCGGTGGGCAGATCGCCGAACTTGAAGATCATCCACCCGAGGGCGGCCAAGCCGACAATGACGAAGATGCCCACAATCACATCGCGCCGCCGTTGGGCGGATTCGTAGTCACTCACCGCTGCTTCCTTTCATATCGGTCCGGCCTTCCATGAACAACTCCCGAATCGCTCGGAGAGGGTAGCCGCTGTCGTTGAGTTTCTTGATCAGCCGAATGCGATCCACCGCCTTCTGGTCGAAGAGCCGCCGACCCGTGGCGGTGGTCTCCGTAGGCTCCAACAAGCCGATCATGAGATAATATTGCAGAGACTGACGCGAAATGCCAGCCTTTTTCGCCGCCGGTCCGATGGGCATCAGTTTGGCATTCTCCGTCACGATGTCTTCCCATCCATACGATCCTCTGCTGAGCGGCTGGGCGAGTCCGTCGGTTGGACTTTGCCCCTGCCTTCTGCGGTCCCTCTCGTCTCGAAATTCCTCTGGACGAGCGAGAGGAGAGACGCCTGAACGCGCTGCAGTGTCATGGCCCGTCTGGCCTCGGGGCCTTTTTTCGGGTGCCTCAGTTTCTTTGCCGTATTTGCCGAGATCATCAGGACATAGTCGAAGCCGTCCGGGATCTGATCCTGGCTCAGGCGGAACGCTTCCCGCATCAGGCGTTTGAGGCGATTGCGAACGACCGCATTGCCGCACGACTTGCCCACTGAGATTCCCAAACGGGCCTGGCCGCAGCGGTTTTCCGCCACCCAAAGAGTCAGCAGGGCATCGCCGACGCGCCGCCGGCGGTCCAGGACGGCCTTGAACTGTCGGTTGCGGGTCAGCCTTCGTTTCTTTGGAAGCGTCAAGCGTTTCAAGGGTCTGCAATCTCAAGGACACTGGTGCGCTGCTCGTCCACGTTCATCGGCATTCACTGCGGACTCCTTCGACGAAATATCGGCATTTTGGAGTCGTCGTCGCCACCTTTGAGGCAGGCGGGGGTTATGGGACGTGTCGAGTCCACGCGGATTGCGATGAGGCAGTCGTCCGAGTGGGCCAGACGCCGGGGGTGACGTGCATCAGGTCGGCTCGCTCCTGGCGGCCATGACGTCGCCGACGCGATAGGTATCGATCAGGTATAGTGCCACCGCCACCGGCACGAAGGCCGCGGTGGCCCATGTGAGTCGAGGATACTCGAAGCGGATGCGGCTACTTCTTGCCAGTGGTAATTCCGGGCCAATCATCCGTTCGGAAGGGCGAGGCGGGCAGGCCGGCGCCGTTGTAGAGATTGCACACCGGGTTGTCGGCCCAGGCGTACCGCACCGCCACCGGCCGGGAAACCTCGTCACTGCGGACCACGACGGTATCGCCCTCGATCCGGGCATCGGCCCAGAGGAATTGGCGGTCGGCGCCGGCGATGGCGAAGCCCTTCAGGGGCTGCCCGCCCTGGGCCACCAACCCTCCGTTGACGTGGTCGAAGTGCACCACGATTTCGTCGTCCCGAACCTTCCTCGACCTATACAGAGGTCCGGACCAGCCGATGGCCTTGCCATGCGTCTTGGCCAGTGCCCAGAGGGCGAGCCGTTTGCCGACGTCCTGCTTGTTCCTTGGATGGATGTCGTCGGCCTCGCCGATGTCGATGATCGTCGCCATGCCCGTGTTCGGCAGGGAAAGCGTCATCATCTGGGCCTCGCGCAGTTCCGCCCAGGCGGAATCGGCGGGTTCAGGTTGGGTGGCCATGTAGTTGGCCAGTTGCACGAACAGGAACGGGAAGGGGCCCTGTCCCCAGTCCTGCCGCCAGTTCGAGATCATCAGGGGGAACAATTCGCGGTATTGATACGCCCGACCGGCGTTCGACTCACCCTGGTACCAGATGGCGCCTCGGATACCCAGCGGGATCAGCGGGGCGATCATCCCATTGTAGAGCACGGTGGGCGCGTTGGGATTGTTGAACCAGGCGGGCGCCTGCGGACGGGGCGGCATCGAAGCGAGATCGTAGCCCACCTTATGGCGCCACGGGCCCGCCAGCGAGATTGCCGCATCGGTACCGGCTTGTCGCAGGTTCATCTGCTCGGGTTCGCCATAGATTCCGCCACCGCCACCGGTGTCGAGAACCTGGACGACGATCACATTGCGACCGCGTTTCACTATGCCGGCCGGAACCTTATACTTCCGTGCGATCTGCCATTGTCCCGACTCGTTGTGCGTGCCGACCTTGACGCCATTG
Source organism: uncultured Pirellulales bacterium (assembly GCA_964612985.1). Lineage (GTDB taxonomy): Bacteria > Planctomycetota > Phycisphaerae > Sedimentisphaerales > Anaerobacaceae > Anaerobaca. Next base: position 2,503 of record CAZTGH010000558.1, read on the forward strand.
ACCCAGGTGGTATCCATGTCGTCGATCGGGCCCAGGTCGAGCCGTAGCTCCTTGCCCGCCCAGGAATCGGGGACCGTGATCGTCTTGCGGAACCAGACCAGACCATCGAAATTCGCCAATCCCGCCTGCTCCCAGAGGACGGGCAGTTCCATCTGGTGCCAATTCGAATCGTCGAACTCCGGGGCGATGCAGTCGACGCCCTTCGCTGCGGCCGATTCGCTCTTCTCTTGCCATTGGGCCAGCGCATCCTGGTATTTCTTCATCGAGGCTTCGGGATCGGCCTTGGCCTTGGCGATCTGCTCCATGAGGGCCTTGAATTCGGGCATCGTCTCGAGTGCCTTGCCGTTGGTCCACGCCTCGGCTACCGTCCCGCCCCAACTGGTGTTGATCAGGCCGACGGGAACCCCCAGCTCTTTATGAAGGTATCTTCCGAAAAAGTAGCCAACCGCCGAAAAACCCGGGGCGGTCTCGGGAGTGCAGGCACTCCATTGCCCCGTGCAGTCGTCCTGAGGCGTGTCGGCGATCTTCTTCTGGACGGTGAACAGGCGGATGTTCGGATAGTCCGCTTCCGCCACTTCCTGTGCGCCCTTGGTTGCCGACTGGAGAGGCCATTCCATGTTGGATTGACCCGAGC
>CAZTGH010000559.1:0-3120 GCA_964612985.1 uncultured Pirellulales bacterium
CGGCCCCGGGTCGGCAGGATGCGCCATTCCAGAATGCCGGCGCCCTTGAGCATGCGCTGGAGGTCTCGCGGGTCATCGAGTTGTCCGCGGTAGGGGCGATAGGCGTCGTAGGCGGCAATCAGGTTCTCGATGGCCTCGACCCGGTCCGGGAAGTTGGCCTTGAGTTGCTGGATCAGTTCGACGCGCCTTGGCGAGCCCTCTTCCAACTCCAACACATAGGTGATCTGGTCCATCGTCAGATTCAACTGGTCAAGCCGGCGCCTGGCGGCCTCATACTGGTCGTTGAGTCCTCCCTCGACGGTGAGTTGATTCAGGACGTCCACCAACTGCTTGTAGGTCGCGACGTACTCGGTCAGCGGGCCGACCTGTTCCTCCGACGTGGCAAAGTCCTTCAGCGTACCCGCCAGCTCTTCGTCGCCCAGCGCGATCCAGTCGCCCCGGTTTGCCTCGACGCGGTCCATCGCCACGCCCGCTTCGGTCAGCGTCGTTCGCAGAGTATCGAGCCTCTCGTACAGAGCATCCCGCTCGGCCTGAGCCTCCTGGCGGGCGTCGTACACCGAAGCGAGTTCCTGGAGGATCTCCAGGCGATTCGGGTCGCCCTGGGCGAAGTCTGCCAGCGTTTCGCTGCGTTCGGCCGGTGCCTCCTGGAGCGAACGCATGATCGTCGCGGGGTTGATGTTCTTGGCCAGCAGGTCGTTCAATGCCGCCTCGTAGGCCTGTCGCATCTGCTGCGTTTTTTCGCTGGCCAGAGGCATTTGAATCTCGAATCGCGTATTGCCCTGGGGCCGCCAGACAAGATTCTGGATATTGGCCGGGTCGATACGGCGCCGCAACGTCTGGATCATTCTCTGGGCCAGGTCCTGCTCCTCGGCCGCGCTGAGCCCTTCCGTGTCGATCGCGTAGATGAGACTCGTCCCACCGGCCAGATCGATCCCTTGCTTGAGCGTCTTGTTGGGCGGATACAAGGTCCACAGGGCTGCAGCCACGAGGACGACCGTCAGAATGCTCTTCGGCACCAGATTCTTATTCATAGCGTTTTCCTGTTAGGTTCTCTCCTGAGTCAGTCTCTCTTCGGCCATCTGCGAAGGCGGCTTAATCTTTCCCTTCCTGTGAGAGGTTCTTGCCGATCGCAGACGTGCTGACTCGTATCTTCGTATTGCTCGACTCGTCGATCTTGAGAGTGACTTCGTCGCCCTTGACGTCGACGACGGTTCCGAAAATCCCCCCGATGGTTCGGACCCGGTCGTTCTTGTTTAAGGACTGCACCATTTGCTTGTGTTTCTGCTGTTGTTTGCGGGGCCCCCGCATGAGGAACAGGTACATCACCACGAAAATCAGGATCAGCGGCAGAAACTGTACCAGCGGAGAAACCTGCCGGGTCGGCGCCGGCGCGGTGGTCTCGCCGTTGGCGTCCTGCACGACAGACGTCTCTTCGCTGCCATCGGTTACCGGTTCCGACGTGATCCGCGACGGGGCCTCGGCCCCGTTCTCTTGTGCTATAATCCACACATTCGCCATCAGGATATCCTTTCTAAGGCCACGGGTATATTCGCGATAGCGTATACAGTGAGGATAGAATTGTCAAACCGAAATGGGATCGCGTTGTCGAAAACCCTTGGAGCGACGGCATTTATCGGACGCCCGGACCGCCGGTCGCTTGGGTCGAGGCCCATTCTTCGAAGGCGCCCCGCTCGATCCGGGTGCGGATCTCGGTCATGAGCCTCTGGTAGAACCTCAAGTTGTGCAGGGACAGCAGGATGGGGCCGAGCATCTCACGACAGTTGAAGAAGTGGCGGATGGCTCCTCGGGTGAAGTGCCGGCATGCATAACAGTCGCAGCCGGCCTCGATCGGCTCGACCGAGTCGATGTGGACGCTGTTGCGGAGCTTCAGCGGACCTTGCCGGGTGAAGGCGAAGGCATTGCGTCCATTGCGAGTCGGCAGCACGCAGTCGAACATGTCGACGCCCGATCGGACGGCGGCGATGAGGTCGGCCGGCATGCCGACCCCCATCAGGTACCGGGGATGATCGGTCGGCAGCAGGGCGGCGGTATGCTCGACGGTCCGGACCATGTGCTCGTAGCCTTCTCCGACGCTGAGACCCCCGATGGCATAACCGTCAAAACCGATACGAACGATCTGCTCGGCACAGTGGCTGCGAAGCTCGAGGTCGATCCCGCCCTGGACGATGCCGAAAAGCAATTGTCCGTCGCGATGGTGAGCCTCCTTGCAGCGCTGCGCCCAGGCAATGGTTCGGTCCACCGCTCTTTGCACCTGTTCGCACCTGGCAGGGAAGGGGGTACATTCGTCGAAGCACATGATGATGTCGGCGCCGAGCTTGTTTTGGATGTCGGTGGCGATCTCGGCGTTGAGGTGTACCCGGGCCCCATCCACATGGCTGGCGAACTCGACGCCCTCATCGTCGATTCGGGTCAGCGCACTGAGGGAGAAGACCTGATAGCCTCCGCTGTCGGTCAGGATCGGCCGGTCCCAGGCCATGAAACGGTGCAGGCCGCCGATTCTCTGGACCACCTCGGCGCCCGGTCGGAGCATCAGGTGGTAGGTATTGGCCAGGACGATCCCTGCTCCCGTGGCTTTGATCTGGGCGGGAGTCACTCCCTTGATCGTCCCGGCAGTGCCGACCGGCATGAAGGCCGGCGTCTGGACGGGGCCATGGGCGGTGTGCAGCACGCCCCGCCGGGCGCCACAGTTCGGATCGGTGTGTAGGACTTCAAAGTGCGACATTCGAGATTTCTGAATCTCCGGCTACGCATTGGGTCTTGCGGGACCTGCAGCGGAATTCTCAGTACAGGCTCATCATGGCTGAGCCCGGGTAATAGTGCTGCAGAATCTGCTCGGAGGTCCTGCCGAGGCGGGCCATGCCCTCGGCGCCGCACTGGCACATGCCCACGCCATGGCCCCAGCCCCGCCCGGAAAGGAACGCCCAGCCGTTGCCCCAGGGAACGATGTGGCAGATCGCGCTTTGGATCTTGCGGCCGGTCGGATCCAGGCTCAGGCGAAGGTCTTCCCCCCGCAGGACATCCGTCGCGCCGGTCGAACCCGTCAGGCGGATCTTGGTCAGCCGCGAAAACTGACCGTAGTCGCTCTTGGCGATCGCCACG
>CAZTGH010000560.1:0-3114 GCA_964612985.1 uncultured Pirellulales bacterium
ACCGCACTACTTCCGGCACCTGTTCACCGACGAGCGGAGCGTCGCCCCCCGCGTTGAGTACGCATCAGGGCTCGACGGAGCGGACCCGAAGTGCGTCGTCTCGATCATCGGCTGTACGGGTGACTGGTTCGGCGGCTGGGACGGCCTGAACCCCGGCTCGGTCGATCGCTTCATCACCGAGGATTTGCAGGGAGGCAGGCTGCCCGAGGTGATCGAGCGAGGCGAGCCAGCCATTCTCGTGTGCCACTGGCCCGGCATCTATTTCAACGGTGAAGAAATCGGCTTCAATATCTTCAAAGAAGTCGTCCGGCGGGTGCATGCGCGATACGACCACCTCATCTGGATGAAGCTCAGCGAGATCGCCCGCTACTGGGCGGCGCGCGAGCTGACGGAAGTCCGTCGAGAGGACCGGAAGATCACGTTGCGAGCGCCGTTTGGGACGCCGCGTTTCACGATACACATAAAGGGCAGGCTCGCCCAGCCGCCCCGGGTGCGGACAGCCGGCGTCGCGGCGCCTCTGGAGGCCGTAGGCCAGCCGCTGTGGCTCAAGTCCGAAACATGGTACCAGACGGAGGACGGCGCCACACTCTGCTTCGACTTGCGCAAAGGGCAGTCCACGATTACCATCTGACACGAAATCGATACCACAGGAGTGTGAACGATGCCATATGTCGCTTCCATGACTCGGGTTTGCCGAGGACTTTTACTCGTGATGCTGATTGCCACGGCGCGAGGCGCCGCGGAGAACGAGGTTCCGCTGTACACGATGTACGAGATGGAGTTTCAGGGCCCCCGCTGCCAAGCCGCCGATGCGCCGACACGCGACGTGGAGTTCGTCACAACCTGGCAGCATGAGAGCGGCAGACCCCGATATAAGATTCACGGGTTTTGGGACGGCGATGGCCAGGGCCATCCCTCGGGCAACGCGTTCAAGGTCCGTTTCTGCCCAACACAGACCGGCACGTGGACACTCGTCGAGACCACGTCGAACGACTCACAGTTGGACGGGCAATTTGAGGGGCATACGATTCGCTGCACCGACTCCACGCAGCCCGGCTTCTGGATCGTGGACAAAGAGCATGCGGAGGGTCGATGGTACAGACGCTCCGACGGCTCGCACCCATACATCTTCGGCAACACGATGTACAGCTTTCTCTCGGAATATGACCGCGAGGGCCCGACGGGCGGGAACGTCGCCGATGACATTCGCGGCAACGCGCAGTGTTTCAAGAAGGTGCGGTTCTCCATCATGGGGGATCGGTATCCGCATCCTGAGGTCAAGCCCTTTCTGGACGATGCGGGCGACCCGACCGACGACGGCGATTTCTCTCATCGCCCGAACCCGGCCTGGTTTGCCGGTCGGGTGGACGTGGCCGTACAGACGGCCTTTGAACACGACCTGATCGCCGATCTGATTTTGTGCGGACCGGACACCGAGGACGCTCGGTCGGTCTTGCGAGCGGGACAGAACAATGGAGACCCCACCCCGCTGCTGAGATACATCTCGGCCCGCTATGGCAGCTATCCCCACGTGTGGATCTGCCTCTGCAACGAATTCGACATCAAGGAGCCCAGATACACGACAGCGGAAATCGCCCGGTTCGGCCAAACCATCCGTGACTTTCTGCCCTATCCAACGCCTTTGAGCGTCCACGCCAAGCCGCGCGACTGGTATCGTGAACTGAACACCACGCCCCCCTGGCATGACCACGTCATCATCCAGAAGAAGATCAAGAAGCTTCCCGTCGCTGCCGACTGGGTGGCGAGAAACCACGCCATCGGCGGCGATGTCCCGGTGATCGATGACGAACTGGCCTACGAAGGCGCCGGTGACGGCTGGAGAGAGGCGGATGTGATCGAGGCTCATCTCGGCGCCTTCCTGGGCGGCGGGTATGGCACCACCGGACACAAACCGGCAGGCAAGCGCGGCCACTACTTCCTGGGCAACTTCAACGCCAACGAACACCAAGCCGCCGACAACCTGCTCTGGCTGCGCCGGGTCATCGACGAGAACATCACGTTCTGGCAGATGAGCCCGCTGGACGATCGCAACACGTTGGACGATCAGATCGGCCTTTTCTCGAACGTGCTTCCCTTTTTCCGTGCGATAGGCTGGTCGGAGCGGGAATATGTTCTGGGGACCAACCAGGCGCGCAAGGCTATCGTGGCGACGCTGCCGAGCGGTGTTTGGCACGTCACGCGCTATGATGCCATCGTCAAGCAGACCGAGATCATCACGTCCGATGCAACAGGGAGGTTCGTTTTCGACGCACCGGAGAATCGCGCGGTACTGTTCCACTTCGAGAAGCGCTAGAGTCAGCGGACAGCCTCGGGCGGGTCTAGCGTGATTGTCAGGGGCTGGAAAACGCTGTCAATGACTTCTTTGACCTGGGATGGCTCGGTGTGATCGACCAGACCCATGGTGAAGTGGGCCGGGACCGTTCGCATGAACTTCGTCAGGTCGAGTCGACCAAAGCCAAAGACGGTCATCTCGCCATTCATGGGCCAGTAGGAATCCACCTCCTCATCATCCTCGTGGACGATGTACAACGAGCGTCCCTGTTGAGGATCGGCGAAATAAGTCCATTCGGCACCATCAGAGGAGGGGATATCCCCGTTCCATCTCTCTCCAAGCAGCGTCTTGACATAACCTCCGGCGGCAGGCCGAACGCAGAAGTCGCTGTCCATGTCGAACTCGCCTCCCGGTGTCCCCTCGTACAGATACCAGTATGGCGTTCGCATGTGCAGCACCGTCATCCGCGCGAATCGGGGGAAAATGTCCCAGATACAGTGCATTTTGCCATCGTTAGATCTCGATTCGATGCTGACTTTCACGGGGCCGTCAGCCAGGATGCGACTATGGGATACGGCTTCACCCGGGTGGCAGTAGCCTTCCGGATGGCCCATGTTGGGCGTTCCACGGTATTTGCCGCCCGAACCGCTCTGGCTTTCCGGTCCAACCCCCGGATTATAGCTCAACCAGTCGGCGCCCGCTCCATCCAGCAGGGTGGCAAAACCAGCGCCCTGCTTATGGTAGTAGTAGGTAGCAGACGCCGATTCGATGCGGAAGCTTTCCTGCCCTTTGTGCTCCGGCACCTGCGTAACACGAACGAG
>CAZTGH010000561.1:0-3114 GCA_964612985.1 uncultured Pirellulales bacterium
ATGTATGGCACCCGCGAGGAAGACCGCGAAGAATATGGCCTTACGTTCGAAGGCGTGATCCCCAACCTGACGCGCCGCTGGAAGAACACCACCAGCGATTTCGTCAAGGCCAGGCTGCACAGCTATCTGTCCGAACAGCCCTGCCAGAGCTGCCACGGAGCGAGGCTGCGACCCGAAGCCATCGCGGTAACCGTCGGCGGCAAGAACATCACCGAGCTGACGAGCCTGAGCATCGAGAAGGCCCAGAAGTTCTTCAACAAGCTCAAGCTGAACGAAGAACGGACCGTCATCGCCACCCAAATCCTCAAAGAGATCAAGTCCCGCCTGAAATTCATGGTCGACGTGGGACTGGGCTACCTGACGCTCGACCGCATCAGCAGCACCCTGGCCGGGGGCGAAGCCCAACGCATCCGCCTGGCCACCCAGGTCGGCAGCGGCCTCGTGGGCGTCTGCTACGTCCTGGACGAGCCGACGATCGGCCTGCACAACCGCGACAACGACCGCCTGCTGGGCATCCTCCAGAAACTCGCGCGGATCGGCAACAGCGTCCTCGTCGTTGAGCACGACGAGGACATCATCCGCGCCGCCGACCACATCGTCGATATCGGCCCCGCCGCCGGAACCCACGGCGGCGAACTCATCGCCCAGGGAACCCTCGAAGACATCATCCAGTGCGAAAAATCCCTCACCGGGCAGTATCTCAGCGGAAAAAAGAGCATCAAACTGCCGGCCAAGCGACGCAAGTACAGCCTCCGAAAGTGCATCGAGGTCAAGGGCGCCGCCGAACACAATCTCAAGGCAATCGACGTCAAGTTCCCGCTCGGCTGTTTCGTCTGCGTCACCGGCGTCTCCGGCTCCGGAAAGAGCACTCTCGTCAACCAGATCCTCCTTCGAGCGCTGAAGCGCCGCCTCTATCAGTCCCGCGAGAAGCCCGGCAAACACAAGAACGTCCTCGGCACCAGCCAGATCGACAAGGTGATCGAAATCGACCAGTCGCCGATTGGCAAGACGCCGCGAAGCAATCCCGCCACCTACACCGGCGCCTTCGACCTGATCCGCAAGCTCTTCTCCATGACGCGCGAAGCGAAAATCCGGGGCTACAAACCCGGTCGCTTCAGCTTCAACGTCAAGGGCGGACGCTGCGAATCCTGCAAGGGCCAAGGCACCAAGAAAATCGAGATGCACTTCCTGCCCGACGTCTACGTGACCTGCCAGGAGTGCAAGGGAACGCGGTACAATCGCGAAACCCTCCAGGTCACCTACAAGGGCAAGAGCATCGCCGACGTACTCGAGATGCGGATCGAGGACTCGGTGGACTTTTTCGCCAATTTCCCCGCCATCGTCCGCGTGCTCAAGACGCTCACCGACGTCGGTCTCGGCTACGTCCAGCTCGGCCAGTCGTCCACCACCCTCTCCGGCGGCGAAGCCCAGCGGGTCAAGCTCTCGGCCGAACTCGGCAAGGCCGCCACCGGACATACCCTTTACCTGCTGGACGAACCCACCACCGGCCTGCACTTTGCCGACATCCAGAACCTGCTCAATGTCCTCCAGCGGCTCTGCGACATGGGCAACACCATCGTCGTGATCGAGCACAACCTGGACGTGATCAAGATCGCCGATTATATAATAGACCTCGGTCCCGAAGGCGGCGACGGCGGCGGAACCGTGGTCGCCGCCGGTCCGCCCGAGGAGATCGTCAAGAACGCCAAGAGCTATACCGCCAAGTTCTTGAAACCCAAACTGGAAACCGGGAAATAGAGCCGCCACAGGAGGTATCGCCGTTTTGAGCGCACCAGCAGCCACACCGCCACGCCAGTGGGAATTCCAGCTCCGCACGCTGGAGGACCTCGCCGCCCTCAACCGCCGATTGGGCACCCACGTCGAGGCGATTGAGGACGTCTCCATCCTGGCCCAACCCGTCGCATTCGATGGCCTGACCATCCCGAATTCTCTCAGCGTTCACGCCATGGAAGGCTGCGATGGCGACGCCCAGGGCAGGCCCGGCAGGTTGACCGTCCGCCGGTACGAACGCTTCGGCGCCGGAGGGGCGGGGCTGCTATGGGCTGAAGCCATTGCCGTCCTGCCCGAGGCCCGCGCCAATCCCCGTCAGTTATGGCTCCACGAGGGCAGCAGAGACGCCTTTGCCCAGATGGTCCGACGCGCCCGCACGAAGGCCGCCGAGGCCAATGGCAAGGACCATCGCCCCGTCATGGTCTGCCAATTGACGCATTCGGGCCGCTACAGCAAACCCGACGGCGCCGCCCGCCCGATCATCGGCCAGCGCGACCCCTATCGCGACTGCCTGGTCCCACAGTGGCCTCCGCACACCAACGGCAAGAGCAAGCTGCCCGATGACTACCCCCTCGTAACCGATGAATACCTCGACAAACTTCAGGACGCCTACGTCGAGGCCGCGCGGATCGCCTTTGAGATCGGATTCGACGCCGTCGATATCAAGGCCTGCCACGGATATCTGATCAACGAACTGCTCGCCTGCCATAACCGCCCGGGCAAGTACGGCGGCTCGTTCGAGAACCGCACCCGACTGCTCGTCGAGACCGTCGAGCGCGTGCGCAGCGAACTGGGCGACAGGGGCAAGGTCGTGACACGACTGGGCATCTACGACGCCATCCCCTACCCCTACGGATGGGCGGTGGACAAAGACGACTACACCCAGCCCGACCTGACCGAGCCCAAGAAACTCGTCGCCCTGCTCAGAGATCGCGGCGTCGGGCTCATCGATATCACCATCGCCAATCCGTACTACAATCCCCACGTCGGTCGGCCCTTCAACGAGCCCATCGTCGGTGGATATGCCGAACCCGAGCACCCGCTGACGGGCGTCGCCCGACTCGTCGACGTCACCGCCGAGATGCAGAAGGCCCATCCCGACGTCGCCCTGGTCGGCACCGGATACAGTTGGCTGCGGACGCTGATGGCCAACGTCGGCGCCGCCAACAAAGCCGCCGGACGCGTCACGATCGTCGGTGGCGGACGCATGGCCTTCGCCTATCCCGATTTCGCCCGTGACATCATCCACAAAGGCTGCATGGACCCCGACAAGGTCTGCATCGGTTGCAGCGCCTGCACGCAGATCATGCGCGATGCAGGCCG
>CAZTGH010000562.1:0-3107 GCA_964612985.1 uncultured Pirellulales bacterium
GAGTTCACGGGCGACTCGGTCGGCCTTCTTATATCGTGTCACGTCGTCGAAGGCGGGGCCGGAGATGATCAGCGGCGTTCTGGCCTCGTCGACGAGAATCGAATCGACTTCGTCAACGATGGCATATTGAAGCGGGCCCTGCACCATCCTATCGAGCGAGGTCTTCATGTTGTCGCGGAGGTAGTCGAAACCAAACTCGTTGTTGGTGCCGTAGGTGATGTCGCAGAGATAGGTGTCTTTGCGCTGCTGGCCGGCGGTGTCCATATCGGCCTGGATCGCGCCGACGGTCATGCCGAGGGCGTTGTAGACGGGGGCCATCCACTCGGCGTCGCGCTTGGCGAGGTAATCGTTGACCGTGACAATATGCACGCGCCGGCCGGTCAGGTGCACGAGGTAGACCGCCAGGGTCGCCACGAGGGTCTTGCCCTCGCCGGTGGCCATCTCGGCGATCTTGCCTTCAAAGAGGACGTTGCCGCCGATGAGCTGGACGTCGAAGTGCCGCATCTCGACGGTCCGGCGGGCGGTTTCGCGCACGACGGCGAACGCCTCGGGCAGGATCTGCTCGACGGGGGTTCCAGCGGCGAGGGCGGCTTTGAACTCGGCGGTCTTGGCCTGGAGCGCCTCGTCATCGAGTTGCTTGATCTGATCTTCGAACGTACCGGTGCGCTCGATCATACCGGTGTAGGACTTGATCAGGCGTTCGTTGCGTGAGCCGAAGATCTTCAACAGGACCTTGCTGATGTTTTGAAAAGCCATTTCGCTAACTCGATCCTCTCCAGAGAGACGCGGTCATCGTCGAGAGCCACAGAGCGCCCATCGACGCGCTTCAATTCAATCCTTGACGCGGGTGACGTACTCGCCCGTGCGGGTGTCGACGCGAATCAGCTCGCCCATCTTGATGAACGGTGGAACGGTCACGACGAGACCCGTTTCGAGGGTGGCAGGCTTGGTCTGGTTCGTGGCGGTGGCGCCTTTGATTTCGGGGGGCGTCTCGGTGACCTCGAGGTCCACGGTGTTGGGCAGAGTGACGACAACGGGCTTGCCCTCATACATGCTGACCTGGAGCTGGGTGTTGGGCTTGAGGTACTTGGGTCCGTCGCCGAAGGCGTCGTCGTCCAGGGTGATCTGGTCGAACGTCTCGGTGTCCATGAGGATGTGGCCCTCGCCTGAGGAATAGAGATATTCGTAGTTCCGTTTATCGAGGAAGGCCTCTTCGATGACCTCTTCGCTGCGGAGGCGGACGTTCTGGATGGAGCCGTCCATCAGGCTCTTGAGCTTGGTCTGATAGACCGCTCCGCCCTTGCCCAGTTTGACATGCTGAAAATCGACGATGGCATAGAGCTTATCGTCGATCTTGACCGTCTGGCCCTTTCGCATTTCGGATGCTCTCATGATCGGCTCCAACGCAAACTTGTATGGTATTCCTTTAAATGTACGAACGCAAAGCACTTAGGATCGGGTCAGTATGCCAGAGTCGGGCGGGGCTGTCAAGAAGGCCATCGGCAAGCGGGGCTTGCGGTGCGGTCGGCCCACGGCGGCAGGTTGGAGTGCGGATGCACGGTCAGGGTCGATCTCAGGGGCTCTGCCCCTGAAACCCCGGCATTTGACGCGTTGGGCCAGCAGCATAGGAGAAGGGAGGCAGATGCGCTCGAGGCGATGAGGCACTGTAGCGTCTTACGACGCCACTACGAACGGGGGTGGTGGGGGCACTCGCCAGCGGCCGGCGGGGCTCGGCGCTGGCACCCGTCTGGTTGGCGTGCTGACAGGCGGAGGATGGTGGGCTATACTGTCGACTCGGTGAATCCGTTGGACTGCTGCAAACGGGAGGATTGATATGCTGGGGGCCATTGCGGGAGACATGGCGGGGTCGGTGTATGAGGGGGCGCCGGTGAAGCGCAAGGAGGTCGGTCTGTTCGGGCCATTGGCGACGTTCACGGACGACACGGTGTTGACGGTTGCGGTGGCGGAGGCGGTGCTGGGGGATCGCGAGTACGGGCGTGCGATCAAGGCGTACGCCCGGCGGCATCCGCTGCGGGGGTACGGCGGGAGTTTCATCCGGTGGGTGGCGGAAGGCGGGCGGGAGCCTTACAACAGCTTCGGGAACGGCTCGGCGATGCGGGTCAGCCCGGTGGCATACGCGTTCGATTCGGTCGAGGAGGTGCTGCGCGAGGCAAAGCGGAGCGCCGAATGCACGCACAATCATCCGGAGGGGATCAAGGGCGCGCAGGCGACGGCGCTGGCGGTGTTTCTGGCGCGGACGGGCGAGGGCAAGGAGTCGATCCGCAGGCAGATCACCGAGCGTTTCGGATACGATCTATCGAGGACGGTCGACGAGATTCGTCCGGGCTATTCGTTCGACGTGACCTGCCAGGGGTCGGTTCCCGAGGCGATCATCGCCTTTCTGGACTCGGAGTCGTACGAGGACGCGGTGCGCAATGCGATCTCGCTGGGCGGCGACAGCGATACGCAGGCGTGCATTGCGGGGGCGATTGCGGAGGCGTTCTATCAGGACATTCCGGTCGCGTTTCTGCGGTTGATCGGGCGGCAACTGACGGAGGACCTGTGGGATGTCGCGATGCGATTCTATCGGCGGCATGGGATTCCTGGCATCCTCGAGGCGGTGATGCGGCAACGGATCGAAGGACGCAGGGATCCATCGGGCGGCTGACTTCTTCGCGGGCAGATCCCTCGGCTTCGCTCGGGATGATAAGAGGGAGGAGGCTTCGGTGCAGGGCGACAGAGAGAGAAAGAGAGAGGACTCTCTCGCGTGATTCGTGGGTGGAGGACTTCAGCGAGTTACCTCTCGGCAAAACCGCTCGGGGCCCAGAGGCCCATATTACCTGCCAGGTTGCCCTAATCTGAGCCTCTGCCCAATCGGTTTTGCCGAAAAGATAGCGGCTGAAGTCGTTGTTTTCAAAATGCACGCATGACCCGGGCTTCTCAAGTGTCTTCCATGAAACCGATACTGCCTTATGGTGGTCTGGCAGCACCACGGATCTTCTTCAACGTTGCGGCACCCCTTGGGCGGGTGCGGGCGGAATACGGTGGACGGCCTGGGGGCCAGCCCCCAGACCCCCGGCATTTGTCGCTTTGGGCCAGCAGCATGG
>CAZTGH010000563.1:0-3104 GCA_964612985.1 uncultured Pirellulales bacterium
ACTGGCTCTCCCGCGGTTGCGGGAAGCGACCTACCCGCCGGCCGAATCCCGGCGTAGCGGGACTCGCATGCGGGCCACATGCGGCCGAAGCCGACCGGCTGCTTGGTCTTGCAGGCGGTGGGGTTTACCCTGCCGACGACGTCGCCGCCGTCGCGGTGCGCTCTTACCGCACCATTTCACCTTTGCCTGTACCCCCGAAGGGGCCATCGGCCGTGTGTTTTCTGTGGCACTTTCCCTGGGGTCGCCCCCGGTGGCCGTTAGCCACCACCGTGCCCTGCCCTGCTCGGACTTTCCTCCCTGCCTCGCAGGAAGCGAAGCAGAGCGACCACCCGACCCGCTCTCGGAATGGATCGGAGAGAAACTGATTAGTGATTAGTGATTATTCTGTTCATGGGCATTGTATCAGGAGGGGGCGGCTTTTTCCAGCAGGGTTTGGGGGCATGGCGGAGGGAGATTGCCCTTGACCGAACTGGGGATGGTTTCTAGACTGTGGTCGCATGCATGGGCATGATGTCACTTGCGCACAGAGGGGCAGATGCGGAATATCCTCATCGTCGGATTGGGTGGGTTCGTGGGCTCGGTTTTGCGGTACTTGGTGTCGGGCTGGGTCCAGAGGCTATCGAACACGTCATTCTTTCCCTACGGAACCCTGGGCGTCAACGTGCTCGGGTGCCTGGCGATCGGTCTGCTGGGGGGCTGGGTGGAAAATGCGGGGCTGTTTGGCCCCTCGGTCCGGCGGCTTCTGCTGGTGGGCCTGTTGGGCGGGTTCACAACGTACTCGACGTTCGGCTACGAGACCGTCGCCCTGCTGCGCGACCGGCAGACGCTGGCGGCGCTGAGCTACGTGGGGCTGCACCTGCTGCTGGGTTTCGGGGCGGTGGCGATAGGATACGGACTGTCGAATCTCAGGGGATAGATCATGCGGGGCCAGGTTGGGCAACTGTTGCGGATCTTCGTCGGGGAGAGCGACCGATACGAAGGCAAGCCGCTCTACGAGTGGATCGTACATCGGGCCAGGGAAAATCACATGGCGGGCGCGACGGTGGTGCGCGGGCTGGAGGGTTTCGGGGCGCACAGCCGGATGCACACAGCCAAGGTGCTGAGGCTCAGTCAGGACTTACCCATTGTGATCGAGATCGTGGACCGGCCGGAGAGAATCGCAGCGTTCCTCGATCTGATCGACGGCGCAATCGAGGAAGGGATCGCCACGCTGGAGGACGTCCACATCCAGTTCTACCGCAGCCGCAAGACGCCGTCCCCGGGCCCCTAACATAGCGGGCGCTTGTCGTCCCATGTGATGAAGGATCTACGCAACGCGGTCGAAGAGTGCACGAACACGTCCGCATGGAGCCAGGGCAGTGGCGGTACTTCGGAACCGATCCGGAGCAGCAGCCTGCGGCCCAGTCGTCGGCGGCCGGGTATTCTCGATTGGTGCCGGTGGATTCGGCTTGATCGGCGGCCTGTGGAACGGGTCGTCGGGCGCTGCCGGCGAGACCTCTGATGGGACACCGAGCGATGAACCGCCGCCGCCATCCTCCTCAAACGCCACCGCTCGTAGTGGCGTCGTAAGACGCTACCCCCCCGCCACCTGCACCTCAACGCCGCCGCCCGCCGCGCCGTCTCTCTGCCCCCGAAACGCATCCCGAAGAAGAAGGCCGTGTAACGCTCTCAAAGGCCCCCGCCGCGGAAGCGCGCCGATGGCACAGCACTCCAACACACAGACCCATCGCCCGCGAAGGCCCCCGTAGGGTGGGTTCTCAACCCACGCGTCCACCCCCATCCACAGTCCATGGCCTCCACGACCAGGCGACGCCCGTCCCGACCCCGTCCGCGCTCGTAGGGCCGTCGTAAGACGCTCTTCCGACGGGCGTGTATGCCCTTACGAGCACACGACGAGCGCCCGCGGGTCCTTCGTCCGCGCACGCGACCGGGCGAGCAGAGCCTCCCGCCCCGCGCCTCCCTCTCCGCAAAATCCAACGAAACGCGTCCCAGATTGCGCCCCAATCCTCACATCCCGGTCGGTCCAAACGTGCAACAGGCCATTGCAGAATCGCGCGTGACATGAAGAATTTTTTTATTCCTTCCCAGGCAAACACTTACAGCGGCCGGGCCTCCGCAAACAGGCGCAAATTTCGGTCCAAACGTGCAACACCGTCCAAGGGTAGAGGGGCATTGGTTTTTTTGGCCCCTCCGCAACATGGCTCTTCGACAAGTTCATAGCGAGCCCACACGAGATACGAGACACGAACGAAGCCTGCCCCGAGCGAAGCCGAGGGGAGATACGAACCATGCCGAAAGGAGGAGCTACCATGAACGAACGAACCTGCGCCCGCTGCATGTACGTGCTGCAGCCCACCGCCCAGCAGCGGTTCAACGCGATGATGGCCCGCTGGAGCTGTCCGCTGCTGTGCATGAACCACGCCGATGCGCCCGGCGTGCTCACCGACACCTGGGCCACGAACACGTGCCGCAACTTCCGGCCCAAGAGGCCCCTTCTCGAGCGAACCGTGCCGCCGGAGCCGCCCGACGACGAGATCCGCTACATCCCCCTGACCCAGGGCAAATACGCCATCGTCGACGCTGCCGACTACAAATGGCTCAACCAATGGAAATGGTGCGCCGTCCGCAGCGGCAACTGCTGGTACGCCTACCGCAAGCGTCGCCGCAAAACCATCCGCATGCACCAGGTGCTCATGCATCCGCCCGACGGGATGATCGTCGACCACATCAATGGCAATGGCCTGGACAACCGCCGGGTCAACCTCCGCATCTGCACCCGACGCGAGAACGCCTGGAATCACGGCCGCCGCAAGCCCGAGAACGCCAGCTCGCAGTTCATCGGCGTCTTCCGCGACAAGAGAGCCCCCGGCAAGTGCCACGTGCGAGTCACCCGCGACGGCCAGGCGACCAAACTCGGCCCCTTCGACGACGAAATCGAAGCCGCCCGCGTCCGCGATCGCATCGCCCGCGAACTGCACGGCGACTTCGCCTGGCTCAACTTCCCCGAAGAAACCGACCGCCCGCCCGAGCCGAGCGAAGCCCCGACCAGCAAAGAGACCCGCCGCCCCTCCAGGACGAAGCGAAAGCACGATGGCCGCCCCGAT
>CAZTGH010000564.1:0-3088 GCA_964612985.1 uncultured Pirellulales bacterium
GGGTTACTCGATGGTGGCCGACTCGTAGCGTTGGAGGGCCTTCTGGAGGCTTTCTCTGGCCTGTTCGTTGTCGGTCAGGTCGACGGCCTTCTTCTGGAGCGTCACAGCCTGGGCGACGTACTGCTTGCCCAGTTCGTACATCGCCAGCGCATAGGTGTCGAGGATCGACGGGTTCTTCTGGTCCGTCATCTCGACGGCCTTTGCGGCGGCCTGGCGGGCCAGTTCGAGGTCGCGGTTCTCGGGTGCGACGCGGGTGAGGATCGACCAGGCGAAGGCGTTGAGCATGCCGGGCTCGGGGGCATCGGCGACGAATGTCCGGCCAATTGTCCTGGCCTCCTCGGCATTGGAAGCGGTCAGCGAGAAGTACTTCTTGTACGATTCAGCCAGTCTGGCCTCCAACTCCTGTCGGGCGGCTTGTCTGGCGGCGAAGGCGACGGGATCGAAATCGCCCGCGACCACGTCCTGCAGCACGGCGTCCATCCCGGCCATGGGGTGTCCGCGCCAGATGAGACGGCCATCCTTGCCGATGATGAAAGCATGGGGGATGCCACGAACACCGAAGGCGTCCATATAGTCGTTCCAGGCCTGTCTGCCGCTATCGACAGCGACGACATAGTCCATCTTCTCGCCCATCTCTTCAACAAAGGGCTTGACGATGTCCGCCGTTTCATTGGAGATGCCAATGATGGTGACGCCCTGGTCCTTGAACTGACGCTGGAGTTCGGTCAGGTGCGGAATGCTCGTCCGACACGGCGGGCACCAGGTCGCCCAGAACTCGACCACGTAGACGGAGCCCTTCTCGATCTGGACCGGTCCGTCCTTGATCCACTCGAGGCCTGCAAGCGGCGCCGCCGGTTGGCCGAGCCGACCCGAGGGCGGATTGGACGCATCCCGCTCGGCGGCACCGAGCATCACTGCGACCGTCAACAGCACTACGACGCTCAGACACACACCTACACTCTTCTTCATGATCGCTCCCTTCTGTCATTGGGCAGTTCTGCCGGATATGGCAAGCACCGCCTCCGGTTTGCTGAGATGCTTATCTTACCGATGGCTTTATCATACCTTCTCGGTACACGCTTTGAAAGCACCTTGATAAGTCAGGAGTTTGCGAGAGTGGCTGTTCGGCTCCCCCGGTGGGTCGCGCAGGGACGCATGAACTACATCGGCTCGAGTGGCCGTTGCATCTGGCCGAGTTCGTGGAGGACGAGGGCGGGGACGACGAGGGCGGCGGTTTCGGTTCGCAAGATGCGAGGGCCCAGGTTGACGGGGACTGCGCCAGCGGCGCGGGCCTGGGCGGTTTCGTCGTCGCTGAATCCGCCCTCGGGACCGGTCAGGATGGCCACCGAAGTCATGGCCTGGTCGCCTCCGGCCAGGGCCTCGGTCAGCGTTCCGGCTGGACCGGATGTCGCGGCAATCAGGCTCCGGTCGAATTCGCTGAGTCGCGACAGAGCCTGGGCGAAGGGAATCGCCGGTTCGATGTCGGGGATTCGGCCTCGATGGGACTGCTCGGCTGCCTCGGTGACGATCCGCTGCCAACGCACGATTTTTTTCGAGTCGATCTGCCTGGCTCGCACGAGCGTGCGCTCGGTCTGGACGGGGATGAAGCGCGAGACGCCCACCTCGGTGCCCTTCTGGAGCACCCATTCGAATTTCTCGCGGGACAGCAGGCTCTGAAACAGGGCGATTTCCACAGCCGGTTCACCCATCGCTTTGCGCCGGTCGGTGATCTGCCCGACCGCTTCGCATCTGTGTGCGGTCGTCAGCTTCACATCGTACTCATTTCCCGCGCCGTCGAGGACGATGATCGCATCACCTGCCTTGAGCCTGAGCACATGGCAGACCTGGTGCGCCTGCTCGGCGCTGAGCCGAACGCTGTTTCCTTCAAACTGCGACAGCGGCACAAAAAAGCGATTAGCACTCATAGGATGGGGGTATCTTATTATACTTTCGTGTAATTGGGTGGGGGCTTGTTATAGTTTTGGGGCGAAAAGTATAACAAGGGTTCGGAAAGAGCCGTTTGCGGGGTGGTCTTGGCGACGATTTCTACGATCTTTGAGGATGATGACATTCTGGCGGTGGCCAAGCCCGAGGGGCTGGCGGTGATCCCCGAGCGGGATGGGGAGGCGCCGTCGCTCTTCGAGATGCTCTGCACCCAGCGGGACGAGAGGCTTTATGTCGTCCATCGGATCGACAAGGACACCAGCGGGTTGATCCTGTTCGCGCGGAACGCGCGGATGCACCGCTGGCTGAACGGGCAGTTTGAGGCCAGGGCGGTGGAAAAGACCTACCTGGCCCTGGTGCATGGACAGGTCGAGGCGGAATCGGGCTCGATCGAGGCGCCGCTGCGTCAGTTCGGCTCCGGTCGGGTGGCGGTCGATCCCGAGCGGGGCAAACCGAGCACGACCGAGTTCCGTGTCGGCCGGCGATTTGTTGCATACACATTGGTCGAAGCCCGCCCGAGAACGGGACGGCGCCACCAGATTCGCGTTCACCTGTACCATCTCGGACATCCCATTGTGGGCGACCCGCTCTATGGCGATAGAGCCATCCAGCAGGGGTTCGCCCGTCTGATGCTGCACGCCTGGCGGCTCGCGGTGCCTCTGCCTTCGGGCTGGACGCTCGCGCTGGAAGCCCCCATCCCCGCATCCTTCCAGGCCATCCTCGACAGAGCGTAGGGTGTGCACCGCACACCGACACCCGGGTCGTGCCAGGGATGGTGTGCGGTGCACACCCTACGGCTGCTGGCAGGGACGATGCACACGTTGCGATGATAACTTGTGCGAATTCGGCTTGACGAGGAGCTTCGCCGGCGGTATCTGAATGCGTCAAATCCCGCTCCGTCTGTGAGGCGGGCGGTCTCTCTTTCTCTGTTTCCAAAGGGTACGGCGGTGAAAGCAAGCGATATGCGGCCGGGAATGGCCTTCATGATCGACGACCAACTGTGTGTCTGTGCGCAGGCGACCCATGTGACGCCCGGCAACCTGCGGGCCTTCGTGCAGGCCAAGCTGCGGCGGCTCTCCGACGGCGTCCTGCTGGAGAAGCGTCTGCGAAGCACCGAGGACGTCGAGCGGGCCTTTCTCGATCG
>CAZTGH010000565.1:0-3074 GCA_964612985.1 uncultured Pirellulales bacterium
CGCTTCGCCCGATGTCACCGGGGCCGGTGACACCGTGCAGGGCGTCCCGAACGATGGTGACTGGCCTACCGCCGCCAGAGCCGCAACATCCGTCTACGCGTCCTCGATCGCAACCTTACCATCCGCTGGCTTATGGTCGTGTCTTCCTAAGCGGCTTCGCCGACGGACTACGTCGC
The DNA here is from genome assembly GCA_964612985.1 of uncultured Pirellulales bacterium. GTDB lineage: Bacteria > Planctomycetota > Phycisphaerae > Sedimentisphaerales > Anaerobacaceae > Anaerobaca. Next base: position 177 of record CAZTGH010000565.1, read on the forward strand.
TACGTTGCCTCTCCTGATCATTCTGCCTCTCTTTTGATCAATCGCCGATTACGACAACGCAACAAAGGCTCAAGAAGACTCAGGCTGCCAGCCGGTGAACCCATGGAAATGACGTTTCTTTCGGAAGGTCATCAGTATGGATGCCAGTACGATTATGCAGCTCAAGCCGGAATTGACGCGTTGCCTCAAGCAGTTCGATCGCTGTTTCGGCCGGGTGAGCAGCCGACGATATCTCGACCTGTATGTCGAGGGGCAGTTGAGCGATCTGCCGCGTAAGAATATCGAGCCCATGGCGGATGCGTTCGGGGTTCCGTCGCCCGTGCAGTCCGCGAACAAGGGTGCGGTGAAGCGTTTCGGCTGCCCGGTTCGGATCTCCGAGCTGTTGTTCCCGCCGAGCACCGGGCGGTTCTGCACGAGCGCGACCGACAGTCCGCTGCGCGCCGCCCGGATGGCGGCACAGACGCCGGCGACACCGCCACCGACGACAACGAAGTCATACTCTCCGGCGTCGACAATCTCATCGCTGCGGGCGCAGCGGTAGTCCGGCTCCGGCACGAAATTCGGATCCTTCACGAAGGGGACGGCATCACAACGACCTGCAAAGCCCGTCAGGTCTTGCAGCTCCAGCGTCACACGCGTCTGGTCGACGGCAACGCTTCCCCCGGCCTGCCAGTGCCAGCTGGCGCCCTCCGTGCCGAAGAGGGCCTTCAGCGGCCTGCCGTCGATCGCCAGCACGAAGCGGCCGTGCGCGCCCGGGGCAGCGAGGAAGACTATGGAGGACGCTAGGCTATAATACACACAGCCTGTAACCGCCGACCGCGCGATGGCACGTCGGACGTTTCTATCTCAGGGGCAGCCGCAGTCGGCGCGGGCATGGGCATGTTCCCGGCCGTCTCACGCGAGACTACTCGATAATCGGCTGGCGGGATTCGCGTCCGATGTTGTGATGAAGGCGATCAGGACGGTGCTGACCGGTCCTGATGCCGACGCCGTGAACGAAGATGGAGAACCTCCGGCTGTAAAGCCCGAGAGTTCAACCGAGACGATCGAGCCGAGTTTCGCTTATACTGCACTGGCCTGTTCGTTGACTGTTTTTCGTATCAATCGATAGCCTCATGGAGATGATATCATGAAGATGCATCCGTTGCACGTGCTTGTATTGATCTGTGTCTCTCTTCTTCTCGGGGGGCAGGGGCGCGCCGAATCGGCGCGGAACCCCGTCATCTGGGCCGATGTCCCGGACGTTGCGGCCATTCGCGTAGGCGACACCTATTACATGGCCAGCACCACCATGCACATGAGTCCCGGCCTACCGATCATGAAATCGAAGGACCTGGTCAACTGGGAACTGGTCGGTTATGCCTACGACACCCTGACCGACAACGAGGCCCTCCGACTGGAGAACGGCAGAAACGCCTACGGCCGGGGGTCCTGGGCTCCTTGCCTGCGATACCACAATGGGACCTTCTACGCGTCCACGTTTTCCAGTACGAGCGGCAGAACCCATATCTATACCACCGCAGACATCGAAAAAGGTCGGTGGAAAGAGACGGCGTTCGCGCCTTCACTGCACGATCATTCCTTGTTCTTCGATGACGACGGCCGGGTCTATATGCTCTACGGCGTCGGCAATCTCCGACTGGTGGAACTGGAGCCAGATTTGTCGGGAATCAAACGCGACGGCTTCAACGAGGTCGTGATCCCAAACGCCAGCGCTGTGGCTGGCGACAATATCGGCCTGCCTGCCGAGGGATCGCAGGTGCGCAAAATCGACGGCATGTATTATGTGATGAACATCACTTGGCCGCGTGGCGGCATGCGCACGCAGATCATCCACCGGGCGGACACGATCACCGGCCCCTACGAGAGCCGGTTGATCCTGCAAGACCAGGGTGTGGCCCAGGGCTGCCTGATCGATACGCCCGACGGCAAGTGGTATGCGATGCTGTTCCAGGACAATGGCTCGGTCGGCCGCAGTCCCTGGCTCGTGCCGGTCAAATGGGAAGACGGCTGGCCGGTTTTGGGTGTCGATGGGAAGGCGCCTGCGACGCTCGATATTGACGTAAACGACCGAGGACTTGGCAACATCGTTGCCTCCGACGAATTCAATCGAGAGCCTGGAGAGCCGCTGCCGCTGGCGTGGCAGTGGAACCACAATCCCGATAGCCGTTACTGGTCCATCGGCGAGCGGAGTGGCTATCTGCGGCTCACCGCCGGACGAGTGGAAAGCGATGTCCTTCAGGCCCGCAACACACTCACCCAGCGAACCTTCGGACCGGTAAGTTCCGCCACCACGAAAATCGAGGTCGATCATATGAAGCAGGGTGACTGCGCCGGCTTGATCGCCCTGCAAAGGAAGTATGGCTTCGTCGGCGTCCGGATGGAAAAGGGCAACAAGTTCATCGTCATGGTCAGTGCTCAATCCAATCGGCCCGAGGAAATCGAGAGCATCCCGCTCACGTCACAAACCGTGTACCTCAGGATCGACTGCAACTTCCGGGATCGCACGGACAAAGCCCATTTCTACTACAGCCTCGACGGCCGGACGTGGACGCAGATCGGTTCCGTGCTCCAAATGGCCTATACTCTGCCGCACTTCATGGGCTACCGCTTCGGCCTGTTCAACTATGCCGGCAGAACGCCAGGCGGTTTTGTGGATTTCGACTACTACCACGTCAGCGACGAGCTGACGTCTGCGGCATCGACGACAATTACTGCGGGCGCTCCCAAGCTGCCCGTGCCACGCCGCTCCAGTGACAGTCCGCCGGCATTCTGATCAAGCCCGCGTCTGACGACACGCACACCATCGTGAACCGCCGACACACGAATTTTCGCCTCATCAGAAGAATCTGTGGGCGGTTTCCGGTTCCGGTAAGGCCCCGAGGTTGTGATATAAGG
>CAZTGH010000566.1:0-2591 GCA_964612985.1 uncultured Pirellulales bacterium
TCGAGGCGTGCTTGCGAATCACGTACTCGCTGTCGGAAAGATAGTAGCCCAGCTCCGATTGTCCCCAGTGGTGAAACGCGCCGGGCGGTCCATACGCCGGGTCCTGCGGGCTGGCCTCAAGCAATTCGGTGATATCGAACGGGCCCTTCGTTCCATGCTGGCCCAGCCAGAGGAAGTAGAAGATCCCCGCCGTCCGATCCTCCCGAACCGATCCGCACTCGTCGTAACCCGGCAGTTCCCGACCCAGCGCATCGGTCGCCACCCACGTATCGCTCATCAGATCCCGAGCCTCCGAGGCGCCCTCACCAACCTCTACTTCAGACGGCAACCCGCCATGCGTGAGGGTCAGGAAGGGGGCGGAATGGCTGGCGGTCATCGGCCGGGCCCCCTCGATGAGGGCTTGGGCGTTTTCATCGGGCCAGCGGTTGGCGAGCAGCTCGAAGTAACTGTAGTAGCTCATTCCGAGAAGCTTCTCGACGGGTCCGTCCCAATAGGGGAACGTCTCGGGCCGGCGGCACCAGGCAGCCAGGCGGACGAAGGCCTGCCGCAGTGACCGGCCGTTCGGAGCGACGTAGTCGAACAGATCGATGCCCTGGTTTCGCAGGACCTCGGCGGCGATCGTCTGCGGCATCAGGCAGAAATGCGAGTACCACAGGCCGCGCTGCCCGCCGCTGCGCCGGACCTCATGGGGCAGATGCCCGTCCTGGGCGATCTGATCGCGAATGAACTCCTTCCAGCGCTCCTCGCAGCGTTCGAGCAGCACATCGTCCTGCAAGTAGGCCCCGATCGACGCGCTCAGCACCAGTCCCCAGTTGCCCCAGTTGTTCGCTCTGCCCATCGTGTTCAGCGGAAGCGCCTTGTCGCGCAGAAAGGTGCGAAACGCGCGCTCGTCCCGATCGCTCCAGGTATCCGTGCCACGCAACAGATCGGCCGCGAAGATCATCGCGGGAAAGTGATAGCTGAACGAAAGGGTCGAGTCGTCCTGGTCGCTGGTGCTCTCGAGGCGCGTGCTCCAGGCGCGGATGATCTCCGCCGCCGCCCGCGCATACGTGGGATCGCCGCCCAGACGAGAATAGAGGGCAAACGCGTAGGCGGTATTGGCGTCCTGCATCAGCCCTTCCTTGGCCTGCCGGTGGCCCTGGGCATCCACATAGAACCCCGGGACATACCACCGGCTCGGAACGCGGGCCCGGTGTCCCTCGTGCTCTCGCACGTACTGCTCCAGTTGCCGCCAGGCCGAGGACGTCGGCTCGACCCGCTGCCCGACCCGCTCGCGGATCGCACCGATCCGCTCGGCGCTAATGAACACCTGCCCGCCCGCCGGCCTCACCGCCGCCGCCCATACGCCGGCCAAAACCAACAGCCGGCCCGCTCGGAAAACCACGCTATCCATTCTCATGCCGCCATTCTACCGATCGAGCGGATCGCATTCAATGTCCTTGCTCCGTCGGCCTGTGCCCCGCCATAGCTGGACCACTGCGAGCACCGTGAGAACATACGCTGAAGCGTTCAATACCTCCACAATAATTGCTGTTGGCGGGTAGATTTGATTGCTGTAGAAGAATGGGTACGCGACTATCGCCGTCGCTGGCATAAGCATGAGAATCGCAATGTTCCACCATACGATCTTGGGTTGGAATACAGCGAGGATGTTATCCCTCGCCTCTACTTTCCTGTGCCTGTAGAGTGTATAGACTGAAACCCCGAGGAAAAGTGGCAGCAAGAGTGAATTGATCGGCTTGACAGTCAGCATTGGAAGCCATGCCGCAACGAGCATCGGAGCCCAGAGCGCCAACGTAATGACCACAAAGAACACCACCTCCGTCCTGGTTGGGCGAAATCCTTCATCGCGAACGAGATTAAGGACAATGTAGCCAATCAAGAGACCGGTGCTCGTGAATACGGCAAACCTGGTGAACTGGCTTGGCGCAAGGATAAAGGGATCATCGCCGACATGTGTCCATTGTGCCCAGAAGGCCCAAGAGAGGCCCATGGCCATGGCAAGCAAGGCAGTGTACGACGCCTTATTCTTTACGAGCACATATCGAACCAAAAACCAACCCAAGACCACATCCGCCAGCACGTGCCAAGATAGTGCTGGCCAAGTAAGGCTCTCGGTATAGATGAGCGGGATGACAAGACCTTCCGCTGCAATGCCAAAGAACCCGCCCGTCAAGTAGAGCGCCCAGAAGCTGCGTACGTTGAAGCACACGATTGGTAAGAGAAGCCATACGGCGAAGAGGGCGTACCAAAGCGAAAACTCAACGTAGGCGAAGAGGCTCGAGCTATCTTCACCGGACATGATCTTCAGCACGTCGCGTACTGGGCCTTCATTCAGAAAGAAGTACTCGGAGAAGAACATCAAGACAAGCGCGCTTCCTAGGATCGTAAGGAGTCGGTAAGCGAGATTCACCATGTTTCCCATGCCTCGATCAAGGGCTTCTCTACAGCACACTGCGCCGTCTGCCATCCTGGGCGGGGGAGCGAGGCACGCCTGGCCCCTCCGGTCGCGGATCGCCTCCATCCGCTCGTCGCTGATGAATACGCGCCCCCCCCGCCCGCTGTACGAGAGACCTTTCCGCCCGCACGAG
>CAZTGH010000566.1:2605-3063 GCA_964612985.1 uncultured Pirellulales bacterium
CCCGCCGCTGTAATCAACACCGCCGCCCAGACCACCGTCTTCACGAAATCCTGCTCCTCAGATTCCAAGTGATACTCCGTGTGTGCGCAAAGGCTGCGACGCAATGTGAGACAATCGTCTACTGCGAAAGGGTCTGCGTTTCGGCCGGCAATCGGCTCAGCGTCAGTTCCGCCAGATCGAGCTTCTTGCTGGCATGGTCGATATCGATCCCCACCAGGTTGCCGTCCGCGTCGTAATCGAGCACAACGCCCTCGGAAACCTCCCGGCTCTCGACGCTCTCCCGGTTCACCAGGTCGATATACAGCGAATCCGTCTCCGGATCGCCGCGCGCCGGACCATTCTCAAGACGAACCTGACCGGTCTGATCCAGTACACCGCGCTTTCGCCCGACGATCGCTATCTGGCGGTGGTCGTGCGGCGCGGGGAAAAGGGCAGCGGCAGCATTCTGCTCTGCGACG
>CAZTGH010000567.1:0-3062 GCA_964612985.1 uncultured Pirellulales bacterium
TACGATAGCAGCGCCAACACCACCGAGGGAGCCGCACCGGGGATCGGCAAGATGGAGACCGTCCATTCTTTGTGGAGGGCTGCCGCACCTGGCCGTGGAGCCACGGCGGCCGTCGACTCGCCACGGAGGGAAAGCGCAGACTGAAAGGGGAACAGGGCCGTCGGCAGCACCGGGACAGCCCCTGCAACGTGACTCCGAGGCGTCGCCACCGCCGAGCGCAACGGACACGCAGCAGGATGCCACGGGGATTGCCGGCGCCCGCTTCTGGGGATTGACGAACATGAACCACAGGAAGAGCTTGCCTGTCACCCTCGTCCTCGCAGTGTGCTCCCTGGCGCTCAGCGGGGGGCGCCCTGCGTCCGGGGCTGAGAAGGCGCCGCGACGCCAGCGGATGCCGCGGGAAGGCTATTACATGGTCTGCACAGTAAACGTCGCGTACTTCCACCGCATCGCGGTCGGGCGCTGCGAGGAGATGCTGACCCTGTGGACGAACAGCCGTGCCTGCGACAAGCTCGCCGTGGCCGAGGTCCTGCTGGGCACCGTGATGTCCGAGGAGGAAGCCCCCGCGGACGGCTACCAGCGGCAGCCGGGAACCGACGACCTGTCGGTGCGCGCGGGCAGGGCCAGGTGGGCCATCGAGCGGCTCCTGCGGGTCAAGCTGCCCGGCGTCGTGGACCGCACGACCTCGCGTGAGGAACTCGGGAGGCTCCACGCAGAAGCCACTGCCGTGGTCGAGGCCTACCGCCAGGGGCTCATCGCGGCGGCAGCGGACCACGAGATCTCGCCCGCGCACTTCGCACGCCTCAAACGGCAGTTCAGGGGCAAGGTGGATCCCGAGACCGTGCGCCACGACTGGAACATCATGGCCATGGACCGGCTCTTCGCAGAATGGCCTCCCATCGGCAGGAAGTACGACGACCTGGTCTCCATCATCGGCCTGAAGGGCGAGCGACAGGACTATGGCGTGGCCTACACGTTCCAGGGCGACTGGTCGGGAGCCTGGTACCGGATCGAGATCCGCGACGGCGTGATCTGGTCGGTGCGGAAGGGGGGCCTCGAGTGATGCTCTCGCGAGCTGCTGCAATTCGAGAGAACACTGGCATGCTGTCCCGATCGGCAAAGCTCCCCAGGCCCGCGTGGCTGGTGCTGGCCGCGTGGCTGGTGCTGGCGGCGGGCTGTGGATCGGAGGACTCGCCAGAGCCACAGGCAGCGCCCCGGGCAACGCCGCAGATCCCGCCGGAACGGTCCTACTCGCTGGAGAACTCCGACTGGCGGGTGCGCACGGAAGTGGCTCAGCGGATGGGGGACACGGAAGACCCGGAGCTCGTCGCTCCCTTGATCGGCGTCCTCGGCGATGAGGCCTGGGCCGTCCGCCAGGCCGCGTCGGAGGCCCTGGGAAGGCTGGCGGACCCTCGCGCCGTCGCCCCCCTGATCGGCGCGCTGGACGATGCCGCGTGGGCCGTCCGCAGCGCGGCCGTCGAGGCCCTGGGGAGTCTCGGCGACGCGCGCGCCGTCGAGCCTTTGATCGACTGTGTGAAGGAAGGGAATGCCGCCCTCCGCGAACGGGCGCTCAAGTCGCTGCTTCGTCTGGGGCCTTGGGCGAGCACGCAACTGATTCAATGCCTGGGAGACGCTGACCCGATCGTGCGGGAGCGGGTGGCGGAAGCACTGGGCAAGTTCGGTGGGAGGGATGCCGTGCAACCGCTGATCCGCATACTCGCGGACAATGAACCCGACGTGCGAGCAGCCGGCGCTCGCGCTTTGGGAGTGCTGGCAGACTCGAGGGCCGCCCAACCCTTGGTCGGGTGCCTCGGAGACGAGGAAGCTGTCAGCAGCGCCGCGGTTGACGCGCTTGTCGCACTTGGGGAGCCAGCTCTGAGCCCTCTGACTACGGCGCTCAGAGACAACAGAGACGAGGTCCGCTGGTGGGCAGCCACGGCGCTTGGCCAACTCGGGGACGTTCGGGCCATACAGCCGCTCATTGCCGCTCTTGAGGACGAAGAGGAGGAGGCGGCGCGCCACAGCGTGGCGAAGGCGCTCGGGAGCCTCGGGAAGCCAGCGTTCCTGCCCTTGGTGTCCGTTGTGAAGAACCCCAAGTGGGAAGGTGCTGCTGCTGCGGCGGCCGAGGCGCTCGGCTACCTCGGGGACCCACGCGCCGTTGATGTACTGGTGGAGTGTCTCAGAGCCAGGTCGGGTTGGGTGTGTTCCAATGCTGCCGAAGCGCTGGGGCGACTGGGCGATAGTCGTGCCCTCACGCCTCTCGTCGCTCTCCTGAGAGGCGATGACAGGCAGATGCGGTGGCACGCTGCTCGTTCGCTGGGGAGCTTGGGAGACGCAGGAGCCATTGAGCCTCTGGTCGGTTGCCTGAGCGATGACTATCAGTCTCTGCGCAAGGCGGCAGCGACGTCCCTCGCCAAGCTCGGATGGACCCCATCGGACGGTAAGCAACGTGTGACGTTCCTGATTGCCGAGGGCGACTGGCGGGGCCTGGCTCAGGTTGGGGAGCCGGCAGTCATGCCACTCATTCGTTGCCTGACTCCTCGCGTTAGGAGTGGGACCGAGGTGGAGATGGCCGCGCAAACCCTCGGTGAGTTGGGCGATCTGCGAGCCGTCGAGCCGCTGATCCAGCGGCTCAACCGCGACCCCGACGACTACGTGCGCTCCGCGGCAGCCGGCGCATTGGCCAAGCTAGGAGACCCACGGGCTATCGAGCCCCTGACCCGTCTGCTCAAAGACGAGGATGGCTCGGTGCGTTTCGCAGCCGAAATGGCGCTCAAGAAACTCCGGAAGCCTCCTCGTGCCCCATGACCGACGTTCACATGGTAGGCGGATTCAACCGCCAAGTGCAACAGGTGAGAGCGGGGCCTCGGCGTACGACACCCACGTATGTGAAATCATCGCGGCCAGGGACCCGCCCGACGCGCCCACCGGCGCCGTCGTCATGGAAGGCTACGGCAACGACGCCTCCGTCGTCAACTGCTCGAACGTGAATGCCACCGTCGTCGAAGTCGGGCTGCCGGAGGGCACCGAGAGCATCGACACCATCGAGGTCACCCTCTCCG
>CAZTGH010000568.1:0-3029 GCA_964612985.1 uncultured Pirellulales bacterium
GCCCCCGGTGGTGGTCTTCGCGGTCCTCGCCCAGTTCCACGTCGCAGCCCCCGTCATGACCGCGATCATGGCCGCGATCGTCGCCTTCGCCTCGCTCGCCTGCGTCGCCTTCGTCCCCGCGGTGGCAGCGGTCGCCGGCGGCACCGATCCCGGCGAGATCGTCGCCGACGAGGTCGCCGGCCAGGCCATGGCCTTCCTCGTCGCCGCCTGGTTCCTGCCGCCCGACATCTCCCTCAAACAGGTTCTTCTCGTCGGCGGACTCGGTTTTTTTCTGTTTCGAATCCTGGATATCACCAAGCCCTGGCCGATAAGGGTATTGGAGAAACTGCCCGAAGGCTGGGGCGTTCTGACCGACGATCTGCTCGCCGGCTTCCTCGCAGGACTGATCCTGGCGGTCTTCGTCAGACTCTGGATCGCCACCTGACAGGCCGGCTCGGATGGGCGCCCGACGATGTCGGCATGAAATGGCTTAGAGCGGAGATTGAATGGACATCCTGACAGCGATCTTCCTGGGTATCGTCCAGGGCATCACCGAATTCCTTCCCGTCTCCTCCTCGGGCCACCTGGTCTTCTTCGAAACCCTGTTCGGCTTCGACGCCGAGAGCCCCGAGATGATGCTCTTCGACCTGGCCACCCACGTCGGCACGGTGGTCGCCGTGCTGATTGTCTTCCGAAAGCCTATATACCGCTTCCTGACCCGCTCCTCCTGGGTCGATCCCAACGCAGGCCTGGGCCCCGCAGCGCCGGAAGGCTCCTTGTCCACCGCCCGCTTGATCCTGATGGTCTTCGTCGCCAACGTCAGCACCGCCGTCCTCGTCCTGCCCCTCAAGAAACTCTTTACCGACGCCCGAGGCAGCCTGCTGGTCGTCGCCCTGATGTGGCTGGTCACCGGAACGCTCCTCTGGCTCACCGACCGCCGCAAGAGCACCCCGCTCGATCTGGCCGCCCTGGGCCTCAAAGGCGCCGTCATCGTCGGACTGGCCCAGGGAGTGGCGGTCCTGCCCGGCATCTCCCGCAGCGGCACCACGATCGGCATCGCGGTCCTGCTGGGCCTCCAGCGAGGTCAGGCGGTCGAGTTCAGCATGTTGATCGGAATACCGGCCATTCTTGGAGCGACCCTCCTCGAAACCGCAGGCAACTGGTCCACCGTCGCTTCCGGAGGCACAGCGGTAGCTGCCACCCTGGCTGGCGCCGCCACCGCCACCCTCGTCGGCGTCGGAGCCCTCAAGCTCCTGTTGGTCATCTCCCGAGCAGCCAAATTGCGCTACTTCGGGTTCTACTGCTACGCCCTGGCCGCCGTCGCAATTGTCTACACCCTCCTCCACGCCTGATCCGCCCGGCGTCCGATCCGGGCGGCGGGTGGAGTAGCCTCATTCTCCTTTATTCCCTGAAAACCTATAGATATTGAGAAGTAGCGTTATTATAGGACGAAGCGACTCCGGCACCAAGTTTGAATCTGGGCAGATTTACACGGATCGGCCGAAAATGTGTGTGAAAATGCGGATTTTGGCCGTATAATTAACGTGGGTCGGCGGGGTTCGGCAGTTCGGATACCTCTGCAATACCGGCCCGAACGTGTGACCCGACAGACTAGAATGGAGGGCGCGACCCCCATGACAGCAAATAGCTATAGTTCGCTCTGTGACGACTTCTATGTCGACCTCTATGTCAACACCGAATTGGATCTGCCCACCGAGCGGGACACCATCCTGACCTTCTTCGATCGGATCCAGAAGCAGTTTCCGACGATGGGGCGGTTCCTACGTCGCGACAACAACGACTACTATCTGGAAGAGGACCACACCGCCGGGACATACCGCTGGGTCAGCCTCGAAGGCGACCGCATCGGCTCCGGCGTGGCCAATCCCTCCTCGTTCGAAGACGCCTACCGCCAGGACCGCCTGATCCTCGAGCTGATGCCCTATATGCTCGGTGTCACGCCCCTCGACGTCGATTCGGTCGATCTGTCCCTCGCCATGGACTTCGACTGCGCCGGCCAGCACGACGAGATCATCGCCGAGGCCCTTTTCGGCGGCAGCGCCTTCAACTGGCTGCTCGATCTGCCCCACACCAAGCCCATCGTCTATTCGCCCGCCATGGTCGTAGCCCTCTCCGAGGACATGCGGACCCAGGCCAGGGTCAGCATCGAGTCCAAGACCAGCATCTACGAACCCGGCGAGAAGGAACCTGGACGAGAGGACGCCATCACCCTCTCGATGACCGTCCGCCAGTATCCCAGTCCCGACGAAAGATTCGACGCCTTGGCCGCCTTTGAGAACGAGTGTCACCTGGCCGCGGTTCTGATGGCCGAGAAGATCGTGCCGTATTTCGTGCAGCCCTTGACGGAGGTCATCGCCCAGCGGCGTTCAACGTAATTGTAGTAGGAGAGGATTCATGGCGATAGTGGCGCCACTGAGCAAGTACAAACGCACCAACTTCAAAATCTACATCGTCGTATCTCTCGTCCTGGGCGCGTGGTTCGCCTACGATGGATACCTCAACGACAGTTTCATCGCCGAGCACAGCGACGAGCAGGGCCGCCCCAACGGGGTCCTCGTGTTCAATCAGAAGTCCCCGCCCGCGTTTGCCGCCTTGGCCGCGATTTTCGCCGGCTACTTCTACGCCATCCGCGGCCGCAAAGTCCTCGCCGACGACAACGAACTCGTCATCGCCGGTCGCAAGCGAATCCCCTACGACGCCATCGAAGCTATCGACAAGACCCATTTTGCCGAAAAAGGCTTCTTCACCATCATGTATACCGATGGCAACGGCGCCGAGCGCCGACACCGACTGACCGACCGCCAGTACGACAACCTTCAGCCCGTCCTCGACCACCTCGTCGCCCAGATCACCTGATCGTCCCTCCGCTGCCATGTGAACGCCTCAGTGCCTGGACGATGACGATGCCCTGAACCCGCGCGCAATGTGGGGTCTGAATATCGTGGCACTTGTCTCTGCCGCACCGCCTTGTCATTCCGACTGGAGCGAAGCGCAATGGAGAGCTTGTCCTGAGCGAAGTCGAACGGAAA
>CAZTGH010000569.1:0-3024 GCA_964612985.1 uncultured Pirellulales bacterium
CGGGGCTATTTCCCGCTGGAAACGCTCGGAGAGGGGGATCCGAGAGAAAAGGTCAACTATCTGATCAGGATCTTCCGCGAAGCGGTCCCGCTATCCGAAACCACTTCTATGTAATAGATCCCCGGGGGCCAATTTTCCACGCCAACCGTATGTTCCAGTGAACCGGGACCTTTTTCCAGATGTTCGGTATGTGCGATCTTACCATCGGCCGACCAGACTCTCAGGTGTACGCTTCCGGTATGCTCCTCCTCCAGGATCAGGGAAAGGGTATGGGAGGCCGGCACCGGGAAGAGCTTCAGGGAAGGTCCCTTGGCTTCCACTTCGCCCGCTGAGGTGATGATCAGCATCCTGCTGGCCGAAACCACCTCGCTCGGCAGGTACCCGCTGCGGAATGCCCTGGCATGAATAGTGCGGTCGGTATCGATGGTGAAGGGAGCTTCATAGTGGTTGGAGAGCAACCCGGGGTCACCTCCGTCGAATTCGTAGAAAATAGCATCACTCTGACTTGCCTGCAGGGTGATGGGATCGGTGGCCAGCAATGAATCCGTCTCGGGCAGGATAACGGGACCCGCAGCCTGCTCGATGGTAAGGTTTCGCAGATCGATCGTGGTAACGGCGATCCCTCCGGTGACGTTGGTGTAAAAGATATAGAACCTTCCGGAATAGAATTTGACCCTCGGGCGGTTCCGTCCTTCTGATGCATTCGTTAAAAAGCCGGTCATCTCATAAGGATATACCCAGTTGCGACCTCCGTCGAACGAAAAGGTATAGTTCAGTTCGCTGCCGGAAGCCTCCTTCGAACCATCGGTCCTGAGGCCTACCGCCAGAAGAGTATCCCCGCCTGGTGTGGCGGCCAGGGCCGAAAGCCCCAGTTCCAGGTGCCAGCTTCCCAGCCGGCTGAACAATGGTTCGCCATTCACATCGACCGAACCATCATTGGAGTAACGCTGGTAGATCACACTCTGATTGCTTCCATAGGTCAGATGCAGATTCCCTTCCCCGTCGACCCGAAGGTCGGGAAGTCCCTTTCTCCCCGCTCCCGTGTTCAGCATTTCGGCGCTCACAGCAAGCTGTGAGGGCATTTCATAGCTGACCGGGGCGTTCATGTAATAGACCGCTCCCTCCTCGTCGGGTTTCCCCGTGGCCAGATAGAGATGGTCGCCGTATTGTTCCATCCGGAAATCGGAATCGATCCGGTAAAGCTGGTCCGATCCAAGATCACCCAGTGAATCGACCGAAGTACCATCGACGGTATAGAAATGGACCGTTCCCTGCACCTCCCCGGAGGTGAGCATGGAGTGGGCGAAGAGAGCCTCACCTCCGTCAAATGCCACCACATCGACCACGTAATTCCGTGCCACCGGCGCGGAGACCGGCTGCTGTTCCACACTCCACAGTCCCGTGGCATCCTTTCTCGAATAATAAAGCTGAAAACCGGTATCCCCGCTGCCCGTACCCCGGGTGAGAATATGGACCGTTCCGTCAGGTCCCGTGGAAATGGAGGGATGAAAATCGTAGGACCCCTGCCCCATGTCCCGGACCAGCTGATTCTGTGAAATCATTCTGCCGGTCAGGTCAAACTCATAATACCGGTCGGAGATTAAACAGATCCTTTTGGCGTCGATCTCCACATCGAAATTAGTCCCGTTGCTCAGCATGGGAATGGTCAGGTCCACCGGATCGGGCAGAACAGGTGCTGGTTCGGGATATTTGGTTACCGACACCGTTTCAGAGGGAAGGGAGCCCCCGGCAAAGGCAACGGCACGGACCGTGGTTTCCCCCTGAAGGGGTATGGGTCCGGAATATCTGGTGGAGGTCAGACCGGGGATGGAGCCGTCCAGCGTGTAGAAGATGGCATCACTCCCCTCCGACACGATAGTGATCGCTTCGTATGCTGCCAGAGTATCTTTCCCCGGCAGGAAGACTGGTGCGGCCGCCTGCTGAAGCACGGTTCCGCTCAGATCGAAAGTTTGGACCCCGATCCCTCCGTTCACATGGTGGAAGAAGAGGTAGAAATACCCCCGGTAATACCTGACTCGCGGACGGTTGCGGCCTTCCCCGGCATTGGTGGAATAATCTTCAATTTCTGTTGGATAGACCCAGGTGGCTCCACCGTCGAAGGAGTAGGTATAGTAGATCCTGCTGTTCAGGGCCTCTTTGGTGCCGTCGGTTTTGAGTCCCACGGCCAGAAGGGTGTCGCCGGCAGGATTGCTGGCAAGGGCCGACAGTCCGAAATCCAGGTGCCAGGTACCCAGCTCGGTTAACAGCGGGGTATCACTGATATTGCCGGAACCGCCGGAACCATATTTCCGGTAATAGACTGACCGGTCAGCTCCGTAAGTGATATGGACATTCCCCGCCCCATCCGTCCGCAGGTCGGGCTGACCCCTCCGGCCGGAACCGGCCAGCAGAGCTTTGGGACTCGAGCCCAGGCCGGTGGGAAGTGTGGGGCCGATGTCCGATTTCATGTAATAGACGGCACCATCCGAATCGGGCTTCCCTGTGGCCAGGTGGAGCTGGTCACCCGACCGTTCCATCCTGAAATCGGCGTCGATCCGGTAAAGATCATTCCGCCCCAGGTCACCCAGCAGGCTGGCGGAAGGTCCATTCAGAGAATAAAAATAAACAGATCCCCATACATCGGCTGTTGTTTGGGCCGAATGAGCCATCAGAGCTTCACCGCTTTCCAGGGCCACCACATCGACAACGTAGTTACGCGGGAACGGGGTACCCACCTGATTATTGATCAGACTCCAGGTACCGTCGGGATCACGCAGGGAATAACGCAGGCTGAAACCGCTGCTGCCCGAGCCCGAGTTCCGGGTGACCACGTGAACTTCACCGGAGTCACCGACGGCGATGGCCGGATGGAAATCAAAGAGGTCCCTGGCCGAATCGACCACCGCGGTATTCCGGTCGATCTCCGAACCTGCCAGATTGAACTCATAGTAGTGATCCGAGATCAGGTAGATCCGGTCGTTGGCCACCTGCACATCGAAGTTCCTTCCGGGAGCCAGCTGCTCC
>CAZTGH010000570.1:0-3017 GCA_964612985.1 uncultured Pirellulales bacterium
GCTGGCCCTCGGCGCCGGCATTGCCGGCGGGGCGGACGTGATCCTCATCCCCGAAATCCCTTATGATATGGAGGTGGTGGCCGAGGCGATCCGCAAGCGAACGCGTGCGGGCAAGATGTTCAGCATCGTCGCCGTCGCGGAAGGCGCCATGTCGCGGCCCCAGGCGGAAACCGTCGCCCGACTGGTTTCGGGCAAGGAGCAGGCGAAGAAGAAAGCCGAGAAGAAGGCCGTCTCAGCCGAACTCGATGCGTTCCACCAGGCGCACGTCCATCACACGGTAGAGCTTACCAGTGGGTTGGAGAAGGTCACGGGCCTCGAGTCCCGTCTGACGATCCTGGGCCATCTGCAGCGGGGCGGCACGCCGTCGGCTGCCGATCGCATCCTGGCAACGCGTCTCGGCACCGCCTGCGCAGCACTTCTCAACGAAAACCGCTACGGCGTGATGGTCGCGGCCCGGGGGCGGGGTGCCGAACCCGTCCCGCTCGAAAAGGTGGCCGGCCTTAAGAAGCTGGTGACCCCCGACCACCCGTGGGTCCAGGCGGCCCGCCACGTCGGCGCCTGCCTGGGCGATGAAATCTGAGCGCTTGCGGAAGAACTGCCGATTCGGGTAGCATATCATCCGGTGACGGGCTATGGGTCACGTCGCCCGTTTTGAAATCTTCGATGTTTCGGAGGATTGTCCTTATGGATAGAGATCGGATCAGCCGCCGTGGTTTCGTGTCCGCTCTGCTCGTGATCGTGGGACTGTGCGTTCTGTTGCCACCGGACAAGGTGGCGGGCGCCGAGGCCGACTGGCAATCGCTCTTCGATGGCAAGACGCTCGACGGATGGGTGCAGCGTAACGGAAAGGCCTCGTATACCGTCGATGACGGCGCGATCGTCGGCACCACCGTTCTCAATACCCCCAACAGCTTCCTCTGCACGGAGAAGCTGTACACGGACTTCATCCTGGAACTCGAGTTCCTGGTCGAGCCTGGGATGAACTCGGGCATTCAGATTCGCAGCAACAGCTACAAGGCGTACAACAACTATCGCGTCCACGGCTACCAGGTCGAGATCGACACCTCCACCCGCGCCTGGAGCGGAGGCATCTACGACGAGGGACGCCGAGGCTGG
Source organism: uncultured Pirellulales bacterium (assembly GCA_964612985.1). GTDB lineage: Bacteria > Planctomycetota > Phycisphaerae > Sedimentisphaerales > Anaerobacaceae > Anaerobaca. The sequence continues at coordinate 1,117 of CAZTGH010000570.1, forward strand.
CTCTTCTCGCTCAAGGACAAGCCCAAAGCTCAGAAAGCGTACAAGCAGAACCAGTGGAATCACTATCGGATCGAGGCGATCGGCGATCGCATTCGCACGTGGGTCAACGGCATCCCGGCCGCCGATCTCCAGGACGATATGACCTCGACCGGCTTCATCGCCCTCCAGGTCCACAGTTCGAAGGAGGCGGGCCGGCAGATCAAGTGGCGCAACATCCGCATCCATGACCTTACCCGTGCCAAAGACGAAGGCCCGCTCAAGGCCCTGATCGTGGACGGTCAGAACAATCACGACTGGAAGAGCACCACGCCGGTGCTGGAGAGGCTCCTGGAAGAGACGGGGCTGTTCACCGTCGATGTCGCCACCTCACCGGCTCAAGGCCAGCCGATGGGTGGGTTTCAGCCGGAGTTCGCCACGTACGATGTGGTCGTCGCCAACTATACCGGCGACGAATGGCCCAAGGCGACTCAGAAGGCGCTGGAAGAGTACATGATAAACGGCGGGGGACTGGTCGTCTTCCACGCGGCCGACAACGCCTTCCCGAACTGGAAGGAATGGAACGAAATGATTGCCCTGGGCGGCTGGGGCGGTCGCAATGAGAAATCCGGGCCGATGGTGCGTTTTCGCGACGGGAAAGTCGTTTTCGACGAGACGCCCGGCGCCGGCGGGACGCACGGTCCGCAGCACGCCTTCCAGGTGACCGTCCGGGATCGGCACCACGCCATCACGGCGGGACTGCCCGAGAAGTGGATGCACGCCAAGGACGAACTCTACAGCAAGCTTCGCGGTCCGGCCAGGAACATGACGGTCCTGGCGACGGCCTATGCCGATCCCGCTCAGAAAGGCACCGGCGAGCACGAGCCGATGCTGTTCACCGTTCGTTATGGCAAAGGTCGCGTCTTTCACACGGTTCTGGGACACGCCCCCGAGCAGATGCGCTGCGTCGGGTTCATCGTCACCTACGTGCGCGGGACCGAGTGGGCTGCTACCGGACGGGTGACCCAGGTGGACGTGCCCGAGGATTTCCCCACCGCCGATGCGGTCAGCCTCCGATAGGAATCTAAGAACTCACAGCTTGGCGCCGCAGAACTTGCAGTGCCGGGCGTCGTTATCATGGCCTTCGGCGCTGCAGTTGGGGCAGACCTGCGTGTTGGTCTGCTGGCGTGCGCTTTCCTGGGACCATTGGACCGTGACAATCCCGGTAGGGACCGCGATGATCGAATAGCCCAGGATCATGACGATCGACGCCAGCAACTGCCCCAGAGGCGTCTGTGGGGAGATGTCGCCATAGCCGACGGTGGTCATCGTCACGATGGCCCAGTACACGCTCTGCGGGATACTCGCAAAGCCGTCGTTGGCCGACCCTTCGATCATGTACATCAGGGCGCCGATGATGACCACCAGCGTCACCACGAAGCTGAAAAACACGAGGATCTTGCGCCGGCTGGCGTACAGGGCGGCTCGAAGAACGCCCGCTTCTTGGGTGTGATTGCCGAGCTTGAGGATTCGGAAGATTCGCAGCACGCGCAGGATGCGCACGACCGACAGATAACGGCTCGTGTAGATCAGCAGGCTCAGATACGTCGGGAGGATCGCCAGCAGGTCCACGATACCGAAGAAGCTCAGGGCGTAGCGAAGGGGTCGGCCCACGCAGAGCAGCCGCAGGATGTAGTCGATGGTGAAGACGATCGTGAAGCCCCATTCGAGTGCGAAGAGCCCGCGCCCGTGCTGGGCGTGGATGGAGGCGACGCTGTCGAGCATGACCGTCAGCACGCTGAGCAGCACCAGCACGATCAGCGCCAGGTCGAACCACTTGCCCGCCGGGGTGTCCGCTTCGAAGATGATCTCGAACAAGCGGTCCCGCCATGCACTGCGCGACGTACGTTCCGTCGGTGTGTTCA
>CAZTGH010000571.1:0-3007 GCA_964612985.1 uncultured Pirellulales bacterium
GGGCGGGAGTTGGGGCGGAGCGGTCAGCTCAGGGGGGGGAGTCGTTCCGGTTCCCAGCGGTCGGGCAGCAGCTCGTCCAGCCGGTTGGGATCCCATCCGTTGGCGAGACGCTGGAGGACATCGGTGAGGTAGGGCAGGGGCGGGACGCCGTGCTGAGCCGCCGTTCGCAGCAGGCTGTAGAGTATGGCAGCACGGTGGCCGCCGGCGTGGGATCCGGCGAAGAGGAAGTTCTTTCGGCCCAGGGCGATGTCGCGGAGCTGACGTTCGACCAGGTTGTTGTCCAGGCCAAGGCGGCCGTCTTCGAGGAAGCGGGTCAGGGCCGCCCACTGGTTGATGGTATAGCTGCAGGCCTTGGCCAACGCACTGGCCGGAGGCTCCTTGGCCAGGGTCAAGACGAGCCAGCCATGGAGGGTGTCCAGGGCGCGGCGGGAGCGCTGGCCCCGTAATCGGGCCCGCTCCGGGGCCGAGAGTTCCTTGAGGTCGGCGAGGTGCTCGATGCGGTAGAGGCGCCCGATGAGCTTGATGGGGTAGGCGACCCGGCAGTCGGTGTCCTGGAGGGCGACGAACCGGCGGCGGGCATGGGCCCAGCACCCGACCTCCACGGCTGAGGCCACCTGGCCGTTGAAGAGGCGGTCGAAGACGCTGGCCGCGTCGGCCTGGATGTATCCCCGCCGGCCGGCCAGGAACTGCCAGGGACCGGTGGCTCCCTCTCCGGTGGGGGTGTAGCGGAACACGACGTCCTTGCCGTCGCCCACGTAGGCCCAGATGGTGCCTCGCTGGATGTTCTCGGCCGTGGAGGGATCGAGTACCGGGAGACCCGTGGCGTCGGTGCCCACGACATGGGCCTCCTCGAGGATGCGGGAGGCAATGCGGTTGACCAGCGGCTCCAGCCGGTCGGCTGCCCTTGCCACCCAGTCGGCCAGCGTGGACACCGGGATCTGAACCCCACTGCGATCGTAGATGCGGTGCAGCCGGTGAAGGGGGGTGTGGTCCGCGTACTTGCTCACGACGGCGTGAGCGAGCACCGAGGCTCCGGCCGCACTGCGGTCGATGACCTTGGCTGGGCCCGGTGCCGTGGTGACCCCGCGCTTACAACTCCGGCAGGCCCACTTCTCCAGGCGGTACTCGTGCTCGACGAAGTGGGCGGGGACGTACTCGAGGACGTGGCTCACGTCCTGGCCGATCCTGTGCTTTTCCTGCCCGCACCGCTCGCATCTGCGGTTCTCGGGCGGTACCGTCACGGTATGGACTTCTCGCTTCACGCCCTGGGTACGCCAGGTGGCCCGCTGGGTCTTCGATCCGCCCGACTGCTCGTCCCCGGCCTCCTCCCGGGCCTGCTCGATCTCGTGCTCGAGCTCGGCGTCCTCCCGGGCCTCGGCCTCCGGATCCGGGGTCCCGGCCTGGGATCCGAGCTGGCTCGTGAGTTCGTCGAAGAGCAGGGCCAGTTGCTGGGGGTCCACCCGCTCGGAGCTACGGCCTACCCGCCGGAGCTTGGCCAACAGGAGCTCCAGCTCCCGGCTCTTCTTCAGGACGGCGGCCAGGGCCGAGAGGAGGAAGTCAAAGGCCTCGTCGCCTCGTCCCTCGGCCACCATGGCCTGGGCCGCCTCCCGGACCTGCTCAAAGGCGGGCCCGCCGGTGCGGGGGCCGTGGTCCTGGTCGAGTGCGGGGTTGTGCGTATCCATAACCACAAGTATAATATACTTGTGGTTATGGCGCAAGACCCTCTATCCCTTCTTTTTTACTCAGGAGATCCCGCTTTATGGCCGCTTCCGATGAACGCCGGCTCGCCCGTCTCAAGGCCCGCTTTCATGATCGTGCCTCCGAACTCGCCGAGGGAGGCTTCCTCATGCGCGGCAGCATCATCCAACGCTTCTCCCGCTGCGGCAGCCCCGGCTGCGCCTGTCACACCGACCCCGACCGCCGCCACGGCCCCTACTGGCAGTGGACCTCCAAGGTCAAAGGCAAGACCGTTACCCGGAACCTCAGCCAGGAGCAGAAGCACCGCTACGAGCAGTGGATGGCCAACGCCAAGCGCGTCGATGAGATCGTGGCCGAGCTCTTTGAGATCTCCACCGAGGCCGACGCCATCCTCAGGGAGCTGGAGCGGGACCAAGGGTAGGCGGCCGGCCAGCCGACGCTCCCGCCGCGGGCAGCCGCCGCCATCGCTTCCGCCGCCGCGCTCCCCTCAGGTCCAGCCCCTCCAGCATCAGCCCCAACTCCCCGGCGTCAACCTCCACGTGGGTCTGCCCGGGAGCGGGCCGGTTCGGCAGCGTGAAGGTCCCCTTCTCCAGGCGCCTGTAGACAAGCGTGTACCCGGTGGGACCCCAGGCCAGCAGCTTCACCCGGTTCCGCCGCCGGTTCACGAACACAAAGATATGCCCACACAACGGATCCATCCCGATGAGCGTTCGCGTCGCCGCCGCCAGTCCGTCAAAGCCCCGCCTCAGGTCCACCGGTTCCGTGGCCAGGTAGATCCGCACCGCGCTCGGCAGCGTCATCAACATCCCGGACCCACCCCCAGCACGCCGAGCACCCGCTCCAGATCCTGGACCGCAAATCCGGGAGAGACCCGCACCGAACACCCATCGCCCAAGACGATCTCGATGGGCTCACCCCCCGGACCCTCTCCTGCTACCTCCGTCGCCTGAACCACCCGTACCGGGTGGAAGGCCATCGCTTCCTCACTGGCCTTCAGCCGCTCCGCCCACTGCCGCAGCCTTCGGGGCTTGATGCCGTGTCGGCGGGCAAAGGCCTTCAGTTCCTCCCCGCTCTCCTTCCACCCCTCCACCGCCACCCGGGCGTCCTCCACCTGCCAGTACCGCAAACGGGCCACTCGTTCCATCTCTCGCTTCCTCGATGCCATCGCTTCCCTCCTCCGGTCCACGTTCAACAATCTCCGTCCCGGGAGGATGGCTCCTTGCCTCCGGCCGCGAAACATGGGTTCTTCGGACGCTTACCTCGTTTGCGATCAATGACCACCCTATACAACCTGGCCATCTCCTCAGCG
>CAZTGH010000572.1:0-3000 GCA_964612985.1 uncultured Pirellulales bacterium
TTCGACTTCGCTCAGGACAAGCTCTCCATTGCGCTCCGCTCCAGTCGGAATGACAAAGCGGACGCGGCAGAGACAAGTGCCACCACATTCCGACCGCACACTCTACGGTCGTATGACTTCAAGGGCTTGGTTCTGCGCCGGGCCGCTGGTTTCTGGCAAACCATCGCAAGAGCAACTGCATGCGCGGCGTAGGGGTCTCGGGCGGGCGGCGGTCGGTGCGGTCGGGGCCGTGCTCGACGCTCCAGCCGTCCCACTCGCGGAACGCGTGATAGGACCAGTCCCAGCCGTAGTGCTCGAGAAGATCGATCACATCCCGCAGGTAGTTGTACGCGCTGTCGCCCGGGGCCCAGCGGATGGCGCTGAACTCGCCGACGTAGATGTGGACGTTGTAGGCCTGCTGGAACTCGATGGCGGGCCGCATCGCCTCGCGGAGGGCTTCCTTGTCCCAGAACTGTCCATCGATCCGCCCGGGATAGGAAATACCGACCCGGTTATTGCTGACGCCCTGGTGAGTGAAACTGTGCGGGCGGTACATGTGGAAGCTGTAGATGACGCGGTCCAGATCGAGAGGTTCGAGGAAGGCGATACCGTCGGGGCCGACCCAGGGGCTCGGCTCGAACACGACGGGCTTGCACGGATCGACGGCGCGAATCGTCCGCGTCGCCTTCGTCGCCAGGTCTCGCCAATCGAGAAGCCCGTCGGCGACGGTCCCTTCCACCGCCTCGTTGAGCAGGTCGTAGGCGTAGACGACCTGGCGTTCCCGATAGCGCCGTGCGATCCTGTCCCAGACCTCGATCAGCTTGTCCTGGTAGCGCTGCTCCTGGAACATCCGGCAGACCCCGCCCTCGGCCCTGCCGCCCGGGGGCGTGTGAAGGTCGACCAGGACCTTGATCCCGTACTTGTCGCAGGCGTCCAGCGCCCGATCGCATTCGACCAGGGCGGAATCAAGCCAGCGATCGTAGGCGTCGAGATCGCGGGCCCACTCTTCCGCCTGCTTCATGGGCGTCCAGTTCAACTGCCAACGGATCTGATTCGCGTTCCACTTCACCGCCAAATCACGGATGTCGGCCTCGTCGAATCTGGGGCCATGCATGACGCCCCTCAATCGGGGCAGGTCGTGCCCTTTGAATTGCGTCCCGCTGCGCCGACCCTTCCGCTCGGGGCGCCCTACCGTGATGCGCACATTGTCGAACCAGACCCGGCCACTGACCTGCTCGAGGCCCAGGACCAGGGTCGCTCTGGCGATGTCGGCGGGAAGGCGGATGCGCGTGCGGACCGCCTTCCAGTCGAACGAGCCGGCGGGAATCGGGATCTGCGGGTAGGTCTTGGCGCCCGAGGCACTCTCCAGGATCAGCATCACCTTGATCCCGTTCCAGGGCTGAGGGGGCGCGGAGACATCCTCGGCCTTGACAACCGCTTCGAGCGTCGCGATCCGCGCATCGAAGAGCGCGGCGTCGATTGGAAACTGCCGACTGGACGACCCGGGTTCATCGCGTTCGATTCGCAGCGATTGGCTGCCTTCGAAGGCGGTCACGAGCGTGCCGGCATGGGTGCTCGGGGGCATGACCGCGTCGAAGTCGCAGTGGAAGATAACCTTCTCCTCCGCGACCGCCAGGCCGCTAGACAACAGAGACAAGAACAAAACGAGATTCTTCATGGTGAATCCCTCTATCGACTGAAGAGTCTTGGGCCCCTACGGCTACACCGCTTCGTTGGAGAAGTGGACATAGGTGAAGCACTCGGGGATGTGGGAGTCGTAGACACCGTGCGTGTTGAACGACCAGCCGACGGAGGGATCGGTGAGACATCCGTTGTAGCGGATCGCCTCGAAACGGGAGAAGTCCATCCGCCAGGTATCGCCATCCTTGGGGGGCAGGCTGCGGCCCTGGGCCAGCGTGGTCATGCCGGACCAGGGGAAGGCCAGCTCGACGGTCCAGCCGCGATCGACGACCGAATCGTCGTTGAGCTTGCCGTCAACGTTGACGGCTGAGCGGAGACCGGGGAAATCCCAGTCCATAAACGCCCAGCGCTTGCCGCGCGGGTGTTTGCGATAGCGGAGGCCATCCTGGAACCCGCCGAGCACGTCCACGTCGCGATTCAGCAAGTCGAATTCCGGCTTATGGAAGGCGCCGCCCTTCTTGTACGCGTCCTGCCAGATATAGAAGACCTCGTAGACCGTGCCGCGCGCGTTGATCTCGAATTCGTAGTAACAGTCGGGCCCGGCGATGAAGACCTCGACGTCGTTCTCGAAGTAGATCGGCGAATCCCGCTCGGTGAAGTGGGCCTGGACGTTGGGCTCTTCGATCCAGAAGCCGATGTACAGGTTCTCCTCGTCCCACAGCGCCGCCATGCGGGTGTCGAGGAAACCCGGGACGCCGGTCACCATGTCGACGAAGCGAGGCGACTTCCCGGCGCGCTGCCAGGGTCCCTCGGAGAGCCTGCCGTCGATCACGATCTTCTCATGGGTCCGTCGGCACGTGTAGTGGCCGATGTCCTTGTCCTCGCATCCGTGTCTCTGCGTCATGTGTCTGCCTCAGTTGCCGTGTCCACAATCGGGATGCCACAGCTATTCAGGGACTTCGAAGGCGTCGAAGTGCTGGTCGCACGCGCACTGCTTCCGGTACCAGAGGGACCATAGAGTGATGGTTTCATCGCAGCCCCTTTCCCATCTCTGCCCAGGTCCGGCGCCGATTGGCGGGCGCCGACATCGATGGTCCATTATCGTCGGAGGGACCCGTTAGAACAAGCAGGAATCCCCGGGTCTGGCCCCTTTGAAGTGTCGCGGAGGGATTGTATTCCTGGAAACCGCCGTGAAACGGAAGTGATAACCCTTTCGATGCCAGATTCCTCCATTGCGCTTCGCTCCAGTCGGAATGACAAGAGAGGGATGGCACTCCAGTCGGAATGACAAAGGAGGAGCGGGGCTCCAGGCGGAATGACAACGGAGGGGTGACACTTCAGTCGGAATAACAAGGGAGGAGCGGATGCAGCAGAGACCGT
>CAZTGH010000573.1:0-2994 GCA_964612985.1 uncultured Pirellulales bacterium
CGAGGTGGCAGGTGATGGCGTTCGCGTCGTACTTGTCGCGCTCCATCATGATGGCGGCGCGCCGGGCGACGTAGCGATGCGAGGTACCGTGGAAGCCATAGCGGCGGACGCGATGCCGTTCGTAGAGCTCGTAGGGCAAGGCGTACATGTGCGCGACCTTCGGGATGCTCGTATGGAAGGCGGTGTCGAAGCAGGCGACCTGCGGCGTGTCGGGCAGCTTGCGCATCGCGGCGCGGATGCCGACGAGATTGTGCGGGTTGTGCAGCGGCGCCAGTTCCGCGAAGCGTTCGATCGAATCGAGGACGCGGTCGTCGATAAGGACGGAACCGGTGAATTCCTCGCCTCCGTGGACGACGCGATGGCCCACGACGCCGATTTCGGAGAGGTCCTGGACGGCGCCGGCGCCCGGTCTGGTGAGGACCTTGAGGATCTGCTCCATGGCGGTCTCGTGGTTTGGCACCGCCTGCTCGAGGGAGGTCGACTCGTCGCCTGCGATGTGGACGAGGCGCGAGGCGGAGTCGCCGATTTTCTCGACGAAACCCTTGGCGAGGACCTGACCGGCAGGCATGTCGTAAAGCTGGTACTTGATGGAGGAGCTTCCGGCGTTGATTACAAGGACTTTGGTCACATCCGCCCTCCTTTCCTGGGCTCGCCCTCCGGGACCTGGGCCAGCGTAATGATCGTGGTGGTGACGATGTCTTCGACGGAGGCGCCGCGGGACAGGTCGGCCATGGGTTTGGCGAAGCCCTGGAGGAAGGGGCCGATGGCTCTGGCGCCGGCGAGGTACTGGGTGAGCTTGTAGGCGATGTTGCCGGCGTCAAGGTCGGGGAAGACCAGGACGTTGGCCTTTCCGGCGACGTCGCTGTCGTCCTTGACTTTCTTTTGGGCGACGCGCGGGACGATGGCGGCATCGGCCTGGAGCTCGCCGTCTACCGGCAGGTCGGGTCGGCGGGCGCGGACGATCCGGAGGGCCTGGCGGACCTTCTCGGCGCTGGCGCCGTCGGCACTGCCTCGGGTCGAATAGGACAGCAATGCGACGCGCGGAGGTTCAGAGAGCAATCCGGCGGCGCTCCGGGCGGAGGCCAGCGCGATATCGGCCAGTTGTTCGGCGTTCGGGTCGATATTGACGGCGCAATCGGCGAAGACGAAGACCTTATCGGTCTCGTCGCCAAACTTGGGAACGATCATAAGGAAGTAACTGGAGACGGTTTCGATGCCCGAGGCCAGTCCGACGGTGAGTGCGCCGGCCTGGATGACGGTGGCGGTGGCGGTGGCGGCGCCGGCGACCATCGCGTGGGCGTCGTTGCAGGCGACCATCATGCCGCCATGAAAGAGGGGCTTGGCCACCATGCGTCGGGCGACGCCTTCGGTGACGTTGTCCCGCCCTTGCGTGTACTGGGCGACATAGTCGTCGAGGCGGGGACTTTGTTTCGGGTTGAGGGTTTCGATGCCGTCGAGGGAGACGCCGGCGTCTTTGGCGGCCTGTTCGATCTGCTCGGGGGTTCCGAGCACGATCGGCTCGGCGATGTCCCGCCGGCGAATCTCGGCGGCGGCCAGGGCGATGCGGGCATCGCGTCCCTCCGGCAGAACCACGCGAAGCTTGCGACCGACGACGCGTGCGGTGAAGGCGTCGATGACATCGGTCCGGGTACTACCTGCATCCAACTCGACCATCGGTGTTCTCCCATTGGTGGTGTGTGGATTCGGTGCGACAGTCCCACCTTAGCGTCCCGCCACTGTCGCGCCAAGCACGAAAAAAGTTTATACATCCGTCGTAGAGTAATGGAATCCGCCCCGCGCATCAGGGGTTTCGGCGCCAGGGCCTGGTGAAGCGTTCGAAGGTGTCGGGGCCCTTGCGACGGCGCTTCGGGCGGTGGGATTGAGCGAGGATGTCGGCCCAGCGGTGGCGCTGGAGGAGGCGGTAGACGTAGGACATCGACACCTGGCGCTTGAGGTGCTGTTCGATGACGGTCTTGATCTGCTGGGGTTTGGGCGCCCTGCCGGCGTGGGCTTCGGCGATGAAGGGGGCGAGCACTTGCGTCTCCTGGTCGGGGGTCATCGTCGCGCGACGGCGGCCCCCCCGCCCCTGGCGGAGCAGACCGTCGGGACCGTGCTCGTTGTACTGGCGGATCCAGAGCCACACCGCCTGAACGGATACGCCCAGCCTGTCGGCCACCATGGGAGCGTGGAGCCGTTCGGCATAGGTCAGCCAGATGGCCATGCGGCGGTTGCGAGATTCGGCGTCGGGGGCGTCATCGAGCCATTGCTGCATCTGCTCGGTGGTGAGCCAGTCCTTGATCTTGGCGGGCGGTCGCATGGCAAGAGTCCGATGCGCAGGGCAGGTTCCAGACCCACGCGCTGCCCTGGTGCAACACCTTGGGCACGCGTCGGTCGAGAACCCGCCGTTCGGGTCATTGCGTTTCTTCGAGGGCGGCCGCGCAGAGATCGCGCGAAGCGTTCTGCTGGGCGGAGCCTTCGACGCCAGCGGCGCCGAGCTTCCAGGCGGCGCGGGCCTGATCGAGCTGGCCGAGCAACTGGAGGGCCTTGCCGCGCCAGTACTGGGCGGTGGCTTCCTCGGGCTTATTGGAGCGACCGACGCCGATGTTCTCAGGGTACGTCAGGGCCGCTTCGAAATCCTCCAGGGCGCCGGCGAAGTCGCCTTCGTCGAAGCGCTGCCGGCCCCGGGCCAGATGGGCGCCGTGGAACAGGTCCCACGTAACCGTCTGCCCCTCCCAGTTGACAAAATAGGGCGTCGATTCGAGCAGGTCGATGGCGTCGTCGTACCGCTTTTCGTCGAGGTACGTCTGGGCGAGCAGGATGAGGATCTCGGCGCGTTTGAGCCTGTCGGCGGGAGTCGATTCCATCAGGTCGATCGCCTCGGGTCGACGATTCTGGGCAAGGAGGATTTCGGCGAGATCACGATAGAGCGTCTGGTCCTTCGGGCGGGCGGCGATGGCCCGGCGATAGGCCCGCTCGGCCTTCGGCAGGTCCTGC
>CAZTGH010000574.1:0-2976 GCA_964612985.1 uncultured Pirellulales bacterium
GGCGGTAACGGTGACTGGGACGGCACCACTGGCACACCCACTTACATGACACTCGCACTCGGTGGCTTGGCCGCCGGCAATTATGACTGGACATCATACCATCACGACACCGAACATTGTCACGGCCCGTTCGCCGTTTGGCTTTCGACAGATGGCGGCGAGACGTTCACGCAACTTGATGACGGTATCATGACGGATTCGACCCCAGGCGGCACCCCCGATTCCGGTGCAACAGAAGCGGGTCCTGATGCAAACTCACTTCCTTCAACGTATCACACATCGTTTAGAGCAGATGGCGTAAATGATGTCGTCTTTCGTTTTGCACCGTACTCGGCAGAAGCCGTGCACCGCCAAATCTGGGGCATGAACGGCTTCGTGTTGAGCAGGGCGATCAGTCTTGGGTTAGCGAGTTCAGAGACGCCTGCCAATCAAGCGACGGACGTGCCTTATGATACGGCTCTGAGCTGGACGCCGGGCGAGTTCGCCCAAACGCACGACCTCTACGTGGGGACTGTCTTTGAAGATGTCAACGAGGCGGACCGGGCCAATCCCATGGATGTGCTGGTCAGCCAGGACCAGAGCGCGGCGAGTTACGCTCCCGAGGGCGTCTGGGAGTTTGGCCAGACCTACTACTGGCGGATTGATGAGGTCAACGGCGCTCCCGACAACACCATTTACAAAGGCGAGGTCTGGAGCTTCACGGTCGAACCGCTGAGCTACCCCATCGAAGGCGTTGTGGCCACCAGCAATGGCACCTCTGACGCTGGTTCCGATGTGGAGAACACGGTCAACGGGTCGGGCCTCGACGCCGACGATCTGCATTCGGTGGAGAGCTCCGACATGTGGCTGGCCACGCCCGGTGACGAACCGCTGTATATCCAGTACGAGTTCGATCGCGTCTATAAGCTCCACGAGATGCTCGTCTGGAACTACAATGTGCAGTTCGAGATCATTCTCGGCTTCGGACTCAAGGACGTAACCGTCGAGTACTCGGTTGACGGCGAGGACTGGACCGTGCTGGGTGACGTCCAGTTCGCCAAGGCCACGGCCCGGGCGGACTATTTTGCCAACACCGTGGTTGATTTCGGCGGCGTCCCCGCCCAGTTTGTTCGTCTCAATGTGAACAGCGGACACGGTACGATGGGGCAGTTCGGTCTCAGTGAAGTGCGTTTCCTGTTCATCCCGGCGCAGGCGCGTGAGCCGCAGCCGGCTGACGGGGCAGCGGATGTCGCTGTCGACAGCACGTTGGCTTGGAGAGCCGGCCGCCACGCCGTCTCGCATGAGGTGTACCTCGGCACTGATCCGAATGCACTGGAGATGGTGGCTGCAACCGACGGTACCGACTATGACCCCGGCGCTCTGAATCTCGGCAATACGTACTACTGGCAGGTCAATGCGGTGCAGGAGGCCGAATCGTGGGACGGCGCCGTCTGGAGCTTCGCTACACAGGAGTATCTGGTCGTCGACGATTTCGAAAGCTATACCGACGATATCGAGGCCGGTGAGGCGATCTTCGACATGTGGCTCGACGGCTGGGTCAACGACACCGGCTCGACGGTCGGGTACTTCGACGCTCCGTTTGCCGAGAAGACCATCGTCCGTAGCGGCAGCCAGTCCATGCCGCTGTTTTACGACAACACGACAGCCACCGTCTCGGAAGCCGAGTTCGAACTGGCGGCGGACTGGACGGCCAACGGCATCCGGAGCCTGTCACTCTATTTCTACGGCGATCCGGACAACACCGGGCAGTTGTACGTCAAGATCAACAACACCAAGGTGCCCTACGACGGCGCTGCCGATGATCTCAAGAGATCGGCATGGCAGCCGTGGAACATCGACCTTTCGGCGGTCGGCAACGTGAGCAACGTTCAGTCCTTGACGATCGGGATCGAGGGCGCCGGCGCCACGGGCGTGTTGTACATCGACGACGTACGGCTGTATCCGGACACGCCGGACTACATCGTGCCCGTCGAGCCAGATGACGCGGGCCTGGTGGCCTACTACAGCTTCGACGATAACGTCAACGACGGGTCCGGCAACGGCCACCACGGCGCGATCCAGGGCACGCCGACGTATGTGGCCGGGGTGCAGGGCAACGCGATCGACCTGAACGGTAGCACAGATTACGTCTCGACGGATAAGAGCGCCTCGGACCTTGGCATCGCCGGGAACAGTCCCAGGACCGTCACGGTCTGGGTCTACACCCGCAGTTTCGCCAATGGCGGCATCTACGACGTAGGCGCCCGCACGGAGGCACAGGATTTCTCCCTGCGAACGCTGGACAGCATCGAGAACCGCTGGCGAATCCAGTACTGGGGCGGCGATTTCGATTTCACATACGACACCGCCGACAGATGGGTCCACTTCGCCCACGTCCACGACGGCACGCACACCAAGGTCTACGCCGACGGCGTGCTGATCGTCAACTGGGAGAAGACCATCGATACGGCCGACACCAACCCGTTCCAGATCGGTCAGTATGGCTGGCCGGGCAACTACTTCGACGGCCAGATCGACGAGTTGCGCCTCTACAATCGGGCGCTGTCGGCCGAAGAGGTCCTCGGGGCGTTCGGTCAAACCGAACCGGCACACAAGCCTTTCTGAGATAATCCGGTTGAGTTAGTGTGTTTGCTGACGCCCACGCTGTGGGCAGCACTGTGATTGAGAGCAACGGTCGGGGGCCTGTGTCCACGTGGCACAGGCCCCTGCTGCCTTCCTGCCAAACTCCGCCAACCACCAACCATCGGGTCAGTCAGGAATGGCAGTCCGTTATGCGGCATGGTGTCGGGCCTTCCATTGGGCTCGCGTAACACGAAGCGATGGGTAATGGTGGCGTTCGCGGCGCATGGCACAAGGCTCCAAACGACCTGGGCGGTCCCGATTCAGATGGCTGGTGATTTCGACCAGCAATGCCTGGTAGATGACCGGCACCTGGGCCAGAGGCGGGACCCGGACCAGCAGCAGAACCAGCTGCTG
>CAZTGH010000575.1:0-2975 GCA_964612985.1 uncultured Pirellulales bacterium
CCGCCGACGCATGCTCGTCTACGAACGACGCATCGAGCACAGCCTCTACCGCACCCTCTCCGAGTTCCAGAGGCTCCGCCTCATCCGCCAGTTCCAGGCAACCGACCCCGAACAGCGCCAAGGAGCCTCCCAGCCAGCCCGATCGTGACCCGCCGGTGTAACGAAAATGCAAAACGAACCCAATTTCCACGCCGACACCATGAACCGCAACCGTCTGAACTACAAAGAGTTAAACAGAAATCGCCGCCGGGAGGGCCACCGGGAACGAACGCAATCGAACCAGGCTCTGCCTTGAATTCGTTTGGCCTGCGGCGCGGACGGCAGTATCCTCTGGCCCGATGCCGGGATCAGGATAGGATGATATGGAAATCAGGATCGAAAGTCTGTTGGAGGGTGCCCGCCGGGCGCAGGGGACCGTGGTGATCGTGGACGTCTTCCGCGCGTTCACCACCGCCGCCGTCGCGTTCTCGCGCGGGGCGCGCCGGATCATCATGGTCGCCGAGCCACCCGAGGCCCTGGCCCTCAAGATCCGAGGGCTGGGCGATCTCTGCGTGGGCGAAGTCAACGGCATCCGACCCGAAGGCTTCGACTTCGGCAACTCCCCCTTCGAGATGACCGGCGCCGACCTCGAAGGCAAGACCGTGATCCAGTCGACCCGAGCCGGCACCGTGGGCGTCACCGCCGCAGCAGGCGCCTCCGAGATCTACGTCGCGTCCTTCGTCGTCGCGCAGGCCACCGCCCGCGCCATCCTGCGGGACGATCCCCCCCTGGTCACACTCGTCGCCATGGGCTGGAACGCCGGCGTACGGACCGACGAAGACGAGCTCTGCGCCCTGTACCTGCGAAACCTGCTCGAAGGCCGCAACCCCGACCCCGACGCCCTGCGACAACTCGTACAAGCCAGTGGCCAGGTCGCCAAGTTCTACGACCCCGCCCAGCCCCACTTCCACCCCGAAGACTGTGCCATGTCACTCGACATCAACCGGTTCGATTTCGCCATTCGCGTGGCGCGAGAGGACGATCTGCTCGTAGCGAGGCCGCACGCATGAACCAGTGGACCATTCAGAAACTCCTGACGTGGATCACCGAATACCTGACCAAGAACGAGGTCGACGCCCCGCGACTCAGCGCCGAGATGCTGCTGAGCCACGTGCTGAATCTCAAGCGCATCGAGCTCTACGCGCGGTTCGACCAGCCCGTCGAGCAGGAAGCCCTCGACCGCCTGCGCGATCTCGTCAAGCGGGCGGGCCGGCACGAACCTGTCGCTTACCTGATCGGCCGGACCGAGTTCTACTCGCTCGATTTCGAGGTCACCCCCGATTGCCTGATCCCCCGTCCCGAAACCGAACTGCTCGTCCAGCACGCAGTCGAGTTCCTCCGTACGCGCGAAGGCGAGCAGCACGTCTGCGATCTCTGCACCGGTTGCGGCTGCATCGCCGTTGCCATCGCCAAAAGCTTCCCCGGCGCGCATCTGATCGCCACCGACATCTCCGACCAGGCCCTCGCGGTTGCCGCCCGCAACGTCGAAAAGCACGGCCTCGCCGACCGCATCGAACTCCTTCAGGGAGATCTGTTCGACCCGCTCCTGCCGCACCTGGACGTCACACAGTGGGACCTGATCGTGTGCAACCCGCCCTACGTCAGCGCCGCCGAATACGAAGCCCTGGACAAGAACGTCAAAGACTACGAGCCGCAGCTCGCCCTCCTGGCCGGCGAAGATGGCCTCGACGTCTACCGACGCATCGGCGACCAGATCGACCGCTTCCTCAAACCCGACGGCGCCCTGATGCTGGAGATCGGCTACGCCCAGGGCCCCGCCGTTCGCGAACTGCTCGACCAGACCGGCGCGTTCTCCGACATCCGCATAGAAAAAGACCACCAACGCCACGACCGCCTCGCCCTCGCCCTCCGCGCCGCGCCGGACTGAGACGCACGGATAAGAACAGTTGCGCGACCCGTTGTCATCCTGAACGTAGCACAGCGAAGTGAAGAGCCCGCCCTGAGCCTGCCGAAGGGATCTGGGCTGCGACCAAGATAGCTCTCTCTTGCGCCCACCAGACTCTTCGGCTCGGACGACGGAAGCCGAGCCACCTGAAGACTTCTCCGAATCCGCATGATCCGTGCCTCTGCGAGGCGTTCAGTAGGAGATGACGGTGTGGATGTTGTGGGGGGCGAGGATCTTGCGACCGGGCAGTTCAGTCAGCTCGATCAGGCAGGTGATGCCGACGATCTCGCCCTGCACCTTCGCGATCAGATCGCAGGCCGCCTTCATCGTGCCGCCGGTGGCGAGCAGATCGTCCACCATGAGCACCTTGGCCCCGGACGGCACCGCATCGCGGTGAATCTCGAGCGTGTCGGTGCCATACTCCAGATCGTAGGTGATGCTCTCGGTCTCGAAAGGCAGCTTGCCCTTCTTGCGGATCGGCACGAACCCCGCGTTGAGCCGGGCCGCCACCGCGGTCCCGAAAATGAACCCCCGGGCCTCGACCGCCGCGACGTGAGCGATCCCCATGTCCTTGTAGGGAGCGCACATGGCGTCGACCGCCGCCCGCAGCGCCTGCGGATCGGCCAGCAAAGGGGTAATGTCACGAAACAGAATCCCCGGCTTGGGCCAGTCGGGGATGTCGCGGATGTACCGCGCTAATTCCATGCGTTCCCTCGCAATCCAAAGGGACGAGCCTCGCGGGCCCGTCGATTCGATTTCTGGCAGTGGCACTCTACAGCGACAGCCACGTCGCCCGACGAGCCAATGGTACCTTCTCGCGGGCGACGAGTAAACCCAAAACCGTGCCGGTCTTATCCGGCTTCCATGTATTCGTAGAGCCGGGTCAGGGCGTCGCGACGAATCTGGCGAATGCGCTCGCGGGTCAGGCCCATCTTCTTGCCGATCTCCTTGAGCGTCAGCGGCCGGCGTCCGCCCAGGCCATAGTGGAGCTTGAGCACATCGGCTTCGCGCGGGTCAATCTCATTGAGCA
>CAZTGH010000576.1:0-2972 GCA_964612985.1 uncultured Pirellulales bacterium
GGAAGGCAAGCTGCAGGCGGTGGTGTTCGGGTATGCCTGCCATGCAACGACGCTGAGCTTCTACGATTACTGCGGCGACTATCCCGGCTTTGCACAGGAGTACGTCGAGCAGCTCTATCCCGGGGTGACTGCGATGTTTGTCGCGGGCTGCGGAGGCGATCAGAATCCGTTTCCACGGAGCAAGGATCGGGCGCTGGAGCTCTGTCGCCAGCATGGGCATGCGCTGGCCAACGGGGTCGAAGCGGCATTGCAGGGGCCGCCCAAACCGGTGCGAGGACCGATCCGGACGGCGATGGAGGAAGTGACGCTGGAATTTGCCGAACCGCCCAGTAAGGAAACGCTGGAGCAGCAGGTCAAGTCGAACAACAAGTACGAGCGGCTGCACGCCGAGTTTCTGCTGGCGCAGTTGGAGCACGAGGGGCAGATCGCGACGACCTATCCCTACCTGGTGCAGGCGATTCAGCTCGGTGACGACCTGACGGTGGTGGCGCTGGCGGGCGAGGTGGTGGTCGACTATTCCCTGCGTCTGAAGCGCGAGCTGAGCGGCCCACCGCTGTGGGTGGCAGGGTATTCGAACGACGTGTTCGGTTATGTGCCCAGCCTCCGCGTGCTGGAGGAAGGCGGTTATGAAGGGGGCGGCGCGATGCTCTATACCCCCCTGCCGGGGCCGTTCGCACCGTCGGTGGAAGAGCGTGTGATCGAGACCGTGCATGCCCTGGTCGCGGGTGTGCGGACGCCACAGGGCAAGTGAGACTGAAAGGGTGAAACGATGAATCCACGGCAGATGACCCGACGACAGTTCGTGAGCCAGGCCTCGACGGGGACGCTGGCGGCGATGACGCTGGGATCGCTTCCCACCTTTGCGGGTCGCAGCGGCAATGCGGCCAAGCTGGCCATCCACGGCGGCACGCCCGTCCGCAGCAAGCGGTGGCCCTCCTGGCCGATCTGGGACCGAGCGGCGGAAGAGCGCATCCTGTCGATCCTGCGCAGCGGCAACTGGTTTCGGGGACAGGGCGAGACCGTCAGTGAATTCGAGGGCAAGTATGCCAAATTGCTCGGCGCCAAGCGCTGCACCTGTACGGTCAATGGGACCAACGCCCTGCTGACGGCGATGCACGCGCTCGACGTGGGCGTGGGCGATGAGGTGATCGTCTCGCCTTATACGTTTATCGCGACGTATAACGTCATGCTGAATTCCACGGCGCTGCCGGTCTTTGCCGACACCGACCCTGAGACGTTCCAGATCAATCCGGATACGATCGAGGAGCGCATCACCGAGCGGACGCGAGCGATCATGCCCGTCCACATTTTGGGCATCCCGGCCGACATGGACAGGATCATGGCGATCGCCAGGAAGCACAACCTCGTGGTGATCGAGGATGCCTGCCAGGCGTGGCTGGCCCAGTGGCGGGGCAAATGCTGTGGGACGATCGGCGATCTGGGGTGCTTCAGCTTCCAGAACTCCAAGCACCTTCCAGCGGGCGAGGGCGGCGCGGTGGTCGGCAACGACGAGGAGCTGATGGACCGCGTCCATTCGTTCCACAACTGCGGGCGGCCTTACAAAAGCGTCAAGGGGACCAGTGGCTATCCCATCATCGGGACCAACCGAAGAATGACCGAATACCAGGCGGCGATTCTGCTCAATCAGATGCAGCGGTTGGAGGCAGATACCGAGCGGCGCTGGGCCAACGGGCAGTACCTGACGAGCAAGATCAAGGACATCCCGGGCATCGTCCCCTGCAAGCTGTACGAAGGGACGACGCGGGCGGTGTTCCACCTGTATCCGTTCCGCTACAAGAAGGAGCACTTCAACGACGCGCCGAAGTCCAAGTTCATGGCGGCGCTGAGCGCCGAGGGCGTGCCCTGCTCGGGCGGATATGGGCCTCAGTATCGCGATGGGCTGATCGAGGACGCCCTGACCTCCAAGAACTTCACGCGGAGCTTCCCCAAGGCCCGACTCGACCAGTACCGCAAGGAACTGGACTATCCCGGCAACGACCAGCTCTGCGAAGAGGCCGTCTGGATCGGCCAGAACATGCTCCTGACCGAAAAATCCGACATGGACGACATCGCCAACGCCATCCGGAAAGTCTATGACAATCGCCATAAACTGGCGTAGGCCGCACGCGGCGTAGATGTGTAAATGCGTGGATGCGTAGATGCGTGGATGGGTGACGCGCAGGATATGCCTTGTACACCAACACCCTATGGTGGGCGGGGCACATCCTACGGCTTGCGGAGGGAATCTATGAGACAGCACCATACGATTCGTCTCGAAGGCTGGCTATGCTTGGTTGCCATGCTTGTCACGTGCTCGACCACCGCTGCTGTCAGTGCCACGCGCCAAGGCTCGGACCCAAACATCGGCACCCTCACCACCGTAAATCTGGAGATCAGCGACGAGGCCCTTGAATGGCACTACCGGATCACGAACCGTTCCGATAGTGACATCTGGCTCTATCAGGGAGCCAGTCATCCCAGGGGCGACTTTGACTTGTATTTGGCCGAGGACGGCGAAACACTGATAGTCCGAAGATACGCTTGCTTCCCCGCAGAGGATCGGTTGCGGGATCTTCTGTACGATGACGTCTACAGTTGTCTTCGTTCAGGTCAGAGTCGAGACGAGTCGCTCCTAATATCGCTGCCCGTGTACTGGCGAAGCCTCTATCCCACCCCTGGTGACCAAGACCGGTCTCTAGTCGTATCGCGGCTCGTTTTGGAGATAGGATTTCACGTGGGAAATCTGCCTGAAACGGTTCTCCGTAGTTATGAAGCGTATGAGCCAAATGGCGAGTTCAGAAAGGAGTTGGTCCATCATAACATGGTAGACTTCGTCGTAGGTAACGAAGGTTTCTGGGGTAGAGAAGGGCGACTCAAAGTCTCGCGGCGAATTCCCACGCTGGGGACGGGTGAGAAGCTACGGATCGCCGTCGCTTCCCAGACAATACCGTATGTTGGATTCCGGCGCAATC
>CAZTGH010000577.1:0-2952 GCA_964612985.1 uncultured Pirellulales bacterium
CTGCGGCATGTGGGGCTGGGTCGAGCTCAAGTACGCCGACGGCACCATGTTCGTCATGGACAGCCGGGAGTGGGGCAAGCCTTATGACCGCCACGAGCCCCGCGATGTGAGCCTCAGCGACCTGAGCGAGGAGGACCAGAAGAAGCTCCAGGCCATGCCCGACCCCGAGCCGTGGCCGAGCTTCGAGGAGGCCGTCAAGACTCGAAAGAAGACTGGAGGCAGCGCCGAGCCGGGGCACCGCTCTGCGACGATCCTGCACCTGGCGAACATCGCCATCCGCGTGGGCCGCAAGATCCACTTCGACCCCGTGAAGGAAGTGATCGTGGGCGACGAAGAGGCCAACCTGCTGGCGCACCAGCCCATGCGGGCGCCCTGGCATCTCTAATCCACCCTCCAGTCCAGGAAAGAAGCCATGAACACGCGACGACATCTCACGCACCCCTTCCTGCGGGTCGCAGGCGCGGCCGCCCTCCTGCTCAGCCTACCGGCCTTCCTCCACGCGGGCGAGCCGAGCGAGAAGCTCAAGGCCCTCGTCAACACGGTGCCGGACGCCGACCCCGGCGGGAAGCACACGGGACCGGACCCGGCAACGGCCATGGAGGCCATCCAGGGCGTCCTCGCGGACGGCAAGGCCAACATCGTCAGCCTGGTCAACATGCTGAAGGACCCGAGCGAGGGCGAGGACTACAAGGCCCACTACCTGCTCCACGCGGTGGGAACCCACGTGAAGCGCCCCGGCGCCGAGGACGAGCGCCGGATGGTCTGCGAGGCCCTGTGCTCGACGCTGGACGACGAGCGGCCGACGATCGTGAAGGCCCACGTGCTCGAGGAGCTGAAGTGGATCGGCGGCGAGGAATCCATCCCCGCCATCTCCAAGTTCCTCACCCATCCCGAGCTCTACGACTTCGCGGTGCAGGCGCTCGTTGCCCGCAAGGCCGCGGCGCCCATGCGCAGCTCCATCGCCAAGGCCAAGGGCAGGAACCGCGTCGCCCTCGTCCAGGCGATGGGCACGCTGCGCGACACGGAGGCCGTGCCGGCCCTGATCGAGGAAGCCAAGAGCGCCGACCCCGCCCTGCGGCTGGCGGCCATCGAGGCACTCGCCAACATCGGTGACGCGAGGGCCGTGGACGTGCTCCTCGACGCGGCGGAGCTCAAGGACGCGACCTACACCGAGATGAAATGCGCCGAGGCCGTCCTCCGCCTCGCGCAACACCTGGCCGATGCCGGGGACAAGAAGGAGGCCAAGCGCATCTATCTGGGCCTGCCGAAGCTGTGCCCCGACAAGGCGGGACGGCACATCCGCATCGCCGCGCTGCGCGGCCTCGCCGCTGTCGCCGACGAGGAGATCTTCACCGAGCTCCTCGCCGCGCTGTCGGACCCCGACCTCCAGGTGCGGGTCGAAGCGGCGCGCACGGCCAAGGAGCTGCCCGGCGGCGCCATGGTCGACAAGTGGCTCGGCTTCCTGAAGGGAGCATCCACGAAGGACCGGATCGGCGTCCTCTTCGTGCTGGGCGCCATCGGCGATGCGAAGGCACTGCCCACGGTGCTGAAGGCGATGGACGACACGGACTGGGCGATCCGCGCGGAAGCGATGCGGGCGGCGGGGGCCATCGGCGGCGAGGAAGCCGCCCAGGCCCTGACGAACCGCGTGCTCAGCGGCCCCGAGGATGACCGCCAGCCCGCCCTCCAGAGCCTGATCGATTCGCGGGGCGACGCGGCGGACAAGGCCGTCGGAGCCGCGGTTGCGAAGGCCTCGGACCCCGCCATCCGCGCGAGCCTGGTCGACGTCATCGCGGCCCGGCGCACCGGCAGCCAGATGGACGTGCTCGTCGCCGCCGCCGGCGACAAGAGCGCCGACGTGCGGAAGGCTGCCGCCCGCGCCCTCGAGGTTGTCGGCGGCACGCGTGAGGCCCCCGTCATCATCAAGATGCTCAAGACGACGGAGGACGGCTCCGAGCGCAAGGCCGCCGAGGCGGCGCTCCTGGCCATCGGCCTCCGCAGCCGCGACCAGACGGCAAAGCTCATTCTGCCGGCAATCGAGAACGCCAACGCAGATGCCGCGGCGGCCATGTGCCGCGTCCTGGGACGCGTCGGCGGGAAGGAAGCAGCAGAGACCCTGACGGCGTGTGCGAAGAGCACGGACCCGACGATCAAGGACGAAGCGATCCGCGCCCTCACGAAGTGGTCCGAAGGCCGAGGGATGGACGAGGCCGCGGCAGGCCTGCTCGGAATCGCGAAGACGGCCAAAGACGCCAAGCGCCAGGTGATGGCGTTGCGGGGCTACATCAACCTGGCCCGCTCGAGGCACTGGCGGCGCAACGACGAGAAGAAAGTGGCCATCTACGCCGAGGCGCTCGCAATCGCGAAACGCCCCGATGAGAAGCGAGCCGTCCTCGGCGGACTCACCGACGTCCGCAACAAGGATGCCCTCGTCCTCGCGGCGACCTGCCTGGACGACGCCGACGTGGCCGAAGAGGCTGCGTCCGCCGTGGTGCGCATCGCGGGCCGCCTCGCAAACAAGACGGACGACGCCGTACAGACCGCCCTTCAGAAGGTGATGAAGGTAGCCAAGAACAAGGGCACCCTCAACGAGGCGCGCAAGCACCTCATCAAGGACGCGCCCAAGGACCCTCTTAAGTAGCGTGTCTCGTCGGGGCCGAAGGCGGAGGACCAGGCGCCGCCGTCCCGACGCTCACGGATGACCTCCCGCCGAAGGCCCTGCGGCATTCTCCCAGGGCCTTCGGCATGGGATCCCGCCCGCCGCGGGCCGAGCAGGCCCGTTCGCGCCCTTGACCGCCTGCGCGTGCGAGCCTATAATCGGCAGCGGAACGGTCACTCGAACGCCCCCGCTCACGGAGAGGATCGCGCAGTGGAGTATGCCCTTCTCGGTTCGACAGGCAGCGTATTCTGATTACCGAAGGCCGAATAATCAAAAATGGTGCGTTCCATGGT
>CAZTGH010000578.1:0-2941 GCA_964612985.1 uncultured Pirellulales bacterium
GTGGTCTAAGGCCGGACTGAAACTAGAGCATCTTTCAAAGGCTTATAGCGCTCTGGGGTTTCTTTGCGTATGCTGTGGGGATCGAGCAATGGGGCTCGTGTTGGCAGGAGTTATGGATGGCATACTCATCAGACTTTCGAGAGCGGGTCCCGGCTGCCGTGATCCCGGCCTATCGACGAAAGAAGTGGCCGAACTGTTCGAGGTCGCACCGTCCTGGGTGCGTCGGATGAAGCAGTGGCGACGCGAGCGAGGCAGCACTGCCCCGCGACCCTGCGGCGGGTCCGAGCCGAAACCGGGCCCCGCGGCCGAAGCGGCGATTCACACGCACTTCCGGACCCATTCGGACACGACCATCGCCGAACCAAAGACGGCTCTGGGGACCGATGTTGGTGAAGTAACCGTCTGGCGAACGGCATGGCGGTTGGGATACCGTTCTAGAAAAGTCGACACACGCGGCCGAGCAGAATCGTCCGGACGTCCTCGAGCGGCGGCGACAGTGGGTAGACCAGACGCAGACGATCGATCCATCTCGGCTGATCGTCCTCGATGAATCGGGGCCATCAACGCCACGGTGTTCGAGCAGTACGTCCAGGACATACTGGTCCCGACGCTTTGACCCGGTGACATTGTGGTGATGGACAACCTGGCCTCGCACAAGGGCAAGGCGGTGGCCGAAGCGATCGAAGCGGCGGGAGCCCAGGTGTGGTACCTACCGCCGTACTCTCCGGACTTGAACCCGATCGAACAGATGTGGTCCCAAGTCAAGTCCCTCCTGAAGAAGGCCAACGCCCGCACCCAGAAGACGCTCTACCACGCTATCGGTGCGGCGCTTCCCACCGTCCGCTCCAGCGAACTGGCCCACTGCTATGCCGCCGCAGGACACGCTACTGGTGACTGAAGGATGCTCCAGTCGCCAGCAATCTGCCGTTTAGCGAATGAGGCCAGATCCTCCAGGGCGAACGCATGACGGCAGCGTTGCTGGATCGGCTGACCCACCACTGCCATATCTTCGAGATGAACGGCGAGAGCTACCGGTTCCGCGAGTCGGTCAAGAAGAGCAAACAGCCAGAGAAATGATCCCCTTGACGGTGCCACAAGCGCGGATATAGTACGCCTCAGGCGGGTCCCGATTCGGCGACGAGGTGGGTCCATTTTACATGCCGATTTCCACCCTGCCAGCTATCACCCCCGGTGCTGTACTTGCAACCTCTTGAGATCGCTTCGGTGCCGAGCTATCCGCTCAGGTCCTTGCGGAAACCCTCGGCGATGGCTTCCCATCGCTTGGCCATCATCTCGGCCCGGTCGGGATGCTTCGATCCCAGATCCTTCATTTCGCAGCGGTCGGTGGATAGATCGTACAATTCCCATTCGTGTTTGGGATAGTCTTTGGCTACGAGTTTCCAGTCGCCCATACGCAGCGCCCGATGGGACGCGTGGCACCACCACAGGCAGTCGCGATCGAGCTCTCGATCCGCAGCAAATACCGGAACGAGGCTGCGGCCCGGCCTCGCTGGGGCCCCCTCGTCGACCTCCAGCGGCTCCTGGCCGGCCAGTTCCAGGACCGTGGGGACAATGTCGATGAAATGGGAAACGGTATGCCGGAGTTCGCCAGCCGCCTGGATGCCCTTGGGCCAATGCGCGATCAGGGGTGACGAGATGCCTCCTTCATGGTTCCAGTGCTTGTGCAGCTTCAACGGCGTATTAGCGGCCGTCGACCAGCCAGGGCCCAGGCACAAATAGCTGTCGGCCGAGCCCATCGCGGCCTCGGGGTCGTGCCCGTCGCCGCGAATAATCTGTTCGGCGCTGGCCCCATTGTCGCTGGCGAACAGGATCAGCGTGTTCTCGAACTGGCCCATCTTCTTGAGTTCGGCGACCACGCGCCCGATTTCAGCGTCCATCCGCGTGATCATTGCCGCGTGGATGGCCATTTTCATGGCCTGGAAACGTCTCTGCTCGTCCGTCAGATTCTCCCAGGGCACGGCTCTCGGGGCCTCGCCCGGGCCGATCCGTTCGCCCAACTCCTTGGCGCTGAGATTCCATCGTGGGATGGTATCGGTCTGACGTGCCGACAGCTCGCAGTTGACAATACCGAGCTCGTGCATACGTGCCAGCCGCCGGCGACGCATAGCGTCCCAGCCTTCGAGGTATGCGTTACGGTACGCATCGATGTCCTTCTTCATTGCGTGCAGCGGAAAATGAGGCGAGTAGAAAGCAATGTATTGGAAGAACGGTTTCTCCGGGCACTCGCGCTGGTGGGTCTGGAGACAAGCCACGGCGTGGTCGGCGATGGCTACGGTCGAATAGTATTCCTCGCCTGGCTCGACGGGGGCCTCAATGTCATCGACGCTCCACGACTCGGAATCGAAGAAGCGATCCCAGTCGCATCCGTGTTTGTGACGTCCCCAGGATCGGTCGAACCCGCCTTCGATAGGTGTGCCATCGATGTGCCACTTGCCGCTGTGATAGCAGCGATACCCGTGCGGCTTGAGCAGGTCGGGCAGCAGCGGCGCCCAGTCCGGGCGACGGCCCATCTTGACGCCTTGCATACTGTCGCGCCGAACCTGCTGGGCGTAGTAGCCGGTCAGGATGCTGGCGCGGGAAGGCCAGCACCGGCCCGTCGAATAGTGCTGTGTGAAGCGAAGGCCATGGGCGGCCAGGCTTGATAGATTGGGAGTCCGGACGTCGCCGCCGTAGCAGTCGGCGTCTGAAAAGCCCATATCGTCGGCCATGATCAGGACGATGTTCGGTTTTTGGCGCGGCTTCGAGTGCGCGGTGCCGGCGAGGAGGGAACTGGCCATAACCGCCCCGGTCGCCTTCAGAAACTCTCGTCTGCTAAGGACACTCATAAGGACCTCCGAACGTGGATGAACGAGGCTGTTTGCGTCCCTCGTATAGTAAGGCATGGACCCGAGGCCGACAAGGACAGTCCCCAGAAACCCGA
>CAZTGH010000579.1:0-2931 GCA_964612985.1 uncultured Pirellulales bacterium
GACATTGTCCTTGCCGGCATCCGCTTTGAACT
The DNA here is from genome assembly GCA_964612985.1 of uncultured Pirellulales bacterium. Taxonomy (GTDB): domain Bacteria; phylum Planctomycetota; class Phycisphaerae; order Sedimentisphaerales; family Anaerobacaceae; genus Anaerobaca. Next base: position 33 of record CAZTGH010000579.1, read on the forward strand.
GCCGGATGGCCTCTTGAAAGGGCAGACTTTCGATGTCGCCGATGGTTCCCCCGATCTCGATGATGACCACGTCCACGCCTTCGGCCACCGACTTGATACTCGCCTTGATCTCGTCCGTAATGTGGGGAATCACCTGGACCGTGCCCCCCAGATAATCCCCTCGCCGCTCTTTCGTTATCACCGAATCATAGATCTTGCCCGTGGTGAAGTTGCTGTTGCGGCCCAGCTGGGCATGGGTGAATCGTTCGTAATGACCCAGGTCAAGGTCGGTCTCGGCACCATCGTCGGTAACAAACACCTCTCCGTGCTGAAAGGGATTCATGGTGCCGGGATCGACGTTGATGTAGGGGTCCAGTTTCTGCAGGGTAATGGTCAGACCTCGGCTTTCCAGGAGCGCTCCGATCGACGCCGATGCCAGGCCTTTGCCCAAGGAAGACAACACACCACCGGTTACAAAGATAAACTTGGTAGGAAAAGACATATCAGGGAAACATCCTCCACGATGAATTCAGGCGCGCACTTTAGAAACGATCCGTTCCGATATCTTCTCGGCCGACATACCGAACAGGTCTTCGATCCCGATACGATCCAGGTATTGGTCTTGCCAGGCGAGATTCATTTCTTCCACCAGGTTTCGGATGTGGTGGTATTTGCCGCCCAGGGCGTCCACCTTTTTGTGGAGCGCCAATCCCCGTTGAAAACCGATCTCAAACAAGACCAAATGATCGATTTTCGTACCGCTCGAGATGACCGGCACCACCAGGATACTCCTGTTATCACGCTTACCTCGCCCGATAAAGACATTTCCGTTCTTGACGATGATGCGCTTGGTGCCGTGTAGCCGCTTGTCCTGTTCAATCCGGGAACTCAGTTCGGCCGAGGTCCCTTCTTTGTTGATCAGGTGGATGGCCGAATCCTCCGTCGGCTCACCGAGAATGTTCAGATTCTCGATCCCATAGGTGGTCACCCCCTTGATTTCGGCCACCACTTCCTGGAGACGCTTGAGGACCAAGATGTTACTGGTGGTCAGCTGGTCCTTGCTGAAACCACGCCCTTCCAGGGCCTCGAAAAGAAACCCTTCCACCTTGTCCGGGATTCGACTCGTGCCGACGGTAACCGTCTTGGCTTGGTGCTTGATGGCATCCACGGGGCGGGCCATTTCATTGATGACCTTGCCGATACAAGAAAAAAAGCGCTTCATCAAATTCGGCGCCGTGCCTTCTTGGCCGAAATCAAACTCGAAATCCTTGATGGGAAGCCGGCCCGAAAGATACTTGAGCAGCAGCGTGAGATCCGATCCCGCCTGTAACGCCATGGCCGTGGCGTACCGATCCTGGCCGATCCGTTTTTTGAAATTGCTGTAAAAACCGGTGGCCCGTTCCCTAAAGCCCTTGTCCAACACGATCTCATAGATGTCCAGACCGCGATCCGTGCACGTGGCGATATAGCGATTCATCTCTTCCCGGAAGGTATACAGATATTGGGACTCTTCATTGATCGCCAGGGCCGCATAATACCCCCACAAGTGCCCGGCCAAAGTATTCAAGATCGGCGCGAATCGCTCTTCGATGGGAGGCACGTAAATCACCGAGTCGGCATAGGGTTCAAAGCGGTGCTCCCCTTCGGTGGTGATGACGATGGGGACGGCTTCGTGGGCCTTGAATATGGCCGTGTCCTTGATGATGTCGGTAACCACGCTTTCCCGGTTCCCGGCCGCACACACCAGTATCAAAGGCTCGGAAGACAAATCAATATGCTTTTTGTCTTCCACCACATCGGAAGAGATACTTTTATAACAGAGCTCGCTGAGTTTGATCCGAATCTCGTCGGCCGAGACCTTGTTGGGACCGCTTCCCACGATGGCCCAATACCGTCGGGTGACGGCGAACCGTTCGGCGGACCGCCGGATCTGGGCCTTGCTCTCTAAGACCTTTCTCATGGCCGAAGAGAGCTTCCAGAGTTTTTGCATCTCTCCCAACACAAAATCGTCGGATCGGGCGCCCGTCAACTGGGCAATCCTGAGTCCCAGGATCCCGCCGGCGACGATTTGAGAATAATAGGCCTTGGTGGAGGCCACGGACATTTCGATATCCCGGCCCGTACTGGTGTATAACACCCCGTCCACCTTAAAGGTTACATCCGAATCCCGACGGTTCACAATGGCCAACGTGTAGGCACCCAAGCGCTTGGCCATGTCGATGGCCCGATTGGTATCCGTGGTGGTGCCCGATTGGCTGATCGCCACCACCAGCGTGTCCGCCAGACTGCCATCCATCATAAAGCCGCTGAACTCGGAAGCCTTGAAAGCGGCCACCCGGATGGCGGTTTGCTGCAAATAGTCCCGCAACAAGGTGGTACAGCCCGATGCCGCCACACCGGCGGTGCCCTGGCCGATAAAGAATATCCGGCTTATCCGATGATTTTTGAGGCCTTCGGCCAGACGCTCCGGTATGACCGAGCCGTCCAAAAGGATCCGGGGGCGGGGCTCGCCGTTTTCCTCCTGGATGGAAAGCCGCCCTTGAATAGTTTGTTCCACCGACCGGGGCGATTCGGAGATTTCCTTCAAGAAGTAGTGCGGATAATCCTGGCGGTCGATGTCCCGAGACCGGATTTCCGCCTCTTTGATATCCGTTTCAGACAGCACAATGGGCGTGCCGTCATAATACATGGCCGTGATCTCTTTCACACCGCCGGTCCCGTGGGCATTCAGGATCATTATTTGGCCTTGCGTTTCCCCGGACACCCCGTCCACCGTCTTCTCACCGTCCAGCTTTACGAACCGGCCGGCCTGCTCGACAAAGCCGTAAATCTCCGAGGCCGGCACATAACAAGATCCGGCCAGGCCGGTGAATATGGCCTGCCCGCTACCCCGCTGGGCCAGAAACACCTTTCCCACGGC
>CAZTGH010000580.1:0-2928 GCA_964612985.1 uncultured Pirellulales bacterium
AATAGCTTATACCACGCCTCCAGTACGGCAGGGCGGTACACCTCCAGCAAACGAAAACTGTGCAGCGCAAATTCCAGCGCCGCCGGCCCCCACGCCGTCACCACGTTGCCGTCCGTCACCGCACACCCTGCCTCCCGGCCCGACAAACCGTCGAACACGAACAAGTGCACGTCCCCAACCTGCATGTGCAACCTCCCGAGCGACCAGCGACCAGCGACGAGCGACGTACTATCGCCTCTCCCGCACATACCGCACCACATTCTCCACCGTGTCGATCCAGATCCCGTTATTCGGATCCTTGGCGTACTCACAGATCGCCTCCAGCGTATCGATCCGCGTCGTCTGCCGCCCGCCCTCGCCGATATCGTGACCCGCAAACACGAGCCAGCCCCCGTTTGCCGCCGCCGTCTCGATCAGCTTCCTGGCCGCCTCGAAATCCAGCCCGTCCAGTTCCACCCCAAGTAGCTGCGCCGGATCGCAGAACGCCGGATCGTTCGCCGCCTCGTCCATCCACCCCCGACCCGCCGAGAACATCCATGCCACCACCGGCACATAGCTGCGCAGTTGCGTCCCGCGACCCACGAACTTCTGCCCGCACGGATACGCAAACGTCCTGGGCCGCACCCCCAGCGCCGCCTCGATCCTCCGATTCGCCTCCAGCAACTCCCGCTCCATCTCCTCCCGCGTATAGTCCTCCAGCGCCTTCTCCCGCGCGAACGCAAAATTCCCCGTGCAAGGATGCCGCACCGTGTGGTTGCCGATCTCGTGCCCGTTGGCCGCCGCCTGCTTCCACGCCGCCAGTCGCTCCCCCAGCCGATCGGGCACCACGTAAAACGTCGCCTTCACGCCGTAACGATCCAGCAGCGGGACTCCGTTCTCCACCTGGCTCGCCCGCGCATCATCGAACGTCAGACTCACCGCCGCCTTCGTTCCCTCAGGCCACGCAAACGCCCGCCGTGGCTCCGGTGCCGCGCTAGCGCCATACCCCTCCGTCGTCCCGCCACGCCCCCGCGTCGGCCCCGACCCGCATCCCGACACCGTCACCGCCAGCAGCACCCACACCACCCCAATCCGAATTCCATCCCGCCATCTGGCGCCGTGCATGCCATCGTCTCGATCCATCGTCAACCTCATCGTTTGTATCGTTCGCACTCGATCACGAAGCGCTGCGCAGCTCGAAGCAGTTCAGCAAGGGCTTGTACTTCTTCACGAAACAGCTCTGCCACGCCAGCTTGCCCGCCTGTGAGCAATCCATCGGCAAAGCCTGCACGCCAATCGAATCGGCAATGCCGCGCCACGCCTCGACCTGCCCCCGCTTGAACGTCAGCCGCCTCCGCAGATCCAGCGTCTCGCCCACGTACAGCTTCTCGCTCGCACCCCCGCTCAGCACATATAGCCCAGGCCCCGCCGGCGCCTGGCCTGCCTTCCACTCCTCCAGCCCCCGCACCTCCCCGAAGCGGGGCCCCATCGGACGCAGCGTCTCCAGCACGCTCGCCCGACTCCGCGCGTACTTCGCCTCCTTCCGCAGCTTCAGCGCCGCCCATCGGTACTCCCGCGACGTATGCCCTGGCGCAAACCGCTTCGCGATCGTGTCGAACCGCGCCGCCAGCGCCGGATCACACAGAATCTCATCGAGACTGCCCGCCGCCTTCTCGTTCAAGAGGCTCTGCCACGCGATCTCGCTGGCGAAGATGTACCGGTCGCAATCCTCCCACGACAAATCCGTCCGCCGCGCCGTCGCCACCTCCGTCAGCTCGCCCGCCTTCCGCAGCCGAAACAGCAGCAAATTCCACGTCCGCGCATCACCCACCAGACCCATCTTCGCACACGCCGCCACGAACGCCGCGTCCAACTCCGGATCCGCCACCACCCGATCCGCACTGAACCCCTCGTGCGTCCGCACGAACGCCTCCTTCACCCCCGCCAGCGTCAGCTCCAACTGTACCCGGTCGTACCGCGCCTCGCTCTCCCGCCGCCGGTCCCGCTCCGCCTGCGCCGCCCGCGCCGCCTTCGACTGCCCCTTGGTCTTGTCCTTGTCCGTCCGCGGCGCGCTCTTCATCGGCTCGGGCGACCCGTCCAGCCGATCACCCACGCGAATCGACTTCAGCCTTTCCAGCCCGTACTGCACGTAGTCCTTCGAAATATCGAACCCCAGATACCGCCGCCCCAGCTTCTTCGCCACCGCCGGCGTCGTCGCACTGCCCGAAAACGGATCGATCACCAGCTCGCCCGCATTCGAGCACGTCCGAATGATCCGCCCCAGAAGCTGCTCGGGCATCTGGCACCCGTGAAACCCCGCCCGCTCCTTGAACGTCCCCGCCACCCGCGGAAAGTACCACGTGTCCTCCCCCGACCCGAACGCGTGCGCCAGATCCTGAGGACGCAGCGTATACGTCCGCTCCCCGTCGGCAGGGCAGGGCACCTCCCCAGGCGACCACGTCCCATCGTCGTCGCTCACCATCTCGCCCACCACCGATGCAGGTCGCAGAATCCACGTATCGTCGGGCAGCCGACCCTTCGGATTCGCCCGACCGTCGTTGTACACCAGCTCCCGCGCCGACGGCACCCGGTTGTCCAGGTCCTCGTCGCGAAACGTGAACCGCTCCCGGTCCTTCACGAAATGGAACAGGTGCGTGTGCGACCGCGTGAACTTCCGCGCGCAGTTGACCCCGAACGTGTAGTACCAGATCACCCAGCTGCGACAGTGAAACCCCGCCCTCTGGCTCTCGATCTTCAGCTCCGCCGCATAGTCGTCCCCGATTGCCAGCCAGAACGTCCCGTCGCTCTTCAGCACCCGATGCACCGCCGCGATCCACTTGCCGCACCAGTCGACATATTCCTGGTGCTCGATCGTATCCTCGTATACATCGTAGCTGTACCCGATGTTGAAAGGCGGGTCCGCAAACACCAGGTCCGCACTCCCCGCCG
>CAZTGH010000581.1:0-1879 GCA_964612985.1 uncultured Pirellulales bacterium
TCGGCAACCCGACCAGTCCGACCGCCGGCGGCACCGGCATCGTCTACTTCGACGACATCGGCTATGGCCATCCGGCTTCGACCGAGTAGTCGGGAGAAGTGCACTCGTCGGCACGGGACTCCGGCACCTGCCAACGTTCCTGATCGGCGTCAGGGGCCTGTATCCAGCCGGTACAGGCCCCTGCTCTCTTAACTGTGGCATTGTGGGGCGTGGCGCCTTTGCGTATCGACCGTTGAATGAAGCGGGCGATTCTGATTCGATCTTTTCTGGGAGGAGAACCGCCATGTGTCAGAAGAAAGTGTTGTGGGTTGTGGGGCTCCTATTCTGTGTAGCGGCAACAACATCGGTGTCTTTCGCACAGGTTGAGAACCTGGCAAGCGTGAACAGCAGCTTCGAACAGGAGGAAGATTTCTTTAACGGAGATTGGGGAGGAGGCTGGGTCACCTGGAATCCCGCCGAAGGGAACGGCAGCACCATCACGTACGATGCCACGGAGTTCATCGACGGTTCGCAAAGCCTGCGGATCAATGCAACCGGCACGGCGGCCTGGCATTTCGAAGTGATCTATGCAGCGGTGCCCCTGGAGGTGGGTACAGAGTACACCGCCAGTGTCTGGGCGAAGGCAGATGAACCGCGTACCTTCGCCATGCAATTCAAGGCGATGGACAATTCCGTCACGTGGGGCGCTGGCACCTTCAACTTAACGACGGACTGGGCGGAGTATACCGTCACGGCAGACGCTGAGAACAGTAACGTGAAGCTTGAGATCCACTGCGGTGGCACAGAGATCCCGATGTGGTTGGATTTCTTTCATATCTACGAGGGTCCGTACGTGGCGGATATTCTTCCGTCCGGATTGTCGGTCCAGGTATTGGCGCGTAATCCACATCCGGCCTCCGGGTCGACGGACGTTCCCCGCGAGGTGGAGCTGAGTTGGACGGCGGGCGAGTTTGCGCAAACACACGACGTCTATCTGGGGACGGTTCGGGATGACGTCAATGCCGCGAGCAGGGATAGTGACCTTGGTGTTCTCGTCGCGCCGGGCCAGTCCACGACGGTTTTCCAGGTGGGTCCACTGGCATTCGGCCAGACGTACTACTGGCGCGTCGACGAAGTCAATGGCGCCCCGGACTACACGGTATTCCAGGGCGACGTCTGGAGCTTTGCGGTCGAACCGTTCTCCTATCCGATCGATCATATCGTTGCGACGAGCAACGCGTCGTCAGAACCCGGCGCCGGGCCGGAGAACACGGTGAACGGTTCCGGCCTGAGCGCCAATGACGAGCACTCCACCGCGGCCACCGACATGTGGCTGGCCGACGCCGGCCAGCAAGGCGTGTATATCCAGTACGAATTCGATCGCGTGTATAAGCTCCACGAGATGCTCGTCTGGAACTACAATGTACAGTTTGAACTGGTGCTTGGCTTCGGGCTCAAGAGCGTGACCGTCGAGTATTCCGAAAATGGGGCAGACTGGACGGCTCTGGACGATGTCGAGTTTGCCCGAGCCACCGCCAAGGCCACCTATGAAGCCAACACCACCGTCGCGTTCGGCGGCGTGCCTGCCAAATACGTGCGTCTGACGGTTAACAGCGGTTGGGGCATGATGGGCCAATACGGACTCAGCGAGGTTCGCTTTCTATACATCCCGGCGCAGGCGCGCGAGCCGCAACCTGCGGATGGGGCAACCGAGATCGATCCGGCGACGACGCTGAGCTGGCGGGCCGGTCGCGGAGCGGCCTCGCACGAGGTATATCTCGGAACCGATCCCAACGCGCTGGCATTGGGGGCGACGGTGGATCAGGCGAGTCACGCGCCGGACAATCTGGAATACGGCAGCACCTACTACTGGCAAATCGTCGAAGTCAACGAAGCCGAC
>CAZTGH010000581.1:1889-2917 GCA_964612985.1 uncultured Pirellulales bacterium
GAAACGCCCGCCTGGGCCGGAGAGGTTTGGAGCTTCTCGACGCAGGAGTACGCATTGATCGACGGGTTCGAGACGTACGACGACGACATCGACGCGGGCACGACGATTTTCGACACCTGGCTGGACGGCTGGGTCAATGAGACGGGTTCGACGGTCGGGTATTTCGAGGCGCCCTTTGCGGAGAAGTCGATCGTCCGCAGCGGCTCGCAGTCGATGCCGATTCAGTACGACAACAGTGAGTCGCCGTTCTATTCCGAGGCTGAACGGGAATTCGAGACCGCGCAGGACTGGACGGGCAACGGCGCCGAGACGCTGGTGCTGTATGTTCGCGGCAATGCGCCCGACTTCAAGGAAACCGCCGATGGACAGATCGTCATGAGCGCGATCGGCACAGACATCTGGGGCAGCGCGGATCAGTTCCGCTATGCGTACAAGACCCTGAGCGGCGACGGCTCGATGACGGTTCGCGTCGACAGCCTGGTTCGCAGCAACGAGTGGGCGAAGGCGGGCGTGATGATCCGCGAGACGCTGGAGGCCGGTTCGAAGCACGCGTTCGCGGCGGCGACGCCGGAACCGGCGCATGGTTTGTCGTTCCAGCGTCGTCCGGTGGCGGGCCAGGCCAGCGCGAACACGGACGTGGCGGATATCGAGATTCCGCACTGGGTGAAGCTGACCCGCACGGGCAATATCTTCACGATGCAGCACTCGGAAGACGGCGTGACCTGGGTGGACGTGACCCCCACGGAGCCGGTCGATATCCAGATGGCCGACAGCGTCTTCATCGGTCTGGCGGTGACCAGTCACGACGCGGGCATTGTCACGGCGGCGGAGTTCTCGGGCCTGACGATGACCGGCAACGTGTCGGGCAATTGGCAGACGGCGGAAGTCGGCGTCGCCCAACCGATGGGCAATTCGTCCGAGCCGATGTATGTACGACTCGAGGACGCCTCGGGCAAGAGCGTGACGGTCACGCATCCGGACAACGCCATCACGGTGCGTCCGTCGTGGCAGGAATGGGCGATTCCGTA
>CAZTGH010000582.1:0-2914 GCA_964612985.1 uncultured Pirellulales bacterium
CTGCGACGGCTCACGACGGCCTCACCCCCCTCGATCCCCCCTCTCCCTGGAAACCAGAAACGACTCTCCGGGCGAGGGCGCCCGGAGTCCGGGTTCTTCTCCGAACGATACCGCTGAACCGGCAATCTCAGGATACACCCGCTCCCAGCGATCAGCGGCCAGCTTGCAGCAACGGCGAAAGGGCCTTTGCCGTCCGTGCGACGGGCGCCCTCGCCCGTCGGCCGTCCACACACCGTATCAACTTCGCCGAACGGCGCACGGGCAGGGCGCCCGTGCCACGGAGCGACAGGCTCTCGGTACCTGCTACCGCTGAACTCTGCCCGTCCCCGGTCCGCCTGCCAGCTTCTCCACCTCTTCGACGGTCGAGAGGTTGAAGTCGCCGTAGATCGTGTGCTTCAGGCAGCTTGCCGCCACCGCGAACTCAAGGGCGTCTTTGTCCGACTTGCCCGCCAGCAGCCCGTACACGAGCCCGCCGCAGAAGCTGTCGCCACCGCCGACGCGATCGACGATGTGCGTGATCTCGTACTCCTTCGCCTGGTGCAGCCTCTCGCCGTCATACAGCACGCCGCTCCAGTTGTTGTGCGAGGCCGAGATGCTGCTGCGCAGCGTGATCGCGCACTTGCTCATCTTCGGGAAGCGCTCCATAAGCTGCGTGCAGACGCTCTCGTAGGCCGCCGCGTCGAGGTGCCCCGCCTCCACGTCCACGCCCTCCGGCTTGATGCCGAAGACCTTGTCCGCGTCCTCCTCGTTGCCGATGGCGACGTCAACGTGCTCGACCAGCCCCTCCATGACTTCGCCGGGCTGCTTGCCCCAGTTCCACAGCTTGCTGCGGTAGTTGAGGTCGCACGACATCTTCACGCCAAGCTCCGACGCCGCCTCCACGGCCTCCTGCAGCACCGCCGCGGTGCCCTCGCTGATCGCCGGCGTGATGCCCGTCCAGTGGAACCAGTCCACGCCGTCGAAGACGTGCTGCCAGTCCACGTCGCCCGGCTGGATGTCCGCAAGCGCCGAGCGCGCGCGGTCGTAGATGACCTTCGAGCCGCGCTGGACGGCGCCCATCTCGAGGAAGTAGATGCCGAGACGATCGCCCTGGCGCAGAATGTACGAGGTGTCCACGCCGTACTGGCGCAGGAAGTTCTCACACGCGTCACCGATGTCGTGGGGCGGCAGCGCGGTAACGAATCGTACGTCCATCCCGTAGTTTGCGAGGCTGACGGCGACATTCGCCTCTCCGCCGCCGTAGATGACGTCGAACGAACTGGCTTGGATGAAGCGCTGGCGCTCGGGCGGAGCCAGTCGCAGCATAATCTCTCCGTAAGTGACAACCGTGGGCATGGTGAATTGACCTCCCTGGTCTGTGTGACCGTCTCTATGCGTCGCTTATCATTTCGCCCACCACCACCCCGTTTCCTCCTCGGTCCCCTTTGCCCCACCCGCCATCGCAGGTAAGCCCCGACCTCGGGAGATACGCGACATCACGCGGCAGCGAGGCGTGTACCGTTACACTTGGATACAGACCCTCCCCGGTGTGGCGAAGCGAAGAGTGAAGAGGGAACAGTCAAAAGGGAACGACGAACGACCCAGATCGGGCCGTTCGCCGCATTCGTTCTCCTCCTCTCCCGCCCCCGCCGCGCCGTTTGCGGCGGAAGGGGGAGGGGGCCGGAGGGAGGGGCGCCGCAGCCGTCCCTGCCGTTCACTCCGCGTAGCTCGCCAGCACCTCGCCATAGTAGACCCGGTGGTAGTCCCCGCTTGCGTAGAGCGTGTCGTCGATGTCCGGGATGAAGTGCTCCGGGACAACGTCGTTCTTTTGCACCACGGTGCACTCGTAGACCGCCCGGCACTCCGCGATCCCCGGCGACTGCACGTGCCGGCTCTCGGTCGCGGTGAAGCCGCATTCCTGAAACTTGTCGAAGTCGCGCCCGGACTTCGTCCCGCAGAACAGTACCTCTTCGGCCAGGTCCGGGCCCGGCACGCACACGGTGAAGTCGCCGGTCGCCTCCATGCAGCCGTAGGTGTAGCGCGACGGGCGTACGAACACCGCGCAGATCGGTCGCCGCCAGACCACGCCCAGCAGCGCCCATCCGATGGTCATCGCGTTCGGCACACCCTCTTCGTTCAGCGACACCAGGAGCGATCCACCGCTCGAGAGGGCCTCACAGAACTGGTCAAAGCGGTCGGTAAACTCGATATCTGCCTTCGCCATGCTCCGCCTCCTCGGCGTCTGAGTCTGAGATGCGCGATTCTACTCGCAGCGCTTCACTTCGACGCTGCCGTCCGAGTATACCACCGCGACCCGCTTGACCCGAACGGTGCTTGACCGCAGCCGCTCCGGCTCGAACGGGTCCGGCTCGTATTCCGTCACCGATTCGGCGGCCACGGCCGCGACCGCCGTCTTTTGCGAGTCGCCGGTGTCGAGATCCTGTGCCGCCGACATCTGCAACGCCGCCACCAGACCGCCGAGTATCAATATTGCCACGACGATTGCCACTGATCTTCGTGTGTTCACCGGACTACCTCCCATATCTGGGAACCGCTTTCGACCACATCTCCCCGCGCGCATCAGGGATTTGCGCGGGAAGATCCGCGCAGCCTCCAGTCATTGAGACATTCTCCACCGCGTATTGTGGCGCCTGCATGGGGAAGGGTTGCCGAAGTCGTGGTCGTTACGTAGCACGGTCGCTTCATGGTCGTCCGGAGGTCGGCGTGTCCACGCCGCCACCATCCGCCTCTGGGTGTACCCTGAAATTGCCGGCGCAGCGGTATCGTTGGGAAAAAGAACCCGGACTCCGGGCGCCCTCGCCCGGAGAGTCGTTTCGGGCCCACGCGTCAGCCGGCAAAGGCGTCCAGGCGACGGCGCCTGGACTCTGGACGCACAGCAACAGGTCGCGGGTGGGCCTCAACTCAGCGGTGCGTC
>CAZTGH010000583.1:0-2885 GCA_964612985.1 uncultured Pirellulales bacterium
CCTCCCAGCCTCCTGGCCCCCTTGACCAGAGCATCGCCTCCCATATCGCCGCCTTCGACGAGGGTGACGTCGGCGCCCATCTGCACCGCGCCCGCCGCCACGGAGAGCCCGCCCGAGCCCGCGCCGATCACGAGAAGGTCGGTCCGGATATCGGCCACGGGATCAGACCCCTTTGCGGCCGCGCACGGCCTTGAGCAGGATCGGCAGCGCCGAAAGCGCGGCGAGGCCCAGAAGGGGCAGCAGCACCTGCGGCTCGAAGATGATCCCGAGATCGGGCCGCTCGCCGCGGGCGAAGACCTCGCCGAGGCCCGACCCGACCGAGGTGTAGACCACCGTTCCGGGAATGATGCCGAGGAAGGTGGTGATCGCGAAGCGGCGCAGCGGCACGTCCAGGAAGGCCGGCACGATGTTGGCGACGAAGAAGGGCACCGCGGGGACGAGGCGGATGAGAAAGAGCATGGAAAGCTGGTTCTCGTCGAGCCCGGCCTTGATGCGGCGGACCATCCCCTCGGAGGCGTCCATGCGCGCGGCGAGCCGCTCTCCGAGCCCCCAGCGCGCCGCGAGGAAGATGAGCGTGGCTCCAACCGTGGCGCCCACAACGTTGAAGAGCGCGCCCGGGAAGGTGCCGTAGAGGAAGCCGCCGGCCAGCGTGGCGACCGTCGCGCCGGGGAGCGAGAAGGCGACGATCGTGACGTAGGCAAGAAGGAACAGCGCGAGCATCGCCCAGTAATGACTGTCGCGGTAGGCCATCAGCGCCTCCCGGTGCTCGGCCAGCGTGTCGAAGTTCAGCACGTCGCGGAAGGCCACGGCCCCCACGAGGGCCACGGCGAGAATCGCGATGAGCGGCAGCCGGCGCGCGAAGCCGTTCGCTTCCTTCGGGTGGGTCATCTCGGTCACTTCTCGCGGCCTTTCCGGCTGTGGTCGTTCGGACACAACATGAGGGAGCCGCCCCCCGCGCAACAGTGACCTCACGTCTGGTTGAACCGAGGTGACGGGGACGGCCTCCCGAAGCGCGAATTGTAACATTTCACCCGCCCTCGTCGCGGCGGTGGCCGCCTGAATGTTGCAGCATCGCGCGGCATTGACGTTTGACAGGACGGGCGCGCGCGGATAGATGGCAGGCTTCGACATGCACGGCAGGCCCGGCGCGCGGCGCGCCCCGCCTGCGCGAGGACGGAGAGAGCGCGATGAAACGCACCTATCAACCCTCGAACCTGGTCCGCAAGCGGCGCCACGGGTTCCGGGCGCGGATGGCCACCAAGGCCGGCCGCAAGATCGTCAACGCCCGGCGCGCGCGCGGCCGGAAGAAGCTGACCGCCTGAGCGGCTCGGCCGGGCGCGGCATGACCCCGCCGGAGGCTCTCCTGGACGGCCGGCCGGCCGACGCGGAGGCGCCGCCGGCGGGCTCGCCGTGTCTGGAGGGGCTGAAGAAGCGCGCGCAGTTCCTCGCCTGCGCCCGCGCACGCAGGCATTCCGTGCCGGGCCTGCTGCTCCAGGGGCGCGACCGGCGCGACGGGCGCGCCGCGATCGGCTGGGGCGTCACCTGCTCGAAGAAGCTCGGCAACGCCGTCACGCGGAACCGCGCCAAGCGCCGCCTCCGCGCCGCGGCCCGCGAGGTGTTGCCGAAGGCCGGGCGGCCGGGCTGGGATTACGTGCTCGTCGGCCGCCCCGGGGCCACCGTCGAACGCCCCTTCCGCGCGCTGCTCGACGACCTGCGCGGCGCGCTGGCCCGGCTGCACGAGGACAGGCGATGAGCCCGCTCGCCCGCCTCGTCGCGCTTCCGGTGCGCGCCTACCGGCTGGTGTTCTCGCCCTGGGTGGGCTTCAACTGCCGCTACCATCCGACCTGCTCGGCCTACGCGCTCGAGGCGCTCGAGAAGCACGGCGCGTTCCGCGGGACATGGCTCGCCGCCCGGCGAATCGGGCGCTGCCACCCGTGGGGCGGATACGGGGTGGATCCCGTTCCCGAGCCGGAGGACCGCTAGCGCGCGCGATCCCAGTCCTGATGCGGCGCAGCGCGTCCGCGACCGCGCGCGCCCGGCCTGTGCGGTCGCCCCACGGCAGATCGTGACCGTCGCTCCGCGGAGAGCCTGCTGCGTCCGCATGCCTGGATACTCGCGTCAGCCTTCCGCGGCGACCGGCGGGGCAAGGCCAGGAAAACCCGCCTGCCTGCTAACGCAGCTTCTCGAAGGTGATCACGACCTGTCCGATGGTGATCCCGAAGCGCTGCATGTAGGCGATGTTGAGCAACCGGTCCTCGCTCAGCAGCCACATCCAGTCGTCGAAGCTGACGCGAACGGTCTCGGCCTCGCCGTCCGCGCTCGGCACCGGAAGATCTATGGTATAGCGCCAGTTGAAGGTGTCCCCACGCTCCTCGCCGAGCGCCGCGCCGGTCACGCCCGGCGCGGTGCCGCGCCAGGTCTCGGGGCCGGTCTTGACGAGTTCCCAGACCCGCCGCTCGGTGGAGCCGTCCTCGTAGACGAAATCCTCCACGAGCGTCAGCGTCTCGCCGTCCCAGTGCCCGTCGATCTCCACCTCGAAGCGGCGGCGCACTGTCCCGAACAGGTCCTGGAACTGCCCATGCGCCACCAGATCGCCCGCGAAGAATCGCTCGAGGTCGAGTTCCCGCTCGCTGAGTTTCGGATCGTCGAGCGAGGGACGGCCCGCGCAGGCCGACAGGAACAGGACGAAGAGAAGGGCGAGGCGGCGCATGCGATCCCCTTGGGCGTGATACCTCGCACAACATAGCGGCGCGCGCCGCGACGGCGAGCCCGAACGGAGGCGCAGGCGCCGGATGCGCTGGGCAAGGGCGGCGCGATGCGGTAACCCGCACAGCCATGAAGGACTCCGCCGAGGACATACACCCGCTTTTCGCGGGCGCGCCGCA
>CAZTGH010000584.1:0-2883 GCA_964612985.1 uncultured Pirellulales bacterium
CACACCCCCTACGCCGGTCCGCCCCCATCCGTTCACCCCACCATCTATGATTATAGGATTCAACGGAAGCACCTCATGCCCCCAGCCAGCGATCGCTCTCGTGCTTCCGCCTTTGCGTGGATGCCCGTTCACGCACGTATGTTCCAGATACCGCTCTCTGTGTAATTGTAGCTTCTTGGATGGCCACAGGCGTTCCATACGGCGTCGAACATCGGTTTCATCACAGTTGGCACGTCTTCGTCAAGATTCCCAATCTGCGTCTGCGGTAGTATCGCCACATCACGATCTATCGGCTCATTGTCCAGATCATAATTCGTGGATAAACACGCTCCTTTACATCCGAGCAATGCCATAGACACGACGATGGGAGCATCAATTCGTAATGTCCTAAAGCCCTTGACGTAGTTCCTCATAGCCTGGACCACGTACCGCTCGTAGGAGATACCAGCGACGGAAGCTCTGCTGGAACTCTCACCCTCTCTGTTCCGAAGTATGCTCGCATAGACTGCCTCCACCGTCCCGTCAAAGAACAACTCGCAGTAGCTATTACAGGACTTGGTACCTTCTTCCATTCGATAGGTCACGAAGCCATCCAGATTATACCGATCATTCCAGCCTCCGGCCGCGATCGGTCTGAAATTCAGAGCTAAGTCATGATCATTGGCCAAGTCGAGACGCTTCCGCGCAAGGAAAGGATTGAGTGGCAACAAATGCAGAACGAGACGATGCGGAGTAGATAGCGGCACTGGTGTTTCATCAGCCATGATCTTGGCCAATCGGTCCTGTATGAAGTTCCGGATGCGCTCCGCCTGTGAATCGGTAGCCAAGAATGCGTTTCGTATCTCATGGACATCAAGTTGATACTTGCCAGCTGAATTGCGACAATAGAAACGAGACGTATTCTTAAAGGTCACCATATGTGGCGAAGCGAAACTCTGAGGAATACGGATAAGAACTATGAAACCCTTCCCATCGACATCATAGCCGTCGATGGCTCTTACATGAAAAGGAAAGCGAGGCTGAACTCCAGACCGAACAAGGTTCTCGACCTGCTGCTTGGCCTCGTCTGCCGTTATGCCCTGCAAAGGAACGACTGCTTCCGGCTCGCCTGTTCTCTTGCCGTTCTCGTCGCGCGCTTCTCGGATCCCAAATATGATATCTCCGCCTGATGCGTTCGCAAATGAGGATACGTCGGCGAGAAATTCCTTCTTATCACTGTCCTGCGAGCCCGGGAGCGATTGCTTGTACTCCAGGGTCTTTACTTCAGCAACGCGATTCTCGACCAAGAAATCAATTTCAGCCTTATTGATATCATCGAAGCTTCTCTGTATCACAGGTCCTCTCCACTGACACCAACATATGGATGTAAGGAAGCGGATACCCTTACTGGACAACTGCCTCCAGTTTCCACATCTCCTTCGTCGATGGATTCGATTATAGCGTCACGGGGGCGGGTGAACAAGCCCCGATGCGACGCGAGAGCCATTCTCGCGGTGCGCAGCGAGATACGAGATACGTTCTCCGAGCGACAAGCGACGAAAATGCGGGGTCGAAATGTGGGCGCCGAACGGGTATGCTATGGGGGTCGGGTCGCCGTGGTGCGGCGCCCGGCGTGGCAGTGATGGATTGGAACTCGAAAGGAGTGGTGGCATGGAGATGCATCGTCGAGCGTTTTTGAAGGCGGCAGGGGCGGGGCTGTGTCTGGCGGGCGTGCGCGGTCCGGCGGCCTTGGCCGACGTGGCGCCGAAGAAGCCCAATATCGTACTGGTCATGGCCGACGACCAGGGCTGGGGCGACATGGCCTACAACGGGCACCCGACGCTGAAGACGCCCCACTTCGACGAGATGGCCCGCTCGGGCCTGCGGTTCGACCGCTTCTACGCGGCGGCCCCGGTCTGCTCGCCCACGCGCGGCAGCGTGATGACGGGCCGGACCCCCAACCGCTACGGCGTCTTCAAATGGGGCCACGCCATCCGACCCCAGGAGATCACGCTCGCCGAAGCCCTCCAGATCGGCGGCTACACCACCGGCCACTTCGGCAAATGGCACCTCGGCTCGGTCGTCAAGGGCAGCCCGGTCAATCCCGGCGCCAGCGGCTTCGACGAGTGGCTGTCGGCCCCCAACTTCTTCGACAACGACCCGATCCTCAGCCGGGAAGGCACCGCCATCCAAATGCACGGCGAAAGCTCCATGGTCACCGTCGACGCCGCCATTGAATTCATGCGCAAACACGCCGATTCGCCCTGGCCCTTCTTCGCGGTGGTCTGGTTCGGATCGCCCCACCTGCCGCACCAGGCCATCGAAGAGGACCGCGCCCTCTACGACGATCAGGACGAACGCCATCAGCACTTCTATGGCGAAATCACCGGCATGGACCGCGCCTTCGGCAAGCTGCGCCGCGAGCTGCGCGCCCTCGACATCGAGCAGAACACGATCCTGTGGTATTGCAGCGACAATGGCGGACTGCCTAACGTCGGCGCCACCGGCGGGCGGGGCAAGAAGGCGGACATCTACGAAGGTGGTCTGCGCGTCCCCGCCATCCTCGAATGGCCCGCCGCCATCCCGAAGCCCCGCACCACCGACGTCCCCTGCGTCACGTCGGACCTCTACCCGACCCTGCTGGAGATCGCCAACGTCGCGGTGGACAACCAGCCCCCGCTCGACGGGATCAACCTGGTCCCGCTGTTAGAGGGCAAAATGAAATCGCGTCCCAAACCGATCGGCTTCTGGGACTACCCCACGCCCGGTATTCGAACCCCCAGCAAGGCATGGATGACCAGCTTGCTCCAAGCCCAACGGGCGGGCCAACCCCTCGACGATCCCTCCCGACTGCGACTCGACGCCGGCGAGATCACGAAGCAATACCCGCTGGATCGCTTCCCC
>CAZTGH010000585.1:0-2880 GCA_964612985.1 uncultured Pirellulales bacterium
CCTGCTGAGCAAGGGCGACAGGCCCTACATCCGCGAAAGCGCCTACCAGAACGCCCTCGCCAGCAATCCCGACATCGTGATCATCAAGCTCGGGACCAACGATTCCAAGCCTCAGAACTGGGCCTATGCTGACGAATACGTCTCCGACTACATCGCGATGATCGAGGCATTCCGTGCGCTGTCGAACGAGCCGGTCGTGTGGATCTGCAAGCCCGTACCCGCCTTTTACGTGAGTTTCAGCATCCGTCCGGATGTGATCCGCGACGAGATCCTGCCGATGGTCGAGGAGATTTCAGCCCGCACGGGAGCGCCGATCATCGATCTCTACACGGCGCTGGAAGATCATGGCGACCTGTTCCCTGACGGCATCCACCCGAACGCCGAGGGGGCTGGGTTGATGGCTGAGGCGATCGTGCCGTACCTGACGGGCATCCGCCTGGCACCCGACTTCAACCATGACGGCGTGATCAATCTGACGGATTTTGCATATCTGGCGGCACAGTGGCTTGGCAGCGAACCGTCCCTGGACATCGCCCCGGCCCCCGAGGGCGACGCGTCGATCGGCTTTCTCGACCTGGCGGGCTTGGGAACGTACTGGCTCAAATACCCCAATCTGATCGTACATTGGCCACTGGATGAAACAGAAGGCGATATCGCTACCGATGTGCTCGGCAACTTCGACGGGACCCTCCATGGCGGATCGCTCTGGCAGCCCGCGGGCGGTGTTATCGGCGGGGCCCTCGAACTGGACGGTATCGACGATTACGTCAGCGCCAGGACGATTCTGCGTCCGACCGACGGCGCCTTCACCATCTTTACCTGGGTCAAAGGAGGCCGCCCAGGGCAGGTGATCCTGTCGCAGGCTGATACTGCTGGCAAGGGCGTCGCATGGATTGGCACCGACCCGGCCAGCGGCGCGATCATGACGCGTCTGACCGATGGGGGTCGGATCACGGTTCCGCTCGTCTCGGAACAGGTCGTCACCGACGGGCAGTGGCACCGGGTCCGCCTGGTCTGGACCGGTGCCCGGCGGCATCTCTACGTCGATGGTCAGGAAGTGGCTGCCGACGACCGCGATCTGGGCAACCTGCGGTCATCCAGTGCAGGCTTCCTGCTCGGCGCCGGTGAGGGCTTCGCCCCCGGGACCTTCTGGTCCGGCCTGGTCGACGACGTTCGCTTCTACAACCGAGCCGTCCTGCCGTAGCCTACACCGACCGGGCCGCGATCCACGCGCCTGCGACGTACGTCCCGATCACGCTGCCCAGGTTCGCCAGCGCCACGACCAGCAGGATCCGGGTCACCGGGTTGGTCCAGAAACCCCGCATGCTGCCGATGGCGTCGGGCAGATCTTCCAGATCGGCCACCTTGGGCCTCTTCAGCAGTGTCTGAACGATGCCCGCCACCCAGCCGGCGGCAAAAAAGGGGTTCAGGCTTGTCAGCGGCGCCGCCAGGAATGCCGACAGGACTGTCAGCGGGTGCGCCAAAGCCAGCGCTGCCCCGACCGCCGAAAGCACCCCGTTCACCAGGAACCAGATGTAGATGTTCTCAAACCCGTGTTCCGTTCCCTTCTGGAAGCCATAGGCGATCAACGCCACCACCGCCAGCGGCACACCCCACTTCAGGACCGTCGGCCAGATGGATTTCTTCGGCAGTTCCATCAACTCGTCGAGCGCGTGTGCGTCGCGCACCTGATGCGTGATGCCCGGCACGTGCCCGGCGCCGACCACCGCCATGACCGTCTTGCCCGGCGCCGTGCGGATCTTCTCGGCCAGGTAAGTATCCCGCTCGTCGATCAGCCTCCGCTTGATCTCAGGGAACTTGCCGGCAAATTCGCTCATCACCGCCTCGAGCTGGTCCTGCTTCTTGAGCGCCTCGATCATGTCGCTATCGATCTCCTCACGAACGAAGATTCCCCCGCCCACCTGGAGGAATAGCTTGAGCTTGTTCCAAAAGCTCAGATAGCCCCAGACGCGTTTGAGCGTGATCTCGATATCGCGGTCGGCCAGCACCAGTTCCGCCCCCGTCTCCTCGGCCACTTCGATGCCCTTGAGCATCTCGGCGCCGGGCTGGATACCCAGCTTCTCGCCCAACCGGCGATAGAAGCTGGTCATGATCAACTGCGCCAGCAGAAACGTCGCCTTCTTCTGGCGGACGATCCTGAAGATGTCCATCTTCGCCCAGTTGTCCGCCTGGGTCATCGCCTGGTAGCGACCCTTGCACAGCTCGATGCAGATCGCATCGGGCTTGACGATCTCGGCGGTCGTCTGCACGTCTTCGACGCTCTCGTTCGACAGATGTGCGGTACCGACGAGGTAAATGTCCCTTTCCCCGACCTTCACGTGGGCCACACGCTCCGGCAGGGCGATATGATCGGCTGCTTCCATTCTCTTCCTTCGAATCGCATGGTTTCTACTCTTATCGGCCCTGAATTATACACGATCACCCGCAAATCGCGAGAAGTTTCGCTTCCCGTAGCGCGACCATTCTCCCTCGCCTTACCCGAAAGCCGCAGCGAGACACGCAGTTCCCCACCTCTCGCTCCTCCCGATTGTCATGGCTAGCGTAAGCGAACCGTCTCCGTTACGGACAAGCGGGGCGAATCGTAGCGAGGAGCCCGTCTCTACCGTTGAGGAGATCCTTTGCTGTCGCTCCTGAGAACATAGGTCCGACGGGGGAAGACGCACGAGCCCATATCTGATGAGCGGACTTCTGCAAAAATGGACAGTAGGCCTATATTCTTCAAGGAAATCGGTTTCACGATTTCCTTGGAGGATGACGGAGGTCGGCTGTGACCAAGTCTTGAGGTTTGAGAAGGAAGAGCCAGAAAACGAGGCTCTTCCTTCCCAAAGTAGGCCTACTGTCCATTTTTGCAGAAGTCCG
>CAZTGH010000586.1:0-2869 GCA_964612985.1 uncultured Pirellulales bacterium
GGGATGGCTGAAAGCAGCGGCGCCTCCGGATACGTAAGGCGCACTCACGTCCGCCATTCCCAGAACTCCTGCCGTCGCGCCGCTACCCAGACCTCGGTGGAGCCGATACCCTGAAACCCGCACGCCCACTCCAGTGCTCTCGTGCCCGCTTCCCCATTTGCACGCGACCCATCCGCGACTATAATAGACGTACCATGACCAGGGCACGAATCGACATCCCGACCAACAAGATCGCCGAATTCTGCCGCGCCAATCGCATCCGCCGACTGGCCCTTTTCGGCTCCGTCCTCCGCGACGACTTCGGACCCGACAGCGACGTCGACGTCCTCGTCGAATTCGAACCGAATGCCCGCGTTGGCCTGCTCCGTTTGGCCGGCATGGAAATCGAACTGAGCGAATTACTCGGACGCAAGGTCGACCTGAACACCCCCGGCTTTCTCTCCGACTACTTCCGGAATCAGGTCCTGGCCGAAGCGGAGACTCACTATGACGCAGCATGATGATCTGACGCGCATACGCCACATGCTTGACCACGCTCGCTAGGCAACGGAAATGCTCGAAGGCAGGCATCCCGAGGATCTGCGCCAAAACCGCATGCTACAGTTGGCTCTGGTGCACCTGCTTGAAATCGTTGGCGAGGCCGCTACACGGGTCAGCGATGCAGGACAACATCGCTTTCCCTCCATTCCGTGGCGCAAGGCCTGTGGTATGCGAAACAGACTCGTTCATGGCTACGACCCGATAGACTTGAAGGTCCTCTGGGATACCATCACCGACGACCTGCCACCCCTGATCGCAGGGCTGGAGCAGATACTAGGTGACCGCTGAAACTGGTCTGTAGTTTGTGAAACCCGCCCTGCGGACCTGGCGCCCCAGTCGTGTCTATGCCTTGCTTGCCGCCGCCGGTTTGGCCTTCGGTTCCCGTGGCGGTGGGGCGGTCTTGCCTCGGTAGACGATCACGCCGGTCGGGCACTTGTTCATCGCCGCTTCGTTCTCGCCGCAGGGGGCATACTTGCTGTAGTCCATGCGAGCCAGGTTGTCCGTCACGCGGAAGGCGTCGCTCTGCTTGACGCACAAGCCGCAGGCGATACACCCCACCTGGCACATCGCACGCGTGCTCTTGCCGTTCTCCTTGCTGTTGCACGCGACCGTCATCATGTTCTCGTGCGCGAACGGGACCATCTCGATCAGGTTCCGTGGGCACGCCTTCGAACAGGCCGTGCAGCCGGTGCACTTCTCGTAGTCCACCGTCGCCAGCCCGTCGATGACGTGCAGCGCATCGAACTTGCACGCGCGGACGCAGTCCCCGAACCCCAGGCACCCGAACTTGCACGCTTGGGCGTTGGCCAGAGCGTTCGCTGCGGTGCAGCTCGGAATGCCCTCATACTTGGCGTAGTACGTCCGGTCCCCCGTGTGGGCGCGACAATGAACGATCGGCCGCTGCGCCGGTCCCGAATCGCTTACCTGCAAATTCAAAATCGCCGCGATCCGGTTTGCCACCTCCGCGCCGCCCGGTGAGCACCGCCCGATCAACTCCGGATTCTCCAGCACCCCCTTGGCGTATCCGCCGCAGCCGGCAAACCCGCACGCCCCGCAGTCGATGTTCGGCAGCGCCGCATGAATCTGCACGATCCGCGGGTCCACCTCCACTTTCAGCTTCTCGTGGGCGATCAGCAGCACGACCGCAAAGAGGAAACCCAGGCCCAGCATGATCAGGCCCGCCATCCACGCATTGCTCAACAAATCGATCAGATTGGCTAAGATCATCATATGATTCCTGCAAAGCCCATGAACGCCAGCGAGAGAATGCCGGCGGTAATCAACGTAATCGGCGCTCCCTCGAGGCACTCGGGCACATCGACCATCCGCAGGTTCTCGCGGATGCCCGCCATGATGCAGATCGCCATGGTGAAGCCGATCCCGCCGCCGATGCTCAGTACCACCGCCTCGAGCAGGTTGTCGGTGCCCCACAGGTTCAAGAACAGACACAAACCCAGAATCGCGCAGTTCGTCGTAATCAGTGGCAGGAAAATCCCGAAACTGTCATACAAGGGCGGGAAGAACTTCCTCAAATACATCTCCACCAGTTGCACTGCGCTGGCGATGACCAGAATGAAGGCCACGTACCGCGCCACCTCCAGCCCCAGCGGCATCAGCACCATGTGATCGATCAGCCAGGTCAGCGTGCCGCTGAGCGTCATCACGAACGTGACCGCCAGACCCATCCCGAACGCCATATCGATCCGACCCGACACGCCCAGATACGGACAAATGCCCAGGAACTTCGTCAGGACCAGGTTGTTGATCAATACGATCGAAAGGAAACCTGTGATCAGGATATATACCGTATCCATCTTACGACCTCTCAGCTACGCTTCTTGGTGATCAGTGCGACCAGCCCGAGCAGAAATCCCAGCGTCAGGAACGCCCCGACGGGCATGCTGAGCGCCGCCCAGGGCACGAACCCGCTCGGCATCACCTGGATCTCGAAGATCTTGCCGGTCCCGAGCAGTTCCCGGATGGCCGCCAGCACGCACAGCGCGACGGTGAAACCCACCCCCATGCTCAGCGCGTCCACGATGCTCATCAGAACGGGATTCTTGCTGGCACATGCCTCCGCCCGCGCGATGATGATGCAGTTGACGATGATCAGCGGCACATAAGGCCCCAGCGCCGCGCTCATCGCAGGCTGGAATGCCTTGAGAAACAGATCCGCAATCGTCACGAACGTGGCGATCGTCAGCGTGAACATCAGGATCCGCAGGTGAGGCTTCAGCAGGTTCCGCATCAGCGAAACCATCACGTTGCTGCACACCAGCACGAAGATCACGCACAGGCCCATCGTAAACGCCGGCTTCACCGCCGCCGT
>CAZTGH010000587.1:0-2846 GCA_964612985.1 uncultured Pirellulales bacterium
CAGCCGGGTTGCGTGCCAGATGTCCGGGCCCGTGCCGTCGCCTTCGATAAACGGGATGATCGGATTGTCGGGGACGGCGAGCGTGTCGGCCGAGCGCGTGATCGGCTCGCCGGCCGGTAGTTGGAATGCCTTTGCGGTCATGGCGCTCCCTTCCTGCATTGGAAAACCCGTTTGTTTCGGTCAGGGTAGTCGGTGAGCGGGATGCGGTTGGAAGGATCCAGGCACCGCTCCTCGTGCGTTGCGGCCTATCCTAGAAGCAAGCCGGCCGACGTGTCAACGCTGGCCGACGCGCGGATCGCCCGTGACGGCCAGGAAAAGCTCAGGTGGCAAGACGCTGCGACGCAGTGCTGTCAAGACGTAAGCGGCCGGCAGGGGGTCAAGGATTCTTGACGGGCACGGACCCCCAGGGCGTTTCGAGTCGACCGGTGAAGACGAGCCTCGGCCGGTCCAGGCTCCGGCCGGCCAGCAGTCGGGCGAGCACCTCGTGCCCGGTGAGCTGGCCGGCCATTGCGATCTTGCCGCTCGCGCCGGCCGCGATGGTGTTGCCCGTTGTGGCGGTCAGGCCGCCGACGGGAACGTCGCCGAACGAGAGGTGATACCCCAGCTCGCCGAGGCCCAGCGCGAAAACGTTGGGGTTGCGCAGCGTGGCGTCGATCGTCATCCGCGCGCCGGTCATGGATACGTCGGTGAAGTCCACACTGTCGAATGAGATTTTCGGCAAACGGAGCACGGGCACCGTGCCGGCGTGCGAAACGGACAGCTCGTGCGCCTGGTCCAGGGCGGTGACAAGAAAGTCGGCGCGGAAGCGGTAGTCCAATTCCGGAGCGTCGATCTTCGCCTGGTACGCTTGCCACAATTGGCTGTACGCCAACCGCACGGGCAGTGCGATCGTGCCCACCTGCCGGGCCGGCAGGTCGATAGCCACCTCTGTTTGCGACGTGAGGAACTCCCGGTCCTCGATGTCGATGGCGTAGTTGAAGCGCGGCACGTGGAGCCGGGCGGGATAGGGGTTCTCCACGTGGACGTCGAGTACCATTAACATACAAACAGACATCGACTTCATGGTCGATCTGGAAGCAGACCTGGTTCAATTCATGTTGCTGACCCCTTTGCCGGTCACAGCCCTTTATCAGGATCACAAAAAGCGTGGCATCCTTCGCAAAGATCTCCCGTATGAAGAATGGCATGGGCAAAAATACCTGACATACAATCATCCGGCATTTCCAGGTAATTCTGCGGAAAAATGGCTTATGTCGGCCTTTCGCAAAGACTATGAAGTTAACTCCAGTTCCATATATCGCGTTGTAGAAACCGCTTTCCGTGGATACCGCTACTTGGCAAATCTTCCCAGTCGGGATGCCTGCCTTGAAGCAAGAATGGAACAGTTCCAGCATCGAACGATCGAGTATTCTGGTATCTTACCTCTTGTAGCAAGGTATGCCGTTAACGAAACGGAAAGGAAACGGGCGATCGCTTTGGATCGAAAAATAACATCTTGTTTCGGTAAACCGGTACTCAAAGAAAGACTTAGGCGCCTTGCCATTCGGGCCTTGGCGTTTCGCTGGAAATTAAAGCGGGATATGTTCGGCGACGGCATCCAACCACCAACCATAGTTACCCGATACGGCACCCATGTTGAAAAGCTGGCATCGGCAACGAACCGATTGAACCACAAGGAGTCATGAGACGACTTTACCCCTTTGCCATACTAAAAAGGGCACTCCATCTGAATCGATGGAGTGCCCGATTTTGTACTAGAAAAATACCTATGCGACAGTTACATTAATTGCCGAGGGACCTTTTGGACCTTGTTCGACATCAAAGGTGACTTGGTCGCCTTCATCAAGCGATTTGAAGCCCGTTCCGTTGATTGCTGAGTGGTGAACAAACACATCGGGGCCGTCTTGCTGCTCGATAAAGCCGTACCCTTTACCGCCGTTGAACCACTTTACAGTTCCACTTTTCATAGTGACATCCTCCTTTCAAAAAAATTCTCAAAGTCCCAAACTAGAGGTTGTCACCAATGAATAATAGATTTTCCCTAGAACGAAACTGGGCCGCCATTAAGGACGTCCCCTTATTGATTACATACATAATAGTACCGTTTTATGAAAAAGCAAACAATTAATGTGGGAAAAAATCGGACCATTGGTCGTTTGGCTTATCAAAAGAGAAGAATTCGCCATTGTGAACGAGCATGGAAAGGATATAACTCCCTGTTTTTACTGGTGGGCCGTATAGGAATCGAACCTATAACCTTGTGATTAAGAGTCACCTGCTCTGCCTAGTTGAGCTAACGGCCCCAAGCTTCCCTTTTTTTCAAACAAAATCACTTAACAGTTGTGAAAAAATATGTCAATTATAATCCAACAATCTACTTTTATCCGTTCAGAGGGGCTATACATGAAAAATTTCGTGAAGCACACGCTATGGCTGGTTTCCCTTCTCGGGGTCCTTTTTCTGCCCGCTTGCGCCACCAATCCCGTTACGGGGCAACAGGAACTTATGCTCTTGAGTGAATCGAGCGAGATTCAAATGGGGCGGCAAACGGATGCCCAAATCGAAAAGACTTACGGGTTTTACGAATCGCCTTCCTTGAACGCATATATCCAGAGACTCGGCCAACGGGTGGCCCAGGTCTCCCATCGCTCCCACTTGCCTTTTGCGTTCAAGGTTCTTGACACCCCGGTAGTCAATGCCTTTGCGGTCCCCGGAGGCTACATATATCTGACCCGTGGCATCTTGGCCTATTTAAACAATGAAGCCGAAGTCGCCGGCGTGATCGGCCATGAAATCGGTCATGTCGCCGCTCGTCATTCAGCCCAACAGTATACCCGGGCTACATT
>CAZTGH010000588.1:0-2823 GCA_964612985.1 uncultured Pirellulales bacterium
ATGTGAACATCGACGGCAAACCTTTCACCAGCTATATCTACCAGCTCGATCCTGCAAAACCCCTCGCCGCCGAAAATGTCTTGCTCACCAAACCCGTGCTCTATCCCCTCCGCACACCATCGGGCATCAAAGTTACACGCGGCTGGCCCTTCGAGAAGATCGAAGGCGAGTCACCGGATCACCCCCACCACATGGGGCTCTATTTCACCTATGACCTCCCCGGAAACAAGTTCTGGAATAACAGCACCCAGCCCCTTCCCATCATCAGGCAAATCAAGGCTCAAATAGCCAACGACCCCCAGGACAATCCAGCCATACAATCCGTTATGCACTGGATCGACAAGAACAATGACACCCTGCTGGTCGAGAAGCGGCTGACCCGCTTCATCGCGGGCCGCGATCAGCACATCATCGACTTCGACATCGAATTGCAGGCGGTCGCAGACACGGTCGAATTCGGGGTCACCAAGGAGGGCATGTTCGCCATCCGCCTGGCCCAATGGCTCACCGAGGGCAGCGGAACCGGCGCCTACCTGAGCAGCACCGGCGATGAGAAGGAACAGGGCGTCTGGGGCAAGCGAGCCGAATGGGTCCGCATCCAGGGCGACCACGACGGCGCGACAGTCGGCATCGCCATTCTCAATCATCCCACCAGCACCAACTATCCGACCTACTGGCATGCCAGGGGCTATGGCTGTTTTTCAGCCAATCCCCTGGGCCAATCCGCCTTCGAGAAGTCGCGCAAGGTTGAGAACCCTCACCCCTTCAACCTGACCCTCAAGAAAGGGGAAACTGCCCCCTTCAAGTTCCGTGTGATCCTCTACGACGGCTCCAGAACGAAACAACAGCTCGACAACGAATTTCGCGAATACGCGCGCTAGGCCAACCGTTCAGTCGCTCATTCAAGGGAGAGTATTGACATGTCACAGACCACAAGACGCACATTTCTGAAGAATTCACTGGCCGCCGGAACGGCATTCATCGTCTGCGGCGCCCGATCCACAAAGGCCCTGGGCGCCAATGATCGTCTGCGCATCGCTGTAGCGGGCGTGAACGGCCAAGGCGCCGGTCACGTCAATGCCTGGCTGGGTCAGAGGAACGTGGAACTCGCCTACTTGATCGATCCGGACGAGCAAGTCCTGGCACAGCGACTGGCTTACGTGAAGGAGAAGGCGGGAGACCGATTTGCCTGCAAGGGAGTGGCGGATGTGCGTGAAGCGCTGGAAGATAAGAGCCTGGACGCCATTTCGATTGCCGCGCCGAACCACTGGCATTCGCTGATGACGATCTGGGCGGCCCAGGCCGGCAAGCACGTGTACGTGGAAAAGCCCATGAGCCACGATGTCCAGGAGGGGCGCGTCGTGGTGGAGGCGCAGAAGAAATACGGCGTGGTCATTCAGCACGGCACGCAAAGCCGCAGCAGCGCCCAGAATGCTGGACTGCACGATCTCATACGGTCCGGCAAGTTCGGCAAGCTGAAGATTTCGTATGGGTACTGCTGCAAACCACGTGGCAGTATCGGCTTCAAGAGTCCTTCCGCTCCCCCCGCTCATCTGGACTGGAATCTGTGGCGCGGCCCCGCGAGGGTCGACGCCTACCACGGCAACTACGTCCACTACAACTGGCACTGGTTCTGGGAGACCGGCAACGGTGACCTGAACAACCAGGGTACCCACCAACTCGACATGGCCTACTGGGCCCTGGACAAGGGGATGACCAACCCGATCCGCGCCATGGCGATCGGCGGACGCTTTCTCTGGAACGATCAAGCGGAGACCCCGAACACGATGTTGGGCATAGCGGAGTATCCCAACGGACAGTACGTGTTCTTCAACGTTCGCAACGTCAACTATGACGGGTACCAGCGCCAGGTCGAGAACCAGTACTACTTCGAGGATGGCGGCAGGATCATCGGGGGACAGTACTATCCCAAGGGCGGCGGCCAGGGGGAGAGGATCGATGTCCCGGACGGACATGTCACCCCGGGCGGACAGTTCGGCAGTTTCATCGCGGCCTGTCGAGCCGGCGATCCCCAAATGGCTAACGGCAATGCCGTCGACGCACACCATAGCTGTGTCCTGGGGCACCTCATGAACAACTCGTATCGCCTGGGCAAAGGCGTTCCCTTCAATGCCAAGGCGGGCCGTTTCGGCGACAACGAAGACGCCTACGAGCATTTCATGAAGCTCCACGAGGTCATGAGCAAGGGCGTGGGCGTTCCGGAAGATGGGAATCAGTACACCGTGGGACCCTGGCTGACCTTCGATCCTCGAACGGAGCGTCATACCGGCGAGTTTGCCGCCCAGGCCAATGAACTGCTGAAGGATGCCAATCGCCCCGGATTCCAGGTGCCGGATGTGAAAGACGTGTAGGCCGTTTGGTGAGGTGCATATAATGGCTCGATGCAAGACAGTGTGTTCGGTGTGGATGGCATTCGTTGTGGCCTCGATGGCCGGGTGCTCAAGTCACTCATCATCTACATCGAGAATGCGGCCGGAGCCGGTGAGCTTCAGCCATCCGGATGAAATCATCCGGGGCCGAGATTTCATGGTCCTGGCAGACCGGCGGGTATTTGCGGTCATGGCCTTTCTCAATGCCGTTGGCTTGGATGAGGAGTCCCCCGGCAAACAGATGCATCCCGTTCGGGTCCGCGTGCGTGAACTCGTCGCGGCCAATCTGGCATCATGTCCCGATAAGGTCGAATCGTGGCGACGGCACTATGAGACGCACAAGCTCCCCTTCTACTGCTACCAGGATTTCGCGCTGAGCCTCAGCTCGGATTACCCGTTCCGTCGAATTCGTCCCGATGCGGAACTGGGATAT
>CAZTGH010000589.1:0-2823 GCA_964612985.1 uncultured Pirellulales bacterium
AACCACAACCGCGGGCTGAACTGGGCCGAGCCCGCCGTCCGCGCCTACAAGCTGGGGCTCATCGCCGAGTTGTGCGAGCAGTACGACCTCGACGGCTTCGAGCTCGACTTCCTCCGCGACCACGTGATGTTCCGCAGAGACGTTCCCCGGGCGAAGCGGGCAGAGATCATCACGGCCTTCGTCCGCAAGATCCGCGCGCTGCTCGACCGCACGGCCAAGCCGGGCCAGCACCGCTGGCTCTGCGCCCGCGTGCCGCTCCAGTTGAGCCGCTGGCCCGAGACGGGACTCGACGTCAAGCGCCTCTGCGACTCCGGCGTCGAGATGTTCAACTGCTCGGGCTGGTACCAGACCATCCCCGTGCACGACATCGCGAGGATCCGCAAGCTCGCCTCGCCCGACGCCGCCATTTACCAGGAGATGACCCACAGCGCCGGGGCGCTGCACTTCATCGCGCCCCACACGGGCTACGGCACCCTCGGCCATCCGCGAACTTGCGACGCCCAGTTCACCACCGTCGCCCATCTGGCGCTCGCACGCGGGGCCGACGGCATGAGCCTGTTCAACTTCGTCTACTGCCGCAGCGGCGGCGACAAGCTGCCCTGGCTCGAGCGGGAGCCGCCCTTCCACATCCTCCCGCGGCTCCGCGACCGCGAGTGGCTGGCCGCGCAGCCCCAGTACTACTGGCTGGCACGGGCGGTCTACTCCAATCAGCTCACGAAGCCCATCGCCCCCGGCGCAGCCCGCACCTGCCGCTTCGACGTGGCTCTCCCCAAGCGGAAGCTCGCCGAGACCACCCGCCTGCGCATCCACGCCCAAAGCCCCTTCGCGGGCGAGTTGGCCGTCGCCTTCAACGGCACGCCCCTCGAGCCGACCGACGACGTGAGCGCGCTGCTGGGCAATCCCTACGACCGCATGACCAGCGACGCGCCCCGCCGCCGGGCCTGGACCCTGCCCACCCGCCTGCTCCGCGACGGCCGCAACGACCTCCGCGCAAGCCTCGCGGAGGGCAGCGCCCCACTCACCGTCGTGTGGATCGATTTCGCCGTCGAATGAGGGCTGCCCCTTACGGGTCCGAGCGGCTCGCATGGCTCCGCTTCCGCCGCACCCAGTTCCGGAGGCCCAGGCCATAGCAGAGCATCGCCGTAGCGTACACGAGCCGCACAATGACCTCGAAGACCCACTGCCGCATGCCAAGAATGGGGACCTCGCCCATCTGGTACGGCGGGTTCCCCAACAAGTCGTTCAGCGGTCTCTGCCGCAAGAGCAGAACGCCGGCACCGCCCAAGTGCATGGCACCCCAGATGACAAGGAGATACGAAAGGGCAAGGAGTGCTCCCCGCCCGCGTCGAGACGCCACAAGTCTGCGGAGGCGCGCCTCCTCGACATCGGCCAACTGCCTCAGCCACCGTATGAGCTTCTTGATCTTCCCCAATCCCGTGCCCCTCCCAGCCAATCCCTGAACGCGCAGCCGCATCCCGTCCGCTCATCACCTCCAGTACTGCCTCACGACCGTTCGGTCCTCGGTGGCCTCGGAGACGTGCTCGAGGCACACGGTCGCTCCGCTTGCATTGGCAACCTGTGGGAAGCACTGGCCCGTGCCCGATGCTCGGCGCCATTCCGCACGGAATTATACGGGATCCTACGTCAAGCACCAGAGGAAGCGAAGGTCGGCGGGGGTGCGCGGCGGTCGCATTCCCCGAAACGGTGCATCGCTCCTCCTCCTCCTCCCCCGCCGGCGCCGCCGCGGCGAGCCGCCTCATTAGCCACCGCGTCTCGGACGCTGCCATCCGCCGATCGTTGCATTCCACACCATGATACGATAGACTGCGCGCGACGAGAGTGGAGAACGCTATGAAGACATTCACGGCCACGGTGAGGAACGGGCTTGTCCGGATCCCAAAGGATGCGCGGATCCGCGAGTGGGCCAGAGTCTTGCTGACTGTGGTCGGCGACGCGGCGGAGGGTGAGCCTTCCCCGCCACCGCCGGAGATCGAGGCGGAGGACGTGGAGTTCGTCCGCGCCTGTCGGGGCCGCCTCGCCGCCCAGATGCGCGCTGAGGAGCCCTGATCCTCCCTGCTGATGTCGCGCACCGGCACGCTGGACCGCGAGCATCTTGCACAGGTGTTGCTGGCACTGGCCTGGACCGTCGATCTCTTCGACACGACCGATGTGGACACGGGCGCGAGTTGAGCGGCGCTCCCGTGTTCGGGCGCCTGGTGCCTCTGCCCGCACACCCGTCAAGAGGAAGCCTGAGCCGTGGTTCCCACCGTCACCTCCAGAAATGCCGCTCCGTGGTGCGGTTCTGGGTGGCCTCCATGAGGTGCTCCGGGCGGATGGGTGGCGAGACGGCATGATCTTGTGGCGCCGCCTGTCGTGGGACAGGCGGCGCCACGAGCGGTTCGCACGACTTGATCGAGCACACGAACCCCACCTCCGCTCGCAGCGAAGCGCGGCGAGCCTTCGTGGCGATGCATCCCTGTTCGGAAGCCCTCAAGGACTTCCTCGCTGCGATCAGGCGAGGTCGAAGCGGTCGAGGTTCATGACCTTGTCCCACGCTGCGACGAAGTCCTGGACGAATTTCTCCTGGGCGTCCTCGCTGGCGTAAACCTCTGCGATGGCCCGGAGCTGGGAGTTCGAGCCGAAGATGAGGTCGATGCGAGTGCCGGTCCACCTGGCTTCGCCCGTTGCGCGGTCGCGGCCCTCGAACACGTCGTCCCCTTCCGACGCCGGCTTCCACTCCGTGCCCATGTCGAGCAGGTTCACGAAGAAGTCGTTGGTGAGGGTCTCCGGCCTGTCGGTGAAGACGCCATGTTGAGACTGCTC
>CAZTGH010000590.1:0-2807 GCA_964612985.1 uncultured Pirellulales bacterium
GTGTATCGAGGCGGCTTGCGGGCCGAACACGGGTTCTCCGTCTGGGTTGAAGCATACGGGAAGAAGATCCTCTTCGACACCGGTCAGAGCGATCTGCTCCTGCATAACGCCGAAGCCCTCGGAATCGACCTCGCCCAGGCCGATGCGATCGTCTTGAGTCATGGACACTACGATCACGTCGGGGGACTCGACCGCGTATTGGACCTGGCGCCTCGGGCGAACGTGTATCTCCATCCCCTGGCCATCGAACGCAAATTCAGCGCCTCGAAAGGCACGACGCACGAGATCGGCGTCACTTCTGCACTGCGCGACAGGTTGGCTGGGTGGATCGGAAGCGGTCGAGGTGCGTACACAGAGACAGCGACCCCGATCTTCCCCGGCGTGATGGTCACGGGCCCGATTCCGCGCATCAGCGAGTTCGAAGATGTCGGTGGACGGTTCTTCCTGGATTCCGAGGGCCGCCAGCCGGATCTGCTTATGGACGATCAAGCCCTGTTCCTGGAGACCCCACGAGGTCTGGTCGTCGTACTCGGGTGCGCTCATGCCGGCGTGGTCAACACGCTGGAGCACATCCGGCACCTGGCTCTCAATCAAAGAATTCATGCGGTCCTGGGAGGCATGCATCTGGTCCACGCCAGCGACGTTCGAATCCAAAGAACGCTGGACGCATTTCATCGGCTGGGCATCGACAAGATCGGGCCGGCCCACTGTACCGGCTGGCACGCCGCAAGACAGATCTGGAATACTTTCGCCGACAAATGTTTCCTGTGCTGCGTCGGAACCCAGGTGTCGTTTTAGACGACGCAACCTGTCGCAGGAGACGGGGACACAAGAAATGAGTCATGTACAACAGCGCGATGTGCCTGTCGGGAAAGCACTCAAGTGGACGAGCGTCAAGTTCCTCCAGCACATGCCTGGCGATCTAACCCTGATGCCCACGGAGAAGGTACGGTTCTGTGAGGCCGTTTCACGGGCGTCCGAAGGCGAATGGATCCTGACTCCGGAAACGGTTTGCTGTGCGGGAGCACAGCGATGTTTCGGCTGTCCCGATTCGCGCCGATACGGCGGCATCGGCCCCGAACAGTTGGTTGTCGCGCTGCCCGCCGATCTTCTGACGAAGATGAGAGCATTGACTGAAGGTGCTGACTTCTTGTTTTCCGGAGGTTGAGAGTTCGTATTGCTCTTTGTGGAGAACTGTTCCATGCCGACATACGAGTATAAGTGCAGCATCTGTGGAAATACCTTTGAGCGGTTTCACAGCATGACGGCCGATCCGGTCAGGACGTGTCCCGACTGCGGCGGCGAAGTCCGACGGCTCATCAGTGGCGGTGCCGGTATTGTACTGAAGGGATCGAACCTTGACGCAGGAGCGGCAGGCGGGCGTCCTGCCTGCGGACGCGCGCAGACCTGCTGTGGACGCGATACCCCGTGTGATCACCGTCCCTGCGAATCCTGAACAACGCAGCGACTGTTGCCTGAAGCGAAATAAGGGCCAAAGGCAACAGACTGATATGCAGATTGCTGCGAACTACCTCCGGCTGCGAGAGCAGATTCCCGATCACGTGACGGTCGTCGTGGCGGCCAAGACCCGCTCGATCGAAGAGGTGATGGAAGTCATCGATGCAGGCGCCACCGACATCGGCGAGAACTACGTTCAGGAAGCCGAGCAAATGCAGAGTCACCTGGCAGAAAAGGCAAGCCGAGTGAGGTGGCATATGATCGGCCATCTGCAGACGAACAAGATCAACAAAGCCATCGGCGTTTTCGATACGGTGCAGACCGTCGATTCGATGGAGAAGGCGGTCGCGATGAACAGACGAGTGGAGCGGGCCCAGAGAGAACCGATATCCGTCCTGATCGAAATCAACATCGGCAGCGAGTTTGCCAAGGCCGGCATACGGCCCGACGAACATGAGCCTT
The DNA here is from genome assembly GCA_964612985.1 of uncultured Pirellulales bacterium. Taxonomy (GTDB): domain Bacteria; phylum Planctomycetota; class Phycisphaerae; order Sedimentisphaerales; family Anaerobacaceae; genus Anaerobaca. The sequence continues at coordinate 1,921 of CAZTGH010000590.1, forward strand.
TCGAGCCTTACATGGAGCGGCTGGTCACCGAGATGTCCCAACTCGATCACCTCCAGATCGAGGGCTTGATGACGATGGGGCCACGCGTCGGCGATCCCGAGCAGAGCCGGCCGTATTTCAGGAAAACCCAAAACCTGTTCGAGCGCCTTGCGAAATTGGAACTGCCGAACGTTCAGATGCGTTATCTCTCGATGGGTATGACCAATTCATACCAAGTGGCGATCGCGGAGGGTTCCAACATGGTCCGGCTCGGAACCGCCATCTTCGGGCCCCGCGCGTGCAGTCGATCGTGATCGATCCAATGAAACAATCGGAGTGTACCGACAGCGTTGATTTCCTCAGGAGCTTCGGCGTCAGATCCGGTACCCCCCCTCTCATCGGCCGATATGAAGGCCGGATGAGTCACGATGATGAACTGACGGAGGGCTGCGTGTCGAATTCCCGGAGACGCTCCGTGAGACGACTGATGAAAAGTACTGTGCTGTTGGAGATATCAGGATGTTCTTGTTAGACCGATTGAAACGACACGGCGCCATCGACGAAGTCCAGTCCGATGGTCTCTCGGCCGCGATCGAAGCCGTCAAACACTTCGACCAGCGCACCTTCCGAGTCAGAGGGAGGGGAATACGGGCTTCTCAGGTATCCTATGAGGAGGTGTCGCGTTTTCTCGATGAGGAATTCCCCGGTTACTACACCTACACGACGAAGGTGCAGACCTATGAAGACCGGCACAATGTCCCGCACGCCCGGATCGACATCAAAGGCTGGAGTGGGCTCAGCCAGCGCATGAATCGCTATAATCCGTTCGATATGACCATTACGATAAGAACAGACCCCCCTGCCTCGAAGGAATAGACGTTTATGACAACGAAAAGGACTCGGTATGT
>CAZTGH010000591.1:0-2801 GCA_964612985.1 uncultured Pirellulales bacterium
AGCCGCGCCAAGTGGGGCTACCTCCCGGAGGCGGACACCGACTTCATCCTCGCGGTCATCGGCGAGGAGCTCGGGCTCGTCGGGAGCCTGGTCGTGCTCGGGGCGTTCCTCGCCTTCATGGGCGCCGGCGTGACGATCGCGCTGCGGACCCTTTCGGCACTCTCTTTGACGGCCGCATCCGGAAGGCCGACGATGATCGGCTTTTCCAGGCTCCGACGGGAGATATCCACCTCCACCTCGCAAAGAACGCCCTCGATCCCTTCGAGGGTCACACTGTGCAGCCTCGCCAGCATCAGCACAAACTCCCAATTTGCCGGTTCCGCACGGACACCCCTGCCATTCTACGCCATCTTTCCTATTTTCACAAACAAATTCACGGTATCCCTGAAGGGGAGAGAGAAAATGCCCCATCGCCAACAAGATACGTGACCTGCCCGTCCGCCGTGACGGCCATTTCGAACAAGTCGCTCCGCAGGAGCCGCGTGGAGAAGAGCAGCACGTCGAAGTTCTCGACCTCGCCGGTGGCGGGATCGAGCTCACTGAAGACCACGACATGCTTGCCTTTGCGAACATCATTATGGCACCGGGAGAACAGCCTCGCGTGGTTGAATCGCATACTTCTGCGGATTTGGTCCGGCTGAGCCACCGTCTCGACCACCTGGGCTCGGTATTCGGGCAATCGATCCGGATGCGGTTCTGTGATATGGCGCTCGTGTTCCTTCTGGCAAAGCCGAAGGGGAGATAGGCGGGCGGTGACCCCAGGCCACGGGCCACGAGGGACGCGCGCCGCCCACCCTTCCCGGCGGCCCAATCTCCCCTCCGAGCTTGGGCCGCCGGATTACATCGTGCGCGCACTATGCCGCCATTGTCGCCCGGCCACCGGCTCCGACCACAGTGAAGTGGCCGGACCACATAAGATGAACCTACTGCACTGCCGCTCGCGTCATGAGTTGGTGACGGAATTGCTCCTGCCGCTCGGCCGCCGGACCGAGACCCACCTGGTTCGCCAGCCCCTCTTGAAGCTGGGCGTGCGCTCCGGCCCCCGCCGCCTGCGTCGCCTTCTGCACCGCCATGCGCTCCACCAGGCCATACGCCAGCGGGCCCGGCGCCGGCGGAGACGACGGCGCTGTCTCCGCCTGCTCCGAAGGCTCGCCTGTCTCAGGGTTCGGCTCCGCCTCGTTCACTCCCGCCTCCGTCGTCTCCGGCTCAGCCGTCCCGCTCAGTAACTGCTGCAGCCGCGCATGCGCAACCGCCCCCGCCGTCTCCTCGGCATGGTCGGCCGCCATCCACGCCCCCAATCGCGCGGGCATGCCGACCCCCGTCCCCGGAATCTGCTGCTCGCCCAGCGACGTGCGAACCTGCTCCAGCAGCCCCACGCCTCCGCCCTGCGCCTGGCCCACCGTCCCCTGTTGCACCGCCGCCGGCGCCTCAAGCCCCAGCGTCGTCGCCAACTCCGCCAGTCCCAGCCCCGGCGGCTCGCCAGCCCCACCGACCGCATACACCGGCACACAAACCACCGTTACCGCCAACCATACCAACCGCCATCTTTTCATGTTCCCAACCTCCTTGTCTCAAGAAATCAAATCACCCTGCTGAATCCTCCATTCGCGCACCGCGACCAGCGCGCACACTCCTGGCGCACCCCGCAGTTACATTCTGATTCGATGGTGAGTACAGCCGGCCCCGAGCAAAATCGGGCGATCGATGGCCTCCTCCCGAGGCACACGCAGCGCATGCAGGCAAGCCCTGCCGCTGTCACGAACACCTCTGGCTCACCGGTACTATCCCCGCTAAGGTGAATATACTACACCACATCGGCCGTTTGTCAAGTCAAAAGTGTCCAACTTCTCGCATCACATCGGTCCGGATTTCCGAACATCCCCATTTCCTGGCTGTTCACGCATCTGCGTGACAATGTGCCTTCGTCTGCCGTCCGTCCCCCGATTCGTGCCCGCTGACCCACAGCCTATTGACCCGCGTCACATTCTGCGAGGCTGCCGGCCTCACCCCCGGCAGGCTTTTCTCCTCTTCGGCCCGCATTCTCTCGGTACTCGAGCGGTACATGACGGTCATCGTGTAGATGGACTGGACACGCGAAAGGAAGTTACCGCTGTTCCTTCCAGTATCGGGTGACGATGCCGTTGGTGAGTTCGAAGTAAAGGACGGTGCGTTCCTCGCGCTGGTCGTCGAAACTCAGGACGAGGAAGGCGTTCAGGTCGCTGTCCACCTTCTTGGTGTAGACGTATTTAAGGATTTCGGTTCCTTCGGGGGTCTGTGTTTCGCTCGTCGGCTCGCCGAGCGTACCCAGCAGCCATTCCTTGCTGGTCGAGCCCACCTCGATCTGCCGGAGCGTGTCGCTGCCGACCGCCGGGCCTTTGTCACCGTACCGCACGTCGGATCGGCTCGATATGCAGCCCGTCAAGACGAAACCGAACGCCATACACAGGCCGATGATCATCGTGGCTACCGCTCTCCTGCACCGGTTCATGGTCGTCTCTCCTTACATCTGCCCATAGGTCTCTGCGTTCATCTACTTTGGTTGCGCCTGAGGCACCGCGCGTCACATCTTATGTCCGCTTGTTCGGCATGTCAAATCGAGCCGCTTTCGTATGTACAAGGCAACGGCGTCATCCAAGAGTCACAAAGAACTCACTGCGTCACACGCAGAAGGCCCATTCTGCGGGCTTGCGGAACGGAGCGGGTGAATGTTATAAGGGATCGTACGGAAAGTCCGGGATACTCGAAGTATGGAGCCCGCTATGACGAAGCGATCTGGGAAATGGTTGAACCGACGTGAATTT
>CAZTGH010000592.1:0-2789 GCA_964612985.1 uncultured Pirellulales bacterium
GTCTGCCGTTGCGGGACGCCATGTCACGCCCATGCTACGGAGCGTAATGGCGGCGGCACATCTGCGGCGGACGCTGGGCGGGCCTCGGCGCGCCGTCCGCGAGATTCGCAGTCGCAACCCAAAGCCCGTTGGCACCTTACGCAGGGCGCTGGCCGCTTCCGACCCGTTCGGCCGGCGATGTGGCATCCGCTTTGCACCAGCGATCCGCGAAGCGAGACCCGGATTTGCACAACCGAGAATGGAGGAGATTGCCATGACGGCCGTGTTGCGACGGAATGCCTGGGTGGTGGGTGCCGCCCTCTTGTGTGTGGCCGGTTGCTCGCCCGCGACGCGCGCGAAGCGGGCCGCCAGACGGGGCGACGCGCTCCTGGCCGAGGGCCAGTACGGCGATGCCCACCGCCAGTACGCCAAGTCCCTCGAGCTCCACCCGACCGGGAACACGGCGTTCAAGAACGCCTACACCCTGAACAAGCTGGGGGAGCGCTCGGCCAGCATCGAGAACCTCGCGCAGTCCCTCGAGCTGGGCATGGACGGCGCGCGCCTCGTCCTGGCCTCCTACGGCGGCATCCCGACGGATGACCTGCGGGAATACGTGCGCAACAACGCCACGGACGCCTTCGCCTGGACCGCGCTCGGCGAGCGCCACTTCCGAAGCGGCGACAACCACCTCGCCACCCAGTGCTTCGAGACGGCGCTCGCGAACTGCGACAACGCGGCGCTCGGCAAGACCCTGACCTACAACCTCAGCCTCGCCTACCTGCGACGCGGGCGCTACCCCGACGCCGAGCGCGCCTTCAACGACTTCGTCGCGCGGGTCGGCATGCCCCTGAAGGACAACGAACTCCTCGTCCTCGGCTCCATCCGCTACGCGCAGGGCGACATACCGGGAGCCGCAACGGCGTGGTCGAAGCTGCCCATGCAGACGCGCGAACTCATCGCGGCGCAACTGGCCGACGAGAGCCCGGCCTTCGCCGCCCTCGCCACCGATCAGTAGCAAGGCCTTTCCGAAAGGGGAAACACCGTGAGCATCCTGAGGACCTCCGTCGTTGGCATTCTCCTGGCCGCCATGGCCGGGGCCGCCTTGGCCGCCGACCCCGAGGGCATCGAGATCACCCGGTTCCTGCCCAAGTTCCGAACCGATGCGACCGTCGAGCGCATCCAGGACGGCCTCGCGCCCGCCAAGGAGCTCGATTCCGTCCTCAAGGCGAGCACCGAGAAGATCTGGCAGCTCGTCGAGGAGTATCGCAAGAACCCGTCCCACGAGCTCGAGGACAAGATCTACAACGCCGTGGCCGAGAGCGGCCAGATCATCGTCGAGCACGTCACCCAGATCGAGAGCCAGCGCGACCGGCTCCGTGACGAGCTCCGCGCACTCAACTTCAACGTCGGCACCGTGCTGCGCAACATCGCGACCTACACGACCTCGCTCGACGGCCGGGTCAGCGACTTCGTCGAGGAGGCCAAGGTCCTCAAGGACGAGCTCACCGACATCGCCCGCGACCTCATCGACCAGCCGGACGACTTCGAGAAGCGCCAGCTCTTCCGCCGCAAGATCATCGAGCTCAAGCGCCTGCGCTACAAGCTCCGACTCTACGAGCGGAACAAGGCCATGTACGCCAAGCTCGCCAGCCAGATCGGCAAGGTCAGCCACTTCTTCACCCGCTTCGAGAGCCGCCTCGACACCGTGCTCGACAGCCTCGCCGTGCAGAAGCGGTTCATCGCCATGAACCTCACCGCGCTTCGCGACAAGGCCAAGGTCGTCGCCTGGCTCCGCGGCGAGGCCAACGGCTCCTCCGGCGTGGCGGGCATGATGAAGCAGCTCGCCGAGCTCTCGAGCAGCATCCAGAGCTTCGAGAAGGTCATGGACGTGATGATGAACCTCGGCGGCGACTTCGACGACTTCGCCGGCATGCTCCCCGAGCTGGCCGACCCCGCACTCGGCGACGACGCCGACGTGGGCGAGAGCGAGCTGGACATCCTGATCCAGAAGTTTGCGACGGGACAATGACCCGGCAGCAGGAAGGAGGGTACGCGGAGATGGAACTCACGCTCATCCTGGCAGGAGTCGCCCTCCTTGCGTGTGCCCTCCACGCCCTGTTCCGCCCGTCCCAGCCCGAAGAATGGCCCACCACCACGAAGGAAGGAGACTCGCGATGAGACTGGCCTGCACCGCCGCAGCGGTCGCCGCACTCCTCGCCGCCGGCGCCATCAGCCGCGGGGAGGACGCGCCGAAGCCGAAGGACTACTCGCATCTGTTCAAGGTGCTCGACAAGCCGGACGGGAAGGACGCGAACGCGGGCATCAACGCCGCCGTCGGCAAGTTCGACCACGCCATCGCCCGCTCCCGCGCGGGCGAGCGCACGGTCACGAACTCGAACCTGGAGTACAACGAGAAGCGGCTCGCCGAGCTGCGCCGCCAGGAGGCCGCCCAGGAGGAATACCTCAGCACCTTCTGGGAGCGGGTCGCCATCCACTTCGAGAACCTGAAAAAGGAATACGGCGGCGACGAGAACGACAAGGGCTACCGCAAGGCCGCCCTCGCACTCCAGGAGGAGTTCCAGCAGCGCGAGGCGGACGCCAAGGCCGCCCTGGCAAGGACCCGTGAGGACATCGGTCGCGTCCAGGTTCGACTCGCCGAGCTGGGCAACCGCAAGAAGCTGAACCAGCTCGAAGACGACCTGCGCGCCACCGACTTCGGCCCCGAGGGCGGGAACTGGCAGGGCGAGAAGAAGGCACTGCCATCCCGCGCCGACAAGGCTCTGGCCATGCTCGGCGAGCTGTCGCGGCGG
>CAZTGH010000593.1:0-2786 GCA_964612985.1 uncultured Pirellulales bacterium
TCGATCGTGGTGATCTCGCGGGCGACACTGAAACTGCCGAGCACGAACGCAGTCAACCACAGGCTGCCCTCGGCGTCGCTTTCGCCAAAGGCGGAGAAGGCGCCGTCGGCGTGACGGAAGGTCAGTTGTCGCTGGTAGCCCACGGTGATGAAGTGCTCGGCCTTGGCGCGGACCTCGGGGGTCAGTTGCCCCGTTGCGTTCAGATAGCGCAGGATCTCGACGTCGGGGGCGAAGAAGATCATGTTCTGCTCGCCACAGCCATAGGGCATGCCGAGCAGATCGTCGACACCATTGATGCTCTGAGCGACGAGGCTGGGGGTGATGCTCAGCAGGAGCTTCTGGGAATCGGGGACGGCGAAGGCGGGCGTATTCGCGTCGAGCGAAACGCTTTCCCCGGCGCGGATCAGTCCGTTGGTGACGACCTCGCGCTGCGTGCCTTCGGGCTCGACGAGGACTTCCTTGCGCACCGCGTCGGCCTTCTGCGCCGAGCGGAGGCGCACTTCCATGGGGTGACGACCCAGCCTGGTCGGCTGGATGAGGAACGAGACGGAGGAGACGGAGTTGGCGTTGACCTGGACCTGCTGCTCGGGGATATCGAGCAGGTCGAACCAGTCGGCGTCGGCCATTTCCACATGGACGATCTGGGGCTGGTCGAGGTAGTTGAACACCTGGATGCGGACGGGGAACCGCTCGCCTCGTGTGACGGCGTAGGGCAGGTCGGGCTCGCCAAAGAAGTCCTGGAAGACGCGGAGGGAGGACTCGGTGAGACCCAGACCTTGCTCGCTGGTCGAGACGGCGTGGAGCCGCCAGGTGGTGATGCTATCGGGGGCGGTCAGGTCGAGCGAGGCGGTGCCGTCGGGCTCGGTGAGCAGATCGGGCATCCAGACCCAGGTTTCGGGGAAGAACTGACGCACGCGATCGACCTCGGCCAGGCCATCGTCGTTCTCCGTCGGGGCCTCCACCTCGGCGCCGCCTCGGCGGACGGGGTCGAGCCACCAGAGGCCGTTGACGCGCTGGCCTTCGGGGATGCGGAGTCCAGGCGAGGTGACCACCTGGAGGCCGGCGTCCTCGAAGATGTTGCGGGCGCCGTAGCTGTAGGGCTGGTCGTGCGTCTCGGACTGGGGTTCCATGAAGCGCTGCTCGAGCTCGTTGAAGACCTCCTGGAGGTTGAGGCGGCCTTCGTTGAGGGCGTAGACGGATTCATCGACAATGGCCAGTCCGATCATCGATTGCATGTCGGAACGGACCGAGAGACGCACGGGCTGGCCAGGGGAGACTTCTTCGGCGCTGAGCGAGAGGGTCAGGTCGGCGGAATCGTCCATGACGACATCGAAGTCAATCGTGTCGGCGGAGATTTCGTTGTTGGGGTTGATCACATAGGCGACGACGCGGGCGCCGGGCACCATCTGCGGGGTGGTCTGGAGGCGAATCTCGGAACCGGTTACGGCGTCGGACCAGACGGTGTGACCGTTGGCAAAGACGTCGTAATAGATCGTGGCGGCGTGGGTGCGGAAGACGTCAATGGCGACGGTATCACCCACGTGGACGGCTTCGCGGGAGGCGCGGCTGAGGTGCAGGAAGCTGTCGGAGGGTGAGTAGGTCGAGTAGACGTATAATTCCGCCTGGCCAGCCTCGCTGTCGGTGCGGACGGCGCTGCGGAGCTGGGCCCAGGAGGCCTTTTGCGGGGCGGTCAGGGTGAGGGTCGTCGAGCCTTCGAAGGCCAGCGGGTGGGCCTCTTTGGAGAAGGGATCGCCCGATTCGGAATAGTAGTCACACGTGAGCTCCCCTGCTACCGAAAGGGGGACACCATCGGGCGTTTCAGCGACGAGGAGGATTTCGTAGGGCTGGCCTGGGGTGAACGAGCGGGAGGAGGCGATGAGCTGATGCTCCACGCCGGAGGAGACGATCTTCAGCAGTTTGGTCGTCTTCTCTTCGTGGCCCGAGGTGTCGGTGACGGTCAGTTCGAGCTGGACGCTGCCCGAGCCCCCTGCCCCGGCGGTCCCGCTGACGTACTTGACCTCGGGCAGGGAGAACTCGGCTCGCCCCTCGGCGAGCGGTGCGGTGTATCGGGCATATTCCTCCCAGACGCCAACGTAGCGGCTCGCACGGATCTCCACGGTGCCATCGACGGGTTTGCCGAAGAAGTAGGCGGCGGTGACGGTGCCGGGGATCTTCTCGTCGGTGCGGAAGTAGTCGCGCGGGGTCTCGAGCTTGACCTCGAATCGGGGCAACACATATTCCTCGACGCGCAGGTCGATCGTGCCGCGTGCGGCGCCGGCTTCAGCGGAGATCTTCCATGTGCCATAGTTCAGCTCACTGGCCAGAGGAAGGTTGAAGGGCGCGACACCAAAGGCGTTGGTCGTGAGGTCCTTGCGGAAGATCTTGACGCCTTTGCCGTCGGTGATCTGGACACTGACATCGGAGGCGGCGGGACGCAGTTCGTTGGTCAGGACGAGGACGCGGGCCTGGATGGTCTGACCCGGCTTGTAGATGGGTTTGTCCGTCTCGATCAGGACGACGGGCATCCGGCGGATCATCACCTGGGTGGTCAACGGCTCGTCGGCCCCTGCCACGTGGGCCTCAAGGGTGTAGGAGCCCTGGGCCAGGTCGGGCGTGTCGAACTGAGCGACGAACCGCCCTGCGGGGTCGGTGACGCCGGCGGCCAGAGGAATCGTCTGCTGCTGTGTCTTGAGATGCAGGTCCACGGCCAGTCCGGCGACGGACTGGCGCGCATCGACGGCGGTGATCGTCGCCGACGCCGAGCCTCCCGAGTACAGGGTCTTGGG
>CAZTGH010000594.1:0-2776 GCA_964612985.1 uncultured Pirellulales bacterium
GATCATCGCATCGAGCGAGGTCGCGGGCGGGCCGAATCGCTCACTGCACAGCGACGAATCGGACAATAGCGCCGTGGGCGCCTCCTGCGAAGTAAAGCGGGGTTCCTTGCCCAGACGCCTGCCGATCTGCGCCGCCAGATCGCGGACGCGGATCACCTCGGGACCTGCCACGTTGAGGATCGCAGGCGGACTGGTCGCTAAAGACAGCGACTGGGCGATGTAGTTGTTGGCGTCGCCCTGCCAGATTAGGTTGACAGAACCCATGGTCACGTCGATGGGTTCGTCGCGAAGAATCCTGCTCGTCAGGTCGACGATGATTCCGTAGCGGGGCTCGTTGGCGTAGTTGAGCCGGATCAAGGTGCAGAGCGTGCCATGGACCTGCGAGAAGTACTGGAACATCCGCTCGCGCCCGAGACAGGACTGCGCGTATTCCCCGACGGGTGACGGGGCATCCTGCTCACGCGAACCGGCACCGCCGGCGTCCGTGAACGGATAAACGTTGCCGGTCGACAAGGCGACGATCCGCGACTGCGCATAGCGCCGGGCGACTAAAGCGGGGACGTGCACATTCATTGCCCAGGTCATCGGCTGGTTGCCGGTGGCGCCGAACTTCATGCCCGCCAGGAAGAAGACGTTGGGTGCGTCGGGAAGATCGCCATAGACCGACTCGTCGAGCAGATCCGCCTCGATCGTCTCGATCCCCTGCTCTTCGATACGGGACTGGACGTCACGATTGCTGAAGCGGGAGACGGCAAACACCTTCCGGTCCGGCACCGCCTGGCGAAGCATCATCGCCAGCGTCGGGCCCATCTTACCGCCCGCGCCCAGGACCACGAAATCCCCTTTCGTCCGGGCGAGAATCTCGCGCGTGCCGTCGTAGGGCTGGCTTAGGATGGTCTCCAGCGTTCGGTCGTCTGCCGTCATCGCGCTGCTCTCCGTTCGTAGTGGCGTCATAAGACGCTACTTGCGGTCGTTCGCAGGGAATCCGCCAGGCAGATGTATGCCCTCACGGGCACACTACAAACCTGCGGGCCCTCACGGGCACACTACGAACGACGCATGTACGCCTGCTTTACTCGGGACAGGGCTCGCTGTCAAGGCGTTGTTGACACGGGGAGCCGGGCGTTCGATAATCGGTGCCAGATGAGTTCGCATCCACGCATACGCCGAAACGGCCAGGAGATCGACGATGGCTCGCACACCTACCCTGCTCCTTGTGATCCTCACTTCCACCTTTTGCGTTGCCACCTTGGCGGCCGAGGAAGTGCTTGACTTCTCGCCACCGCCCGAGGAACAGCAGCTTCCGCTGGCGATGCACAGCGCGATGGACCAGTTGCCCCGGATTACGGTCGGGCCCAAAGACGCCGACCTGATCGGCAACGACAATCGTGCCCTACAGGCGGCAGTCGATTACATCGCCGCACTGGGAGGCGGCGTCGTCGAGATCGGCGCGGGCGAATACCTCATGCATGACTCGCTGCACCTGCGGCCCAACGTCACCGTTCGCGGCGCCAAGGGCCAGACCGTTTTGCGGAAGACTTCCAGCGTCGTTTCCGCCCTGGCCCTCGACGGCGACTTTGGCGAACAGCAGATCACGGTAGAAGATCCGAACGGGTTTGCCGTCGGCTGTGGGGTCGCCGTCTGGGACGACCGCGCGGGCGGATTCCATACCACGGTGGCTCGCATCACAGGACAGAGGGGCCACACGTTCTCGATCGACAAGCCGCTGATGGCCGACTGCATGGTGGCCAGCCACGCCAAGGCGGCGACGGTCTTTCCCGTCGTCAGCGCCTATCATGCCCAGGGCATTCGCATCGAGAACCTGACCATTGAGGGCAGCAAGGGGGACAACGTCGCCCTGAACGGCTGCCGTGGGGCAGGCATCTTCCTCTATGGCTCGCACGGGGCGACCATCCAGGGTTGCACGATTCGTAATTACAACGGCGACGGGATCAGTTTCCAGCAGTCCAATGATGTGACAGTCACCGACTGTATCAGCGAGGACAACGCGTCGCTGGGTCTGCACCCCGGCAGCGGCTCGCAGCGACCCACCATACAGCGCTGCATCGCCCGACGAAACGGCACGGACGGGCTGTTTCTCTGCTGGCGGGTTCGCCATGGCACGTTCGAGCACAACGTCCTCGAAGAGAACGGGCGGTTCGGGATCTCCATCGGACACAAGGACTCCGACAACCTGCTGCGGCACAACATCGTTCAGGAAAACAAGAGCAACGGCATCTTCTTCCGCAACGAGTCACTGGGCATGGCGCCGCATCGCAACCGGCTGGAAGAAAACGTGATCGAGAACAACGGCGGCGCCGAGATCCGCATTCGCGGCGAGGTCAACGACCTCGTCTTCCGGAAGAACGTGATTCGTGACGGCGGCACGGATGACACTAACGTCGGCATCCAGATCGAAGAAACGGTCGGCCCGGTCGTTCTCGACGGCAACCAGATCGAAACGCAGACGTCGATCGATGACCGTCGAGCCGGCGAACAGAAATGAGCCATGGGCAGGTCGTGCGTCTCTTCGTGGTTTTCCCTAAGCGAACTCGAACCGAACAAGGCGAGTGGGAACGCTCGTCTTACGGAACTGTCCATATGGAGTGACATCATGAGCAGATCGCGAGTATCCATCGTCGTATTGGCTGCGGCCTTTCTCGTCACCTCGGCGGCGACATCCGCCGAACCAGCGGATGCACAACAGAGGCCTTCGCCCAGGAAGAAAGGGCACGTGCGAATCGCGACGATCGGACCCCGGTCGCCATCGATCGAC
>CAZTGH010000595.1:0-2767 GCA_964612985.1 uncultured Pirellulales bacterium
CGCCCTCTTCCCGGCAAAACCGATTGGGCAGAGGGCCAAATTAGGGGCAACCTGGGGGGTAATTTGGCCCTCTGCCCAATCGGTTTTGCCGAAAGGTAACTCGCTGAAGTCCTCAACCCACAAATCATTCGAGAGAGCCTCATTTACGTTTGCCCGCGGTCAGCGGGTCGCTCATGATCTTGTACACTTCCGATCCGCACTCGAGGCACCGCCAGGGTCGTGGCCGCCGGGCGTCGCGAATCCAGAAGATCGCCCAGAAGCCGGTCATCAACGTCAGGATCAGGTGCGGACCGTGCCGAATCCCTGGCCGCCCGACCGGCACCTGCTTGAGGCACTTGCCGCAGTAGCCGCTGGCCTCTTCCAATCGACTGAAATGCACTTTCATCGTAGGATCACACCCCGCAATCTTCACATCAGCAGCAGGGCGGGCGAGTCGCCATTTGCCCCTACCGCGTCTTCAATTCGTACAGTCGGATGCTGTAGCCCGGCGCCGCCAGTACATTGGATACATCCGAAACCGGTTCTTCTCCGATCGTTACCTTCGGCGCCTCGCCCGGATTGTTGTAGGCCATCGGATCGTCGTGCCCGATCGTCCAGCAGCGTCCTTCGCCCGTCAGCTCCAGCCCTTCCAGCTTCAGCGTCACGTCGTAGGCCGCCTCGGTCGGGTTCACGATGCCGACAGTAATCGCCTTCCCGTCGTCAGTCTTCGCCGCCGCAACGTCCAGCCCATACATCTTGCCCGTCACCGTCAGCGGAATCTGCCCGAAGTGATTGCGATAGAGCTTCAGGACCAGCCCGGTCGTCTCCATCGCCGCCGCTGTGTCGGTCGTCTTGATCGCGCCGATCACGTTGACCGTCTGCGCGTAGTTCGCCATGTAGTAGATGTCGCTGTTTCGCGCCAGCTCGTGGATGCCCGCCGCGATGCCCAGCGCATCCTTCATGAAGTACCGCGTGCCCAGCTCGCCGAACACATGCGGCCCATACCAGTAGTTCCACTCATCCAGTGCGATCCGGATGTCCTTGCCCTCCAGCGCGTCGATCTCGGTTCGGTAGCGCCGATGCGCCTCGGCAATGTCGCGAATCGCATCCGGAATCTGCTCCACGTGGTCCGCGATCGGCTCCCGTTCCTGCCGATAGAAATGCTCGCTGATCAGGTCCATCGTATCGGCGCAGTTCCTCAGCATGCCCTCCGACCAGTTGCCCACGGCGCCGACGCCGATCAGCTTGATGTCGGGATCGACGTCCCACATCGCCCTGGCAAACAGATCGTGCTTGATCACGTACTGATTCAGCGCCATGTATCCAAGCTGCCAGGTGCCGAACATCTCGTTGCCCACGCACCACCATGTGACATCGTAAGGCTCCGGATGTCCGTTCTGCGCCCGCCAGCGTCCCATCAGCGTATCGGTCGACCCGTTGGCGTATTCGACCTCCTGCGCCGCCGAGTAGTCGTCGCCAAACCCCGAATTGACTGCGATCATCGGCTCGGTCCCGATCTCCCTGCAGAACAGCAGGAACTCATCGAGCCCGAAATCGTTGTGCTCGACGCCTCGCCAGGCCGGGTTCTTGCGAGGTGGCCGCTTGTCGCGCGGCCCGACCCCGTCGCGCCAGTTGTACCCGCTGACAAAATTCCCGCCCGGCCAGCGATAGATCGGAGCGTTCAATTCCTTGAGCAGCTTCAACGTATCGGCCCGCATCCCGTGCACGTTGTCGCCCGGCATCAGCGAAACCGTGCCGATGTGCGCGGCGCCGCGACTGACGCGAATCTCCAGCGAAGCGCGCTCGGTCGACGCCTGGGGCGTAAACCGCAGCGGGCACTGGATGTAGTCCGTCCCGTTGACCGTCAGATAGATCGACTCCCGCCCCCTGGGACTCTCACCCCAGACGAGCGAGACTTCCACGTTCACCCCCGCCTCCGAGCGAGGCTTGATCCAGAGGTACCCTGTGTAGTCCTTGCCCTCGACCACGCCCAGGCGACCCTGCGCGATCCCAGCCGCCGCTTCGATCACAGGCGTATGCTCGCCCACGAACGGCGCCTCGGTATCCATGGTCACGCCGCTGGTCGCACCGATCCTCCGCCACGCCGAAGGCCGATCGCCGACCGGATAGAAGAACTTGCGGTCATCGAGCATCTCCGCCCAGATGCCGCCGTAGATGCAGCGCCCCAGGTGCTCGATGAACTGCCCGTAGATGTACTTCGAGATCGGCTCGCCCGTCGCGTCCGCCTCGATCGTCACCGTCGGCTTGATGCTCTCCTTGATCCGAAACACATGCCCGTCCCTCGGACGCGTCAGGTACGGAATCCCCGCCTCGTCCCACGCCACCTTCATCTTCGACAGATACCAACTGGCGCCGTTGTCGTTGTTGCCCTGGAAGAACAGATACGTCTGCCCATCCTCATCGCGGAAGACCCCCGGATGGCCCGACTCGCTGCTGTTCCACTCGTTGGCGTTGCCGTTGGGCAGCAGCGGATAGCGTGAGAGCCGCGTCCACGAGAGCCCATCCGTGCTGACGGCGCAGCCGATCTGCTGCGGCGAATTGTTGTACGCGCCCGCATAAAACATATAGAGCTTGCCCTCGTGCTCGATCACCGACGGCGCCTCGATGCATTGGCCCTCCCAGGGCAGTTCAGGCTCCAGGATCGATTCCTCGCAAAGCTGCGTCCACTTCTCCCGCCCCCAGTCCGAATCAGCCGGCGCGCCCGCCACCACCAGCTTCTGTATCTTCATCGCCGGATCCCGCGTCGCACAGTACAGCAGCAGCGCCC
>CAZTGH010000596.1:0-2754 GCA_964612985.1 uncultured Pirellulales bacterium
GACAATTTCGACTTCCTCGTCGCAGGAGGCGACACGAAGCAAATTGCCTACGATCAACAGCAGCGGCAGTTCCTGGTTCTCGCCGACGCAGCCCTGCAACGCGTCGCGCCAGCGAATAAGAGAACAGACGTCCTCAGACGTGAGGGTTTGACCTGTTTCGAACGGATCGATTCTAATGATATTCTGATCGGCACCTCCGATGGCCTGCTGCGCCTCGATGGTGCAGCAGAAACTGCCCTTGTGACGAAACTACCCTGCACCGACATTCGCTGTATCCGCGTCATCAGTGACAGGATCTGGTGCGGGACGCCGCGAGGCGCGTTTGCCATCGGGCGCAAAGGTGCGATCGATCATTACGCATCGAAGCGCTGGCTTGTGGACAACGATGTGGTCGATATCGCGCCGGGTCCGGAGGGTTCGGTGCTGGTTCTTTCCAAGACCGGATTGAGCATCATCCATTTCGACGAGATGACCCTGGCGCAGAAGGCCGAGCACTTCGACCGGCTCACCCGTCAAAGGCACATCCGCTATGGGTTCAACAGCGCCTTTGTCATGAGCGAGCCAGGCAATGTCTCGACGGGGACGCTGATCGACCAGGACAACGATGGACTCTGGACCGCGATGTACCTGGCGGGCGAACTGTTCCGCTATGCCGTCACGAAATCGGAGGAGGCGCTTGCCAATTGCTACGAATCCTTCGAGGCCATGGAACGGCTCACGGAGATCACGCCCATGGAGGGCTTTCCCGCGCGCTCGTTCGACCGCGCCGGTTATCAGGTGGCCGACAAGTCCCGATGGCAACCGGCACGTGACAGACATTGGGTCTGGAAGGCGACCACCAGCAGCGACGAGATCGTCGGGCATTTCTTCGCGTACGCGATCTTCGCCGAGGTGGCGCCGGAGAAGGCCTGGCGCGATCGCGCGGTCGCCCTGATCGACTCGATCACCGACCACATCGTGCGAAACGATTGGTACCTGATCGACTACGACGGCAAGCCCACGCAGTGGGGTCGCTGGCACCCCGAGTACGTCAACCAGTTCCCGCGTCAGGTGGGCGACCGCCGGCTCAATTCCGTCGAGATCATCGCCTTCCTCCAGACAGCGTACCACTTCACCGGCAAGGAACTCTACCGCAACAAAGCGTTCGAGCTCTTCGAACAGCATGGCTATCTCGACAACATCATGATCCCGATCGACGAGATCGGCCACGTGCCGGGGATCGACCTGGCCTCGGGGTGGAATCATTCCGACGATGAACTTGCCTTCCTGAGCTACTGGAACCTGTACCGATACGCCTTCAACAACGAGCTTCGCGACAAGTACCGCCAGACCATTCGGGGACACTGGCAGATCGAGCGACCCGAGAAGAACCCCTTGTGGAATTTCATCTACGCCGACACCGGTGCCGAAGAATTCGACCTGGCCGAGTCGATCTGGAGCCTCCAGCAGTTTCCGCTCGACATGGTCAGTTGGGACATCCGCAACAGCGATCGGCAGGACCTTACATTTCTGGAACCCGGTTTCCGCGAGCAGACCACGACGGAAGTTTTGCCACCCGACGAACGCCCGATGAGCAAGTACAACGGCAACGCCTTCCGCCTGGATGGCGGTGACGGAGGCCGGCGGGAATTCAGCGGAGACATCTACCTGCTGCCCTACTGGATGGGTCGGTATCTCGGCGTCATTGAATAGACAGAGTTCTGCAAAAATGGATGTTAGGTCTACTTTGGGAAGGAAGAGCCGCGTTTCGGGCTCTTCCTTCCCAAACCATAGCAACTGGGTTCGAGCCGAGTTATGCAATTCTCCAAGGAAATCGGAGACCCGATTTCCTTGAAGAATATAGACCTGACATTCATTTTTGCAGAACTCTAGTGAACAAATCCCCTCCCGTCCCTACAATGTGCGTGAGCCCCATCGCTCGAAGGGGACCTCTGTACAGCAAGGAGAGTGCATCCACATGAGCTTCAATTTCGACGCCGTACCGGACCGGCGAAACACCGACTCTCTCAAATGGCGACGCTACCACGGGCGGGACATCATCCCCATGTGGGTGGCGGACATGGATTTCGCCTCCCCGGCATGCGTGCTGGAAGCGCTGCACGCACGTATCGATCACGGCGTCTTCGGCTACGCGGTCCCGCCCAAAGAGCTGACGGACGTCGTAGTGGCCCGGATGGCCGAGAGATATCGGTGGCAGATCGAGCCGACGTGGATCGTGTGGCTCCCCGGACTGGTCCCGGCGCTGAACGTTGCGTGCCGCGCGTATGGGGACGATGGCGACGACGTGCTGACCTTCACGCCCGCGTATCCACCCTTTCTTGCTGCCCCGGGACTGTCCCGCAGGCAACTCAGGACGGTTCCCCTGCAACGGGAGGGTCATCGGTGGACGTTCGACCTCGAACGTTTCGAAAGCGAACTGTCCGCGCGGTCCAGCGTCCTGCTGCTGTGCCATCCGCACAACCCCGTCGGTCGGCGCTACGAACGAGAGGAGCTGCAAGCCATCGCCGAAATCTGCGTCCAACACAACGTCGTGATCTGCTCCGACGAAATCCACTGCGACCTGGTCCTCGATGGCGGACCGCATATCCCGACCGCTGCGCTCAGCGAGGAGATCGCCGCTCAGACGGTCACCCTGATGGCGCCGAGCAAGACGTTCAACGTCCCGGGATTGGGCTGCGCCTTCGCGATCATTCCCAACATCGCATTGCGAAAGGCCTTCAAGCAGGCCCGCGAAGGCATCGTCCCGCACACCAA
>CAZTGH010000597.1:0-2735 GCA_964612985.1 uncultured Pirellulales bacterium
CGCCAACGTTGTGACGTCGCTCAGGTTGCCGCCGACCGTCGAAAGGTCGATGTTCCACGCCTGCCAGGCGGGACGCATCAGACCGGACGGATCGCCATCGTACGGCACCTTGACGCCATTGATCTCGACGTACATCCGGCCGCCAGTGTTGTCCGCATCACCGTGGAAGAACAGCGAGAGACTCTTGATTCCGTTGGACGACCAGTCTTGCGTCAACTCGCGAACCGCCTCAGAGGTCGCAGCCACGGTGTTGTCGTAGAACAGGGGCATGGACTGACGCCCACCCTTGACCACGGTCCTCTCGGCAAACGGGGCGTCGAAGTAGCCGACCGTCGAGCCGGTGCCGTTGGTCCAGCCGTCGATCCACGTATCGAAGATCGTCATGCCGGCGTCGAGGTCATCATTGTAGCTCTCGAAGTCGTCGACGACGACAAACTCCTGGGTGGTGAAGCTCCAGACGCCGCCGGGCCAGGCAGGAACTTCGTCAGTCTCGTTGACTTCCACGATCTGCCAGTAGTAGGTCGTGGCCAAATCCAGGGACGTCGGCGTGTAGCTGCTGGTGGCGGTCGTTTCCACCAAGTCCAGCGCCCCAGCATCGGTGCCGAGATAGACCTCGTGCGAAACGGCTTTGCGGCCACCTCGCCAGTCGAGGGCGGTGTCGACCGCAACGTCGGTAGCGCCGTCGGCCGGTTCCGGTTCGCGCGGATGCGCCGGAATCTGCCAGAAACGTACCTCGCTCAAGCCGAACTGGCCCAGCGCGCCCCACCCGCTGTTGACGTTCAGACGGACGAACCTGGCCGGCACGCCACCGAACGGCACGGTCGTATTGTGGGTGTAGGTGCTGGTGGCCGTCGCCCTGGCGAACTCAACGTCCCCCAGAGATGTCCACTCGGCACCGTCCGTGGAGTACTCGACGGCAACGTCTTTGAGCCCGAAGCCCAGCACCGACTCAAACATCACGTTGTAGTTCCAGACCCAAAGCTCATGCAGCTTGTAGACCTGGTCGAATTCGTATTGAATCCAGACCGGGTCGCCGCCGCCGGTCGTCAGCCACATATCGTCTGAGGCAGTCGAGTGCTGGTCGCTCTCGTTGAGTCCCGAACCATTCACCGTGTTCTCCGGTCCAGAGTCGGGCTCGGATCCAGAAGCGGTGGCACGGATATTCGTGATCGGATAGGCCAGCGGCTCGACGGTGAAGCTCCATACCTTCCCCTGGAAGACGGTGTTGTCCGGAGCCGCATTGACTTCGTCAATACGCCAGTAATAGGTTTGGCCGAGTGCCAGTACACCATCAGGATCATGTGTGGTTGCGGTCTGTCCCTGACTGGCCAACAGTCCCATCGGGTTGCCCCGATGCGCCGCATTGACATCATCAAACACGGCACCGAAATAGACGTCGTGCGTATGGGCGAATTCGCCAGGGTCCCAACTCAGGACCACCTCGCGAGGCACGTCCACGGCGCCGTCGCCGGGCTGGGGATTACTCGCCAGCTCAGGCGTGGAACCAAGGTCCGTGGAATTGGTGATGCGGACTTCGTCCACAGCGAGCCAGCCCCAGCCGCCATCAAACGCATCCACGACTTCGATGTAGACCTTCCGTCCAGCATAGGCGGAAAGATCGATCGTGTCCTCGCGCAACGTTCCGTGACCGTTGGTCAGAACGCTCTCGAGGAGCGAATTATCCGCGGCGGAGCGAACGGCGACGCCGGCAGAGCCATTCGTGTATCCTTCGTCGGCACTGGCCTCGAGCTCAGGGGCGTGGGTCCCGCTTCCGCCACCGTAGGCCCAGACGGTCAGCACGGCCCCTTCCCCCAATAGAACCAGCGGTGACTTCGCGATCTGGTCGTTCTGTTCCGTGTGGACGTTGTCGCCCCACTGCGTGAGATTGTACGTACTGAGATAGCTCTCCTGCCCACGCGCATTGACGGGGAACGCAAAGGGATGGTTCGTTCCGGCCTGATTGTATTCCATGGTCCCGTCGGCCTTGACCTTGTCGCCTTCCTGGAAGGCGGGCTTCATGCCGTCGAATTGATCGGGGCGCCCGATGGCCCAGGCCACACCGGCCTCCGGCAGGCCCTGGGGCCCGCCCACGCCAGTGACGGCCTCGTCACCGGCCGTGGTGGGGTCGTCGGTTGCAGGCGTGGCAGGATTCACACTCGTCAGGGTAAAGTCATGGTCGTTGCCTTCCTCGAAATCCCAGACCACATCCGCGGCCCGGACGGACGCAAACGCCGCCAGGGTTATCACCGCGCCCAAAGACAACATTACGGTTCTCATCTGCCTTCTCCTTTCAAGATCCACTCTATTGTCTTGCCTGTCGCTCCGTTGCCAACGGGAGCCAGAACATCACCGTGGTCCGGCCTTGTACTCGATCCTCACAGGAGGGCGTCACCACACTACCTGCCGTACGCGCTTTCCTTCTCGTACGGCACGCGCTTCCTGGGCCAGGCGATTCGAAAACCTTCATCCAAATCGGTCACCCTTGGCAGGAACTCCACATGCCCGTCCACGAAGGCCAGGTTGCAGCCGCCCTTATCTCGGTCTCCGGGGGCGTTGTGGAAGGTCGCATAGTTGTCGATCTGTCTCGTGGCGTTGCCGACGGTGAAGTGCGTGTCGTTGAAGGGATAGTCGCTGTAGCCTGGGATGGTCCAGGTATTCTCTTCCATGAACACGGCCACTTTGGCGGGGCGGTAGACTTCGGTCTCTCGCGAGACGCCGGTAACGCCGGCGCCCAG
>CAZTGH010000598.1:0-2732 GCA_964612985.1 uncultured Pirellulales bacterium
CACCAGTCCGAGGGCCGCCCCGCCAGCAGGGCGCCGAAGAGGGTGCCGATCAGCGCGCTGGCCACGGTGAAGCCCAGCAGGGTCTTGTCGAGCGCGTACACCTGCCTCAGGGCTTCGGTCGTGCCGGAGATGACTGCTGTATCGAATCCGAAGAGAAACGACCCCATCGCCGCGATGACGGCGCTGGTCGTCAGCAGGGTCTGGCTGCGCAGTTCGTTCGTCCGACTATTGCTCATCGAGCAGGTCTCCACCTTGGCTTCTTCCGGATCAGTCGTATTCTGCCCGCACGCTGACCAGCCCGCACGCGGGGACGGCAATCGGGCCCTGGATCGGTTCTCCTGCTCGTTCGCTTGTGTCAGTGAGGAACACGGCAGCGGGTGGCGCCCCGCCCCATGTCAGGCGGGCGGATTGCACCTGTTCCGAGGCGCCGAACAGGCGTACGATCAGGGCTTGGCCGTCCTCGCTGGGCTTGAGGGCGGTTACGATCACGTCCTCCGGTGCGACGGTCAGCAACGGTATGCCCGACGGCTTCGTCGCCTGCGCCCGAACCGCCAGCAGTGGCTGGCTGAAGCCGCCCGCAAAACGCGAGGCCTCCGCCGGGTCACGCGGACCGTGCGGGCGGACGATGTAGCGGAACACGGTCGGACCCTCCTGGTAGGCGCGGTAGTTGGTGCCCCAGTGATTGTTCATGGCCCAGGAGTAGAGTTTCTGTGTCGGTTCGACGTGCTTGCGCCACACGTCCGGGTTCGTCTGTGAGTTCAACAGCGTCGCGGTAAGACCGCCGATCTGCAGCAGCGGAGCGTCGAGCGTTACCCAGGTGATGCCGCAATCCCGGTTCGAGACATCGGCCCAGCGGCCCACTGTGAACCAGTTCTTGCAGGCACTGGGCATCTGATCCGCCTCCGGACGCATCATGCCCAGCGGAATGTCGAGAAGCACCTCGCCGTCCGGAATCGCAAAGGGAAACGCAAAGTTGACGCTCTCCTTGCCCTCGCTCGCGTGGTAGCTCTGTGCTTGCAACCGCTCCTTGTCGACGGTATTGATGATCTCGACGTGATCGAACCCGGCGACGACCCGCAGTTCGCGGACGAGCTTCTTGCAGCCCGGTGCAGACGATTCAATGATGAGCGAGGCAATCAGCGGGCCCTGCTCTCCGGTGCGGATCGTCACGGGACCGTTGCGCTGGAGGTCTTTCAGATCGTCGCCGATCAGGTACAGGTAATCATTCAGTGCCTCGCCTTCCCTGGTATCGACAAGGTTGCCCTTCAAGCCCTTGGCGGTCAACTCGACGATTCCCCCTGTCTTTTCATCCACACGCAGGCGCACGGTGCCGCTGTCCAGCGTGGCCTCATGTGCACTCGCGCGGTTCGTCACAGCGGGGGCGCCGGAGGCGACTCTATAGCGGCGCGCGGCAAAAGGTGGTACGTTGCTTGCCAGGAAGGCGAGTTCGCCCGAGGCCAGTCGTTGCGATGGCACCGCCTTGCCCGTTCCGCCCAGAACACGATCTCCACCCGTCGAGAGTTGCTTTGAGACTGTCACCAACTCCGTCCGCGGCCAGGACAGCGTGTTGTACACATCCACCCCATCTGCCGGCGCGTGTGACGAGCTGAGCGCCGCCTTCAGCAGTTCACACGACTGTGTGTCAGCCGATTCCGCATAGCTTCGTTTGATCTCCCATTGTTCCTTCGTTTCCTTCCGTTGCGGCTCGCTGACGCTGCACCAGGCGCCCCAGGTGTGCTCGGAGTACAGCAGGACGCGATTCCACGCCTCTTCGAAGGCATCCGCCGGGTATTCGGACGGCTTCAACATCGCAAACAGCGTCTCGGCCTGCGCGAGTCGGTCCGAACTGGCGCGATTCAGCGCGGTTTCCCGCGATGACGAGCCCGCTCCGTCCTCCCAGTAGGGCGTCCAGTCCCCGCGCACCACGGGCAGCCTGTCGGCGTATCGCTGTTCGAATGCGCGGAACGCTTCGCTCGTGCCGCAGATGATGAACCGCGGCCACGCGTATTTGGCGTTCCAGTCCCGCACGAAGTCGCAGATCGCCGGGTCGGGGACGGCATTGTCTCCGTGACCGGCCCAGCGGACGTAGGCGATGTCGAAGGGGTAATCGCGTTTCTCAAGCCCGTCGGAGAAATCCTCGACGAGCTGCGGCGACATCTTCCCATAGCGGTGCGACATCGCGTAGCCCCAGAATGGGATCCAGACGAGAACCTTCGACCGGCCGTCGGGACCTGCCCAGTAGAACGGCTTATTCTCCCACTCCCGCAGGATGGTGCCGATACGATCGAAGTAGTTCGGCGCCACGGAGAAGTAGCGAATGCCGGCGTGCGCCAGAGCGGTCACGGTGCCCCAGGTATAGCCGGGGACGTCGGAGATCATCGCGGCATCGATGGGTACGCCCGTCTGTTCGGCCAACTCGGTCGCATAGCGGAACAGGCGAACCAGCTCTTCCGGTCGACACAGGCCGGTCAGTTCGTTGAGGTACATGCCGTTGAGCACGACCTGCCCCTTCTTGACCGCGTCGAGGAATGCCGCTCGCTGGCGGTCATCGAGGCGGTGCAGATAAAGGTCGGCCGCCCACAAGACCTCGACGTTCCAGACGAAGCGGGCGCCCTCGGGATAGTTCTCGGTCCGTTGGGCGGCGGCGATGCCGTCGATCAGGTTCTGCACCTGCTTGGCCTCGATAGCCGTCTGGATCTCGGTGTAGCCGATGTCGGTATGCGAGTGCGGCG
>CAZTGH010000599.1:0-2726 GCA_964612985.1 uncultured Pirellulales bacterium
CACGGCAACACATGGGGCCGTCCCGCCCCCGGCGTGACTGAATGGGATCCGCCATTAGAGCTGACTGATAAAAGGTAGGCGCCCAGGCAACCCATTTTAAGCGCTCATCTCTTCCCGGTCCGACCCTCACGGGATGCCGGGAGCGACACTGGTATCCGGATGGTATTTGATCAAGTCCGGCACCAGCCTGGTCGGCCGGGCCGGAGAAACGCAGAAGCCGGATGTGCAGTCTGCTGGGTAAGCGCGGGTAAAACCAAAAAAATAAAGGAGTTGAATCATGAAAAAACTTGCCTTGTTTGTTTTTAACGGCGATCCAATGTGCTTCATCCATGTGCTTTTGAACGCATTGGACATGGAGGCCAAGGGATATGAAGTGAAAATCATCATCGAAGGCGCTTCGGTCAAACTGATTCCCGAACTGGCAAAATCCGGCAATCCTTTGAATGGATTGTGGAAAAAGAATTTGGAGGCGGGTCTTGTTGAGGGAGTTTGCAAGGCCTGTTCAAGTAAACTTGGAACCCTTGAGGCGGCAAAGGGGCAGGGGCTGACCCTGCTTGACGATATGTCCGGCCATCCCGGCATGTCATCATACCGTGATAAAGGATACGAAATAATTACTTTCTGATTTTCGTCGAAAGTGAGTGAAGGACACGGGAACGGCCGTCTGAGCCTTTAACACTGCCTTTCTGTCGTCCGTTCCGGCCATTAGGCCTTTCGTGCAATGTACTATGTAGACAAGGGTTTCCCTTTATTTAATGCATTTTTATTGCATGATAAAAATAAAATAGGGGACAAAAATGGCTAAGACGCGAAGGAAGAAAAAGAAAAGAGAAGAGCGTACTTACCAGCACAAAGCCATTGAGATGGCCCGAGAACACTGGGAGAAGCAGAAAGAAAAATCCATTAAAGAACGGAAAACTTTTCGCGGTCTGCAAATAATCCCCACTGCAAGTTATTATGATGAATCGCAAGGTCACAAGCCCGGGGAGACCAATTGGAGGGGTTTTGGGTTCGATCTGCACCCACAGGTCTTCCTGGCAGCGGGCGGTCTGCTCCTGCCGTTTATTGTGCTGACCATTTTATTCAGGGAACAGTCGGCTGCTTTTTTCCAAAGCCTCCTTGACGGTATCGGCAACTCGTTCGGCTGGCTGTATATCCTGGCTGCCAACTTTTTTGTGATCGTTATGGTGCTGATAGCCTCAAGCGATTACGGTAAGATCAGACTCGGCGGACCGGATGCTTTGCCGGAGTTCAGCACTTTCAGCTGGTATGCCATGCTCATCAGCGCCGGTATGGGTATAGGGCTGATGTTCTGGAGCGTGGCGGAACCGGTATTCCACTATATGACCCCTTCCCCTATGTTCGATGTGCCGGCGGAGACAGCACAGTCAGCCCAGGTCGCTCTGGGCCTCACCTATTATCATTGGGGGATTCATCCCTGGGGCATATATGCTCTTGTGGGACTTTCGCTTTCTTTTTTTGCATATAACCGGGGTTTGCCATTAACAATAAGGTCAATATTCTATCCTCTCATAGGCGATAAGATATATGGTTTTTGGGGTAATATTATTGATGTGTTATCTGTTTTGGCTACTCTTTTCGGCCTGGCCACTTCGCTTGGTTTGGGCGTCATGCAGGTTTCTTCAGGGCTCAACTATCTGTTCGGCCTTCCTAATTCAACGGAGTTTGCCGTACTGCTAATAGGGGTGATTACCCTTTTTGCCGTTCTATCGGTGGCTGCGGGACTGGATAAGGGGGTTAAGACGTTGAGTAGGGCTAATATGTACACTGCAGGCGTCTTTATGGTGTTTCTTTTACTGGTGGGCCCGACCGTATATATACTGAAAGCATTTACGCAGAATATAGGCTTCTATATCCAGAACCTGCCGCAACTGAGTTTCTGGGTGGAGACTTATTACGGGGCGGAAGGAAGCAGCTGGCAGAATCCCTGGACTATTTTTTACTGGGGATGGTGGATCTCGTGGTCTCCCTTTGTAGGCATGTTCATAGCCAGAATTTCCAAGGGCCGCACCGTGCGTGAATTTATTCTCAGCGTCATGGTTTTCCCGACTCTGCTGTCCTTTCTGTGGATGTCATCTTTCGGCGGGTCGGCCCTCTGGCTTCAGATCACCGGGGTTACCGATATCGCCGGCGCAGTCAATAAGGAGGTCTCAACTGCGCTTTTTGTGATGCTGGAAAGCTTTCCGTTTGCGAAGCTTACATCCTTCATTGCCGTATTGCTGGTAACAATCTTCTTTGTGACATCTTCGGATTCCGGCTCGCTGGTGGTCGATCATCTCACCTCCGGAGGAAAACTCGATTCGCCGGTGCCCCAGCGTATTTTCTGGGCCGTGATCGAGGGGGTCTGCGCCGCGGTGCTGCTCATGGGAGGCAGTCTGGTCGCCCTGCAAAGCGCGTCCATAGCTACAGGCCTGCCGTTCACCATTGTCTTGTTGATCATGTGCTACAGCCTCTACCGCGGATTGCAGGAAGAGCATTACCACGCCACAATTATCGAAAAAATGCAGCCCGAGACCCAAAAAATCGAGATCCCTGTAGGCAAGGAAGGGGCGGGCGTCAAAGACGGTTCGCCGGTTAAATCGCAGTGATTGCGGATGATTTTTTCCTTTGGTTACCGTTGAATGCGCTGTATATCACCCGACGGGAGGACCTTCGGGATGGCCGGTGATATCGGCAGGGCACCCTGTCGTCCCTCGCTCCCGCCT
>CAZTGH010000600.1:0-2716 GCA_964612985.1 uncultured Pirellulales bacterium
CGAACAGGACCGTCGCATTCTCGGGTTTGGCGAACTGAGCGTCGACCTGGGGCGGATTGGCGTAATCGTTCCAGATCCGCTCGGCCACCGGCACCTGGATCTGGCCCTCGTGGACGTACATGCGGTAGCGGAAGACGTGGTCCTCGCCCGGCTTCATCTCCCACTCGCCCGCCTGCGAGGGGCAGAAATTGAAGAAGATGTTGTTCTGGAATTCGGGCCAGATCCGCATCGGCTCGGGGTGCTGGAAGTTCGCGGGATGGCTGTAGAACGTGATGCCCTCCCATTGGTCGATCTTACCCGAGGCGTCGCACCAGCGGGCGCGGGTGGCGTGTCCGTCCTTGCGGGTCTTGCCCTCGCTGGTCAGATAGGCGGCGGTGTCGCCCTTCCACTGCCGTGCGCCACGGTAGCCGAAGCCGCCGTAACGGTACTCTTCCTGGATCAGCGGTTCATCCGCGACGCAGCGCTGGGTGGATTTGAAATCGATCAGCCAGTAGCCTTCGTCGGGACCACCGACGTTGTAGGCACGCACGTCCCAGACCTCCTTGAGGATCACCTGCTCGCCCTTGCTGGTCTGGCGAGCGATGTGCTCCTGCTCGACCTGGAACCCGCCGTAGACGGGACCGTCGGTCGTGGAGAGATAGTCGGCAAAACGGACGGTACCGGTGCCATCGCCCACGTTCCAGAAGTCGACCATCTTGCCCTCGTAGCGCGTATGCGTCCAGGGCATCCAGAGCCCCATGTGGTGGAAATGGTCCGGCGGATGGATGTCGGTCATCACCGTGCCGGCGGGCGACCACAACGGATGGATGAACCCACTGCGGGCATAGAGCTTGCGTTTGGCCTCGGGCATGCGTCCGAGCTCGTCGGGCAGCGGCACGACCGCGTGATGGTAGCGCAGGATCTCGGCGCCGCCCATTTCCAGGTCCAGGGCCTTGTCGCCCTTGACCGCCTTAACCATGCCATCGGCGGCGGGTTTGCCTCGGACCAGTTCGAAGGTGCGGCTCTGCCCTGCCTCGGTCTTGCCGCTGAGAATCCACCACAGTTTCGGAGTCGGTCCCGCTTCGACCTGGGCAGGCACCGCGATCCGTTGCGCACCTTTGACCTCCTCGAGACACAGCGAGGCCAGATCGGTCAGCCCGACCAGAGAGGCCGAAACGGGGGTATCGATGCGGGCGTGCTCCCCGGCGTGGACCGTGAAGGTCGCCAAGGGCTCGGCGGCCGCGGTACCTGCCAGGGCGCACAGGAGTGCTACGAGAGAGAGGATGGTGAATCTGGGTAACAGGCGTGTCTGCATGGCGATGCTCCTTTCTTTACAAAGCCGATGTGCGGCCCGATGTCCCGCAGCCGCGAGGGACGAGATTCTACCATGCAGGGCCCCACCGGACAAGTGCCGCATTGGGGTTTTGGATTCGGCACACCCTACGAACTCTCACCACAAGACAACCCAACTCTCTTCTCTCGAAAGAGAGAGATACTTCTTCTCATTCTTTTCATTCTTCTCATTCTTGATAGTGGTTGTTTGCTGGTTGTCTGATCGTTGCTCGATTGTTGCTCGATTGTTTCCGGTAGCCGTGAGTGATTTCTAACCTTCGATTGAATAAAGGGTTGAGGCAGATCATCGGTTGTTGCGATCAGACCGATTTCACCAAAACCATCGTGCGACAGTCCCAAACTCTGCCTGGCGACGGCGGTCCCCGATGGTTAGCCTTTGACGCAGATGAGGGGTTCGAGGCGGGCGACCTTCCTGGCCAGGCCTGCCTTCTCGGTGGCGTCGACGACGACGGTGACGTCTTTGTAGGCGCCGGGGGCCTCTTCGGCCACGCCGCGAAGCGAAGCGCCCTTGATGACGATGCCCTTCTGGGCCAGGTGCATCACGACGTCTTTGCCATGCCAGCGCTTGGTGGCCTGCTTGCGGCTCATCGCCCGCCCGGCTCCATGGCAGCAGGACCCGAACGACAGGTCCATCCCCGTCCGCGTGCCCGCGAGGATATAGGAGGCGGTGCCCATGGTCCCGCCGATCAGGACGGGCTGGCCCGTCTGCTGGAGGTCGGCGGGCAGGGCCGGATGGCCCGGTCCGAACGCCCGCGTGGCGCCCTTGCGGTGAATGTGGAGATCCCGCGGCTTGCCGTCGACGAGATGCTCCTCGACCTTGCAGGTGTTGTGCGAGACGTCGTAGAGCAGCCTGATCTCGCCCTTAGGCAGTACGTCCGAGAAGACCTGGCGCACCAGATGCGTCAGAACCTGTCGATTGGCGACGGCGCAGTTGACGCCTGCATTCATGGCACCGAAATACTGCCTGCCGAGGTCCGAATGGATCGGCGCGCAGGCCAACTCCTTCTCGGGAAGCTCGATGCCCTCGTTCCTGGCGGCCTTGACCATGCGGGGCAGGAAGTCGGTCGCTACCTGATGGCCCAGGCCGCGCGAACCGCAATGGATGGTGACGACGACGCTGTTCAGGTCCAGGCCAAAAGCCTGTGCGATCGTATCGTCGTAGAGCGCCGCGACGCGCTGGACTTCGAGGTAGTGATTGCCGGAGCCAAGCGTGCCGACCTGGTCCTTCTGCCGCTGCTTGGCATGATCGGAGACGTATCGCGGCTCGGCGCCCGCCATCCGCCCATCCTCCTCGATATGGGCCAGGTCGTCCTGGGTGCCGTAGCCCTGCTCGACCGCCCACTGGGCGCCGCCTCGCAGCATGTCATCCATTTCGCTTGATGAC
>CAZTGH010000601.1:0-2714 GCA_964612985.1 uncultured Pirellulales bacterium
CAATTGGGAGGAGATAGCCAGGCTGCCAGCATTCCCAGGCTCTAAACAGCGAGCCAGGAATCCCGATATCGACCCATTTTTCTTTGAGGACGTGGTCGAGACCGACCTGGGCAAGGGCCGCTTTCGGCAGACCAGCACCGTGGATCAGCAGGTGATCTCGTTACTTACTCCGCTGAGCCCGGCGCAGCGCGCCGATGTGCAACTGTCGGTGTCCCACTCCTGGAGTAACACACGCCGCTTCATCAGCGCCATCGACGCGGGCAGCCGCACCATCATTACCGAGGGCATCCAGGCCCTTCGCCCCTGGAACCTTTGGAAGGATTTAGCCTGGAATAGTAGAGGCTACTTCCACCTGGAAAATTTCCTGTCCGCGCTGGACGAGCCCGGCGAATGGTTCCTGGCTCGGGATGGAAAGCTCTACTACAAGCCGCGGCCGGGCGAAGATCCCGCCTCCCTGGAATTCGTCGCGCCCGTGGTCAGCCGGCTCCTGTATATCCAGGGCGACCCCGCGGGCGGCAGCTTCGTGGAGCATATCCACTTCAAGGGCCTGGCCTTCGAACACAGCCAGTGGCTCACACCGGCCCAGGGCTACGGTCAGGGCCTAGCCGCCATGGGACTCGGTGAGGCCGCCGTGATGCTCGACGGGGCCCGGAATGTCGTGTTCCAGGACTGCGAAATCGCGCACGTGGCCGCCCACGGCCTGTGGTTCCGGCGGGGCTGCAGCCAGTCCAGGATGGAGCGTTGCCTGCTCCGCGACCTGGGCGCGGGCGGAGTGCGGATCGGCGAAACCAGTATTCGAAGCAATACCGCCGAGCAGACTCATCACATCACACTGGACAATAACATCATCCGGAACGGAGGCCGCTTCATATCCGAAGGCGTGGGCGTGTGGATCGGCCATAGCTACGACAACAACGTCACACACAACGACATCAGCGACTTCTACTATACAGGCGTGTTTGTGGGTTTGACCTTTGGCTACGGCAATAGCATAGCGAAGCGCAATAACATCAGCTACAACCATTTGTACAACCTGGGCCAGCGGCGCCAGAGTGACATGGGCGGGGTTTATTCCCTGGGCATCTCCGACGGCACAGTCATCAGCCACAACGTCATTCACGACGTTTACTGTTGGGGCTACGGCGGATGGGGGTTATACACCGACGAGGGTAGCTCAAACATCCTGCTTGAGAACAACTTGGTGTACAACGTCACGGACGGGGGCTTCCACCAGCACTTCGGCCGGGAAAACACGCTCCGCAATAACATTCTGGCCTTCAGCCAGGTTGGGCAGGTGGGGGTCTCGAAAGCCGAGGCCCATCTATCCATGACCTTCGATCGCAACATTTTCTACTTCGACCAGGGCGTGCTCCTGGACCCTTATCGCTGGAGCGACCAGCTGAAGGTGGACATGAAAAACAACATCTACTGGCGCGCGGGCGGGCAGAGTTTCACCTTCAAGGGCAAGTCCTGGGACCAGTGGCGCGCCATGGGCCTGGACCAAGGCTCGGTCATCGCCGACCCGAAATTTGTGGACCCGGAGAATCGCGATTTCCGCTTCGCTTCTGACGAGGTCATCAAGCAGACCGGCTTCAAGCCCTTTGACTACAGTCAGGCCGCGGTCTACGGCGATGCGGCCTGGATCGCCCGGGCGAAGGCAATACCCAATCAATGAAGGAGAAATAGCATGTCAAACAAAGACAAGACCATGAAAACTTGTGCGTCCCTGCTGGTGGCTTTGCTCACCATCCTGCTGCTGTCGCCGACTGCCGCTGCGCAAGAGAAGATTCGGCTGATTGTTGATACTGATGCCATGGCTGAGATTGATGATCAGGCCGCTATAACGTATGCGCTTTTCAGTGGCAACCATTTTGAGGTAGAGGGCATCACGGTCAATCGTGGCTCAGATGGACCCCATCGTACTGATCGTGATCAAGATATCGATGACCATTTCAACGAAGCGGTAACTGTTGCCCGATTGTGCGCTTCTTCCAATGTTCCGGTCCTCAAAGGCCCAGCCGGAAACTACCGGTCAGTAAAAGACCATGTTAATAATCCAACTTTTGACGGATCTGATGCGGTCAATTTCATCATCCAGCGCGCGCATGCAACCTCAAGCCGTAAGCTCAATATATATGCTGATGGAAATCTTACGAATGTCGCCCTGGCGCTATTGAAAGACCCCACTATTGCAAATAAACTCGTAGTGTGGTGGATCGGGACCTGGCATCCAGCTAACTTTGCCGAAAACAACATGGCTGGCGATCTCGATGCAGCTAGTGCTCTCCTTGCTAATCCGCAAAACGTCCCTTTCAATATCATCCCTGGGAATATACCAAATATGGGTACTACTTGGGATGAGTATTCACAAAGAATGCGAGGCAGAGGTCCGAATATTAGCCCCACAGTGAGAACTAGATATGGTCCTTACACTCGTGTTGGTGACTATTTAGTCGAGCTTTTTAATAGGCATGTTGGGGCAAAGCAAAAAGAAAACGGGCGTTCTATTTTGGATGTGGTGGGGTTTGCTGTTCTTAAAAACAATGTGGGACAGTTTACCCCTTCTGAAACGGGAGCACCTTCTTTAAATTACCAGTCCAGCACCGGGTCGGAAAGGCACGGTGCCATTCCCTTAACATGGTCGAATAATCCCGCAATCGGTAGTGTAAGATCCTTTCTGTAAATTTGATCGACGCAGTTCTGTTTTTCCCCTT
>CAZTGH010000602.1:0-2690 GCA_964612985.1 uncultured Pirellulales bacterium
GCGGTAGAGTCCGTGGGATTCGGGGGGGTATGAGGGCGAGGCATGCCTCGTCCCTACCGGCGGCGAACAACGGGGGCGGCAGACGGAGGCGGAGGGGCATAGGGCGAGGGATGGCTCGTCGCTACGTTTGGGGGCGTCTTGGGCAAAAGTGAAAAAGGGGGTTGGTCAGAACGTGCAACAGGCAAATGCAGAATGGCGCGTGACATGCAATTTTTTTTTATTGCTTTGCGATCAGGCACTTACGGCGGCGGAGGCCGCGCAAACCGGGGGAAAATTCGGTCAGAACACGCAACACCGTCCAAGGGTAGAGGCGGACCTTTTTTTGGGTCGCCCGAAGATGAAACCCTGGTACGGAGGTGGCTATGAGACGCAAGGCCAAGAAGCGAGGTTCGAAAGTCCGGCAGGAGGCGTGCGACGGGTCGGAACGGACGTGTTTCCATTGTTTGTTCGGGATTCCGGCATCGAAGGGGCAGACGTTCCGGGGGCTCATGGCGCGGTGGCCGGCGTCGATGAGCTGTTTCAATCATCCGGAGAGCCCAGGGGAGCATCGGGATGTGTGGCCGATGGGGACGTGTCGGAATTTTCGGCCGCGACGGGCGGCGCCGGTGCGGGGGGAGCCGCCGGAGCCGCCGAATGAGGAGATCCGCTACATTCCGCTGACGCGGGGGAAGTTCGCGATCGTGGATGCGGCCGATTACGAGCGGCTGAACAAATACCGGTGGAACGCATGTCCCAGCGGCGACGGGTTCTACGCGAGGCGGTCGGTGCCGGGCGGGACGATCCTGATGCATCGGGAGGTCGTGCACGCGCCGAAGGGGATGCCGGTGGATCACATCAACGGCAACCGGGCGGACAATCGGGCGGCGAACCTGCGGGTGTGCACGCCTCAGCAGAACGAGCACAACAAGCCTCCTCGCGGCGGGCGGTCGCGGTTCAAGGGCGTGTATCCGCATCGGGACAAGTGGCAGGCGGCGATCAAGCACAATGGCAAGACGCACTATCTGGGCGTGTTCGAGGACGAGGTGGAGGCGGCCAAGGCGCGGGACCGCAAGGCGCTGGAGCTTCAGGGGGAGTTCGCGTACCTGAATTTTCCGGAGGAGATCGACCAGTGACAGGGAATGGCGGTGCGGTATCGGCACGCGAGGGATGGCCGATGGCGAACGACCAGAGCGTTGAGCCATCGGCAGACTCCACTGCGTTGCGTTTGCCGCTGCCACCCATGGAGGACAAATTCGAAATTTGAAGTAGGAAACTCGAAACAGCCTCGAAGCACGAAATTCAAATCTCCAAATCGCCCGTCTGCGCTGCGTTCGTAGTGTGCTCGGTGTGTGAAAACACCATGGATGCCACCTCGGCCCGTCAGCGACTGGAAAAGACCGATGCCCCAATATCTCAACAGACACGTCATGCGCCGGGTGTGGGATTGGGCGTGGGATCGGGGCGGGCACAGATTTTCGTCGATTTCGGGCGAGGGATCCGCAAGCTGAATCCCGACGTCAAGATCATCGGCACGGTGTGGAGTCCGCCTTCGTGGATGAAGGTCAATCGGTTGATTACCGAGATGTCGGGGAAGGTGGGGACCCGAGGGGGAAGACCGGGGACGCTGTCCCCGGACCCCTGGCATTTTTCGCATTTCGCCAACAGCATGGTGTGAGAGCACCGGCAGTGCCGTTGCCGGCGGACTGGTGGGGCGCTCGGGGTGCCTGGCGGCAGAGCCTTTGTCCCTGAGGCCCCGCTCTGCGTCTGCCCACACGTGCGTGGCGTCGGAGATGTTGGTCGATGACATTGGGATCGGGGGGAGGTATAATCGGCTGGTATGGTGGCTACGGAAGAGCAGAAACGACGCATCTGTCAGGAATTGGACGCTTGCCTGAGCGGAGAGGCGGAGGTCGAGAAGGGGGCGATCGTCGATGAGCGATGAATGCTCGGCCCAGGTGCGATACGCGCGTGAGAACCACAAGGTTGCCGAGGCGACATTGGTCCTGGCGGATGCCGAGCCCAACGTTTTGATTTGCCAACAATGGTCCTTGGGGGCCAGCCCCCAAGCCCCCGGCATTTGCCGCTTTGGGCCAACAGCATGGTAGAGGCATTGGGCTTGTGTCTTATGGGCGATGCTGTCGCGACGGTCGCGCTGCATGCAGCGAAGGTGTGCACGGCACACCCTACCCGTCTTGGGGACGGCGGATGCGAGTGGCGCTTCCGTGTCAGGGCAGGGCAGGGCTTTGAGCCATCCCCAAGCCCTGCGGGTTTGAGGCTGCCTCGCCGGGTCCTCAGCGTCTGGAAGACATTGATGCCCCAATATCTTAGCAGACACAAAATGTGGAGGGCGGGGGCGATTTTTCGAAGAAATCCGGGGGTTGAGAGTCTATAGAGACAGAAACGAAGAGTACGATCCAACTGGGATTTCCTGGGGGGATTCGGGAGTATCGCAATTGGACGGGGTATGTGAACAAGAAACGGCGGTGCTGTGGGGCTCGTACCGGAGTCCGCGCGAGGCGTTCGAGGCCCTCGTGAAGCGGCACATGAGGGACGCGTACTTTATCGCGCTGGGCCTGGTGGGCAATCGCGAGGACGCGCTGGAGCTGTCGCAGGAGGCGTTTTATCGGGCGTACAAGCATTTCGACCAGCTCAACAGCCAGGAGAAGTTTTTTCCGTGGTTCTATCAGATTTTGCGGAATTTGTGTTTCAGC
>CAZTGH010000603.1:0-2665 GCA_964612985.1 uncultured Pirellulales bacterium
TGCCCTACGGCGATTGCGGGATGGGGCCGCTCGTCCAGGACTTCGTGGCCGCCATCCGCGACGGCCGCCGTCCAGCCATCGACCACCACGATGGCCGGGCCATCCACCGTGCACTCCTGGCCGCCTACGAATCGAGCCGAAGCGGCGACGTGGTCACACTCCCCGACAACTGAGCGAGCGACCCGGCTGCAAGCTCCAGCAGACAAGCAGTGGCGCGGCTGTCTGCCACAGCCGAACGCCGCAGACCGTGTGCCCGACGTCGGCTGCGGAATCTCCGAAGCCGTAAGTATTGGCCATTGCTACACGTAAGGAGCTCCTATGCCGGAATTCCCGCGAGTCGGCACGCTGATTGCTCCTCTCCACCAGTGGAGCTACAGGCAAACCTGATGTTCCGAGGTGAGCCCCGATGCGTTACGAACTGCGAACCCGTTCCCGTGAAGTGTCCCTCCGTTCCGTGCTGCTTCTGCTGACGGCGGCAGCCCTCACCTGGCTGGCTCTGGCGGCCAACAACGGCGCCCCGTATCTCAACTAGGCGCCGACACTCCACCCCGAGTTGACTGCGTGCACCCGCGTATGGCGGCTGGGGCGTCGCGTTCTGGGGGACGCGACGCCCTGGCCTTGGGGGTTGCGCTGGCCAACTCCCTCGCTTTCGGCTATCATAGCTTCTGAGAACATGCCGGAGACACGCTCAGGAGCCACGGCCATGAATCGAGCTCTCGTTGCCTTGGCGCTGGCCGCCGGGGCTGCCTGGGGAGCGAACCTCCATCCCGACCCCAGCTTCGAGAAGACGGGCACCGCCGGAGTGGCCCGTTCGGGGAAGCGCGCGGGCCATCTGAAGGTCACAGCCCAACAGCACTGGAGCGCCATCGGCGGCCGGCTGGCGGTCGAGCCCTTCGCCACATACCGGGCCACAGGCTACGTGCGGGCAAAGCCGGGCAAGGGCAACCTCTACGGGCTCTACGTCTACTCCTGGAACTCCTTCGACTGGCGCTGGTCGGCGAGCGTGTGGCTCGGGGATCTGCCGGAGTGGAAGAAGATCGAGGTCACCTTCGTCTCGCCGAACGGCTACGTCTACTTCCATCCCCTCGCGCAGATCGATGCGTCGAATGCCGAGGCGTGGATCGACGACGTGACGGTCGAGAAGATCCGCTCGCCCGAAGACACCATGCAGGCCATCCTGGGCAAGCTCTCCAGGGACCCGCAGCAGACGGAGCTGCGCATCCGCTGGCACCTGGCGCAGGGCAATGTGGCAAAGGCCAAGGCACTCGCCGAAGCATCGACCGACTACGTGAAGGCCGACCTCGCTTGCCTCCTGGCGCAGCGAGCGGAGGACCCGGCGGAGCGGCGCGAGCACGTGAAGCGCATGGTCGCGCACGGCGGACTGGGCTACGGCATGGGCCCGCAGCGGTTCGCCGAGCTGTGCGGATCGGCGTCGCCCGAGGAGCAGCTCGCGTTGTGTCTCGACGCGCTCGCGGTGTCGAACTTCGGCGTCCACGCGGCCCGCGCGTACGTGGCCCGGGCCGAGCGCCAGATCCGGGAGGCGCGCGACAACGCGTCGTGCCGCGCAAGCGAGGCGGCGCTCGGCGCCCTCGACCGCCAGTTCGCCTCGCTCCTCGAACGCTGCCCGCCGAATGCAGCCGGCAGGAAGGAGTTGGAAGGCATGGGCAACAAGCTCGCCGCTGCCCGCGCCGCCGTCGCGGAGCGCCGCAAGAACCTCGGCAACTGCGTCATCCGCATCGGGAGCAAAGCTCTCTCGCCCGACACCCACGCCATCGTCCTGCCCGACAAGCCGACGCCGCAGGAACGATTTGCGGCCAATGACCTGAACGCGCACATCGAGAAGCTCACCGGCTCGGACCTGCCGATCGTGGCGGAGAGCAAGCTCGACGCTCAGACCCCCGTCCTCGTCGGCAGGTGCATGGCCGCGCTCGAGAAGCTCGGCCTCACCATCGACTTCGATGGCCTCGGTCACGAAGGCGTCCACATCCAGACCAGGGGGGACGTCCTCGTCCTCGCCGGCAATCGCCGTGGCGTGCTCTATGCCGCCTACACCTTCCTCGAAGACCACTGCGGCTGCCGCTGGTTCACGCCCGAGTGCACGGTGGTCCCGAAGAGCGGCACCTTCGACATCCTGTGGGTCCACAAGCGCCACGTCCCGCCGCTGGAGTATCGCTCGACGGATTACCCCTGCTCCCGCGACGCGGACTGGGCGGTGCGGAACAAGGTCAACGGCACGCAGACGCGGCTGGACGCGAAGCGGGGCGGGAAGATCGCCTACTCCCATTTCGTCCACACGTTCAATGCCATCTTGAGCCCCGACGAGCACTTCGGCAAGCACCCCGAGTACTTCTCCATGATCGACGGCAAGCGGGTCGGGGGCCGGACCCAGCTCTGCCTCACGAACCCCGAAGTGCTCGCCATCGCCAAGAAGACGGTCCGCGAGTGGATCCAGAAGGCGCCCGACGCCACCATCTTCAGCGTCTCGCAGAACGACTGGCGGAACTGCTGCACCTGCCCCGCGTGCGCCGCGCTGGACGAGAAGGAGGGCTCCCACGCGGGCACGATGATCCACTTCCTGAACGCCATTGCACGCGACATCGCAAAGGACTACCCCGACAAGCTCATCTCGACCCTGGCGTACCAGTACACCCGTACGCCGCCCAAG
>CAZTGH010000604.1:0-2659 GCA_964612985.1 uncultured Pirellulales bacterium
CAACCGGCGCCGTACAATAGGCGTCCAGGAGAGCAGAAGGGTTCTTTTGTAAGGATGGGGCCATGAACGGGTTACGGACCATACTGTTGGTAATGGCGGGGATCGCGTGTGTGGGTTGTGCGACGGGCGGGCAGGAGGAGGAGGTGGAGGTGCGACCGGTGGCGCGCGAGATGGTGGTCAACGGGAACAATCAATTCGCTCTGGAGCTCTACAGCAAGCTGCGCGGCGGCGAGGAGAACCTCTTTTTCAGCCCTTACAGCGTCTCGACGGCGCTGGCGATGGTCTACGCGGGGGCGCGGGACGCGACGGCGGAGCAGATGGCGCGGGCGCTGCGGTATCCCACGGCGCCCGAGGTGCTGTCGGATCTGGGGATGGCGGAGGAGCCGATGACGCCGGAGGAGTTCGCGGCGGCGTTCGGGCAGATCATGCGGGACCTGAACGAACAGGGCAGCGAGGAGGCGTATGAGCTGCGGATCGCCAACGCGCTGTGGGCCCAGGAGGACTTTGATTTCCTCGATTCGTTCGTGGAGTTCGTCGAGTCGCAGTACGAGGGGCGGGTGCGGAACGTGGACTTCGTCGCGGCCACGGAGCAGGTGCGGCAGAGGATCAACGCATGGGTCGAAGAGCAGACCAACGGCAAGATCCAGGACCTGCTGAGTCCGGGGACGGTAGACGTGATGACCCGGCTGGTGCTGACCAACGCCATCTACTTCAAAGGGGACTGGGCCCGCCAGTTCCAGGAAGAGCGGACGCAGGAGGCTGCGTTTACGCTGGTTGGGGGCCAGACGGTGCAGGTGCCGATGATGAACCAGAGGGCGGAGTTCGGCTACGCCCAGACCGACGAGTTGCAGGTGCTGCGGCTTCCGTACGTGGGCGAGGAGCTGTCGATGATCATTCTGCTGCCGAGCGAGGCGGACGGCATCGGGCGGATCGAACAGAAACTCAGCAGAGGGAATCTCGAAGACTGGGTGAATCGCTTGGGGGAGCGGGAGGTGATCGTCTCGGTGCCGAAGTTCGAGATGACCAGTAAGTTCAGTATGCAGGGCGTGTTGCGGTCGATGGGCATGGCGCGGGCCTTCAGCGATGATGCGGATTTCTCGGGGATGACGGGAAGGCGGAACCTGTTCCTTTCGGCGGTGATCCATCAGGCCTACATCGACGTCAACGAGGAAGGCACGGAGGCGGCAGCCGCTACGGGCGCCGTGATGAAGCTAACCTCGGTGGGACCCGATCGAACGCCCGTGTTTCGGGCGGACCGTCCGTTCATCTTCATGATTCGGGAAGACACTTCGGGCAGTATTCTATTTTTCGGGCGGGTGATGAACCCCCAGTCGGAAAGCTAGCTGAGACTCAGAGGCGGACTTCTGCAAAGACGGCCGCCATCCGCTGATGCTGGGATTGCTTACGCCGACGGCGGGTTCGCCGAGCCTGCTGGGTGCGACCCGACCGCGCTGAGACCGGCGATCCGCCAGAGGATCGGCTACGTTGCCGAAGGATATCGGCAGCGGCGCCCGCCGTCATAATCGACACAGAGTATCCGCCCGACAGACAGCGTCCAGCCCGCACGTTCGGCATGCGCTACGGCGGGCGTGGTTTTTCGTGCGGGATCGGCGGCAACCGACCAAAACCACTCCAAATGCGCTTCTTTTCCGGGCTCCTCTGTGGTACAATAGGTCTATGAACATGGGGCGGCATCATGCTGATGAGCAGTACACTGGAGGAGGATCCAATGGATGAGGCCAGTCTGGAAGGGGCGCTGAACGAGTTGGTCAAGCAGTTCGGCGAGAGCACCGATCCGAACCACAAGAAATTGGCGGACCTTGCCAAGCAGGCGGAGGCCAATCGCAAAGAACTCCAGAAGAGCATCGATACGCTTCAGGAACTGCTCGATTACCTTCGGGTGTGCATCAAGTATCAGGCCTTCGATCTCGAAGCGACCCGGCGTGAAAACGCCTATCTGCGCAAGCTGCTCGAAGAGAGCAACCGCGACGACAAATAGCCCGCATGGGGGGCACTGCCGTTCGGCGGCCGAAGCTTGAGAGGCCGGCTGCGAACGGGGTCCACCGGGGTTGCGACGCCGGATGGACGAGCATCGACCGATTCCAATGGTCCCGAAAAATCCGAGAATTTCTCCGACACCGAGTACGCCTGCGCGCGGGAATCCAACAAAGATGCGTTTTGGGCCGCCGACGGG
This sequence comes from uncultured Pirellulales bacterium, assembly GCA_964612985.1. Classification (GTDB taxonomy): domain Bacteria; phylum Planctomycetota; class Phycisphaerae; order Sedimentisphaerales; family Anaerobacaceae; genus Anaerobaca. The sequence goes on from CAZTGH010000604.1 coordinate 2,195, forward strand.
GAAAGTTTCCGGGCGATTTTGCCGATACCTACTTCATCCAGGGGGTAGCTCCCTGGCCCAGATGAACACGGAGGGCCTTTACGTCATATAAATGATGACTGCGTACTGCACTCGCCAGCGATCCCCACGGTCCGGACGGTGGACCGGTATCGGATTCGCTGAGTTGACAGAAGACGACAGGCATGAGATAATGTGGGAGCAAGCAGGGAATCTGGGGTGGTTCTTGGGCCGCAGAAACTGGACGAAGAGCAACATTCTTTGGAGCGGATTTAGCGAATATGTTTGAGCGCTTTACAGATCGAGCACGGAAAGTGATGGCCCTGGCCAATCAGGAGGCCCAGCGGTTCAATCATGAGTACATCGGGACCGAGCACATCCTCCTGGGCTTGGTCAAAGAAGGCAGCGGGGTCGGCGCGACGGTCCTGAAGAATCTGGACGTCGACGTCAAGAAGCTGCGTCTGGAGG
>CAZTGH010000605.1:0-2656 GCA_964612985.1 uncultured Pirellulales bacterium
TGACATCGGTAGGCGCCGCGGCCGAGTATCTGCTCACCAACGAGACAGAGCGCGGGGTGCGGGACGAAATGCTCGGGATCATCTCCGAGCAGGCGACCCGCATCGATGGGCTGCTCGACGACTTCCTCGTCGTCGCCAGCAGCGACTCCGGCAGCGCTGCCGCTGCAGCCACCGTCAACCTCTACCAGGTCGCGCGCCAGGCCGTGCGGGACCTTGCCGGAGAGGCGCAGTCGGCGGGCACGTGGCTTGTGCTGGACGCGGCGAAAGCGGTCTCGCCGGTGCGCGGGCACCATCAGGCTCTGCGCCAGGCGGTGGTCGGCTCGCTGCGCGCGATGATCTCTCTGGCACGACCGGGCGAACGGATCGTGGCAGGGCTCGAGGAAGCCCGGAGCGAGGATGGCGAGAAGCTGATCCAGTGCTCGGTGCTCATCCAGTCCGATGACTCGGGGTTGGACAACCGAGCCGACTGCCTGAGCGTCGTTGACCTGTCCCTTGAGGCCGCGCGTCGGATCTGCGAAAGCCAGGGAGGCAGCTTCGAAATGCTGGAGGGGCGCCCCGGCCTCGCACTGCGTCTGCCCGTCGCGCAGATGGATCTGAGCGCCTCGGCCGCCGCTCGCATGGAGCGAACGGTCACGATCGGCGGGGCTTGAGAGGATGGTCCCCTCCCGCGGGCAGGAGGCCGGCGGCACAGGGCGAATCCGAGAGTGTGGGGGATCGGCGGATGCGCACTGAGTCTTTCGGGGCAAGCCCCGTGGCCCCGGGCGGAAGGGGACGCATATGAGAATCTACATACCGTTCTACAGCCGGTACGGCAACGTGGAGCAGATGGCGAGGTACGTGGCGGAGGGCGTGGAGCAGGTGGACGGTGCCGAGGCGATGCCGGCATTGACGGTGGACACCTGCACGCCCGAAGAGGTCCGCAAGAACGATGACGCGTGGCAGGCGACCCACGAGCGTTTGATGGACCAGTACCCGGCGGCCAGCACGGAGGACCTGGCGGCATCCGATGGCGCCTGCTTCGGCTCACCCACGCGCTTCGGCAACGCGGCCGCGCCGATGCGCAACTACTTCGACAGCATGGCCGGCCTGTGGATGGAGGGCGCATTGATCAGCATGCCCGCGGGCACCTTCACCTCAACGGCCTCGCTGCACGGCGGGCAGGAGGTCACACACCTGACGATGTGGCCGCCGATGATCCACCTCGGCATGATCATCGTCGGCGTGCCCTACAGCGTCGAGGAACTGCTGACCACCGAATCCGGCGGGACGCCCTACGGCCCGTCGCACCTGGCGAACCAGGACGCCGGACGAGAGGTGGACGAGACGGAGGCTGCCATCTGCCGCGCGCTGGGCAAGCGCGTGGCTGAGACCGCGGCGAAGCTGGCGGATTGAGTCGTCGTCCCGCGGATACCTCGCGCCCCCGGCCGGAGCCTGGGGCGCGGCGCCATGTCCGCGGGACCGCGCCCACCTTGAAGCCTGGAACGCTGTCAAAGACCATGCGGCGACGCGTCTGGGCCTGTTCTCGCAGTACGGGCCGGCGGTACACGCCACGATTGTCACTGCCCCTCCTGCGTCGCAGCCGGCACGGGCTGTAACGTTTGCTTCATGGCTGATGAAATACAGTCAAGTGTGATGACGCGGCCCCGCGCTGTGGCTTTCACAGGCGGGGGGGCGGGGCGGGGTCGAGCAGATTGAGAGGTGTGGGTCCATGACTATTCTCCGATGCCCCGGGCCCCGGGGCGTGCTCACAGTGCTGGCCGTCTGCCTCTGCCTGACCTGCAACGCTCCGATGGTGCTGGCGCAGCCTGGTGGCGTTACTGTCTCGCAGTTGAAGAAGGGGCCCGACCTCGTGATCCGTGAGATTATGCTTACCGGCGTGAAGAAGGGCCCGGTGGGGGCGAACCTTGAGGTGCAGGTAGGTGTGATGAATGAGGGCAACGGCCAGGCGAACGGATTCAACCTGGCGCTGATCTACATGAGCAATCTCGACACGGACGCCCCCTACCTGAAGATCGAGATGAAGCAGGTCAGTGGTATCATGGCCGGAGACGGGCTGGCGGTGCACTTCGTGATCCCCGCACACCCCGGTACGCCCGAGCAGGGCATGCTCATCGCGGTGGCCGATCCTCCGGTCGTCGACCACGCCTCCGGGGCGATGAGCGAGGGCCCGGCCCTTGTGCTTATGAGCGTGACTGGAGCGAAGGGACGCACCGACCTCAACAACGTCTTTGGCGTTGTCTTCGACGCCACGAACCACACGATGCCTCTTACCTGGGTCAACCCGGCGACGCAGTAGGCGCCCGGTCGCGAATGCGCGGCAGGCGGTCGGCCGGCGAGGGCCGGCCGTTTGCGTGTACTGTGCTCCCGGGTGTGACCGAGTTTTGTAGGTAGACGCGAAGGATGGCCTCCCCCGCCAGGACTCGCCGAAGGCGACGTCCCGATCACCCCCTCCCTGGAGACAAACGACATCTCGGGCGGGAGGGGGAAGTAGCTGTGGTTGTCGATGAACTGGTACGTGTCTCTTCTGCGCTCACAGTTGTGTCCTCCCCCTCTCCCGCCTGCGGCGTGTCGTTTACGCCGCAGGTCTGAGGGAGAGGGGGCCGGGGGGTGAGGCTGTCGTGGGCCGTCAGCTTGAGCAACCTACAAAACTCGGTCA
>CAZTGH010000606.1:0-2654 GCA_964612985.1 uncultured Pirellulales bacterium
GCCGGCATGGCGAAGCTCCTCGGCGCGCGCGTCGCATGGTCGGCGGCCGATAACGGGCTCCAGATCCATGGCGGGAACGGCTTCGCGCTGGAATACGCGATCAGCCGCATTCTCTGCGACGCGCGGATTCTCAACATCTTCGAGGGCGCCGCGGAAATCCAGGCCCAGGTCATCGCCCGCCGGCTTCTCGGCTGACGCACGGCGGGCCCGGAGTGGCCATCGCAGCGCCGCCGCCCCGACAGGGACGGCGGCGTTTTCGTTTCGTCACCGGCGGAACTGCCCGCTCGCGCGGTCCACGGCGAAGGAGTCCTCCTTCCGCGCGCTTTCGAAACCGGATGCCACGTCGTCCCACGCCGCGTCTCGCCGAGCTTCGCCCAAGCCTCGCCGGTTCGCTTCCGACTCCTGGATCCCTTTGCGGAGCAGGGCCTTCGCCGACCCGGCCCTGGCCACAAGGCACCGGAATCAGCCCGCCGCGCCCTCTGGCCGCACGTCCACGCCCGAAAGCCAGGGCTTGATGTCGAGAAGCGGCGTCCCGTCATAGGCGTCGGTGGCGTCGAGTCCGAGCGCGCCCGCCTCCAAGTCCAGGAAGGTGATACGCACGAGCTGCATCGTCACCGGGTTGGGCCGCACCGGCGAGCGGAGCGCGAAGGTGCCGCGCGGGCCGTCGGCATGAGCGGGCGCCTGCAGGATGAGATCCCGCCGCTTCGCGCCGTACCAGGCGAGGAGCCAGATCCACTGGCCTTCCGCGAGCCCCGCGAGCCCCGGACGGTAAGGCGCGTCGATCTCCGCCCTTGCGTTCCCGCCGCCTCTCTGGCGCGCCTGACGCAGGTTTCGCGGGCAGTCGCCGGCGCGCCAGTCCGAGCGGATGCGTCCGATGAAGGCGAGACCCGCCTCGGGCGCGGCGCCCGGCTCGAAGCCGAGCGAGACCTCGCCGGGTCGCGCCCCGCTCATGCCCGCGCCGCCTGCCGGGCAAGCAGGTCCACGAAGCGCTGGCGTGCCTGCGGCAGCGGCCTGTCCCCGATCTGGGGGGCCAGGTGGTGGTGAAGGAAATGGCCCGTGGTGGCCAGCGCCAGCGCCACCTCGGCATCCGCCGCCTCGCCTTCCCCCAGGAGGCAGGGCGGCAGGGGCAGAAGGCGATCCGCCCAGTCCCCGGCCCCGCCGCGCGTCACGGCGCGGCCGCTCCGCGGCGAGACGAAGGCCAGCCCCTCGGTGGCGCCGGTCACCGCGCAGGCCGAGAGATCGAGGCCGAAGCCCATCTCTTCGAGGAGCGCGAGTTCCCAGCGGAGATAGGCCAGCGGCCAGAGCTCCGCCTCGGGCAGAAGGTCCATGAGCGCGACGCTGCGGCGGTAGAGCGCCGGGTGCGCCGCCCTCTCGGGGAGGCAGAAGGCGAGCAGCGCGGTCACCGCGGAAAGCCCGGCGAGCGCCCGGCGGTCGGCGAGCGCCGCGGCTGCGCGCGAGCGCACGGGCTCCACGGTGAAGCTTCCGATATGCTCCTCGAGGCGCGCGCGCCACGTCACGTCTAGCTGCGCGCCCGGCTGGAGGACGGGCGCGATGCGCCGCGAGGCGCCACCCCGCACGACGCCCGCGTGGCGGCCATGCGCCTCGGTGAAGACCTCGATGATCGCGGCGCTCTCGCCATGCGGGCGCACCGCCAGCAGGAGCCCCTCGTCACGCCATTCCATGGCCCCACCCTGCCCCGCGCCCGGCCGCGCTGTCCATCCGGCGCGGCGTCACCTGTCGAGCCCGGGCTCGTCCAGCAGGTGCCGGCCCGCCCGGTCCTCGATCTCGATCACCCAGAGATCGGGATCCGTGGCGCGCTGGCGGCCCACCGCCGCGTCCACCTCCGCCTCCGGGCCCTCGGCCAGCACCTCCCAGCGCCGCTTGCCGGACATGGGATCGTAGAACCGGGAATAGGCGCGCGCGCGCCCGTCGAGCGTGGCGAGCTTCACGAGCACCGCGCCCGCCTCGGGATCGCCCCGCGCGATCACGTAGGCCGGGATCCCGGCGAGCGTCAGGCGCCGGAGATAGGCCTCGACCCAGAAGCCCGCCGTCAGCCGTTCCATACCGCCCTCCCCGGCCCGCGAACGCCCCCTTGCCGCGCCCGCCGCGATGCATAGCTTGCGCAGGAAAGAAGGAGCGTCCCCATGTCCGGCCCCGTGCCCTTCGTCGTCAAGGCGATCCTCGCAGGCGGCCTCGCCGTCAACCTCGCCGCGGTGATCTTCGGCCTTGGCGGCCCCTGGCCGATTCTGCAGCTTCTCGCCAATCTCGCCATGCTGGCCGCGGCCGGCTGGCTCGTCTGGCGCTGGATCGGCCGCTCCTAGCCCCCGTCGCGGAAGTCGAGCCCCATCTGGTCGTAGCGCTCGGCCTCCTCCTGCCAGTTCTCCCGCACCCGGACCTGCACGAAGAGATGCACCTTCCGGCCGAGGAATTCCTCGAGCTCTTCCCGCGCGGCCCTGGAGATCGACTTGATCGACTCGCCCCGGTGGCCGAGCACGATGCCCTTGTGGCCCTCCCGGGCGACGTAGATCACCTGCTCGATCCGGGCCGAGCCGTCCTTGCGCTCCTCCCAGCTCTCCGTCTCGACGGTGAGCTGGTAGGGATAGGCATGGCAGGCCAGGTAGGCCTCGCGCCCTCCCTCGAAGAGGTCGGCCTTG
>CAZTGH010000607.1:0-1319 GCA_964612985.1 uncultured Pirellulales bacterium
AGCAGTTTCCGGCAAATACATGCAGTGCGCCTGGGGAGTGCTGCCGCTGCGCAAGTTCTTCAGCGGGGGCACCGAAGACGAGAACGGCCAGGGGCACAGTTGGGAGGCGATCCGCGTCAAGCTCCAGCAGATCATCGACGAAGAAGACAAGACCAAGCCTCTCAACGACGATCAGATCAAGGAGAAGCTGGCCGAGGCGGGGATTCCCAATCTCGCCCGGCGCACGGTCGCCAAATACCGCAAGCTTCTGAACATCCCCACCGCGCGCTTCCGCCGACGCTACTGAGGCTGCCTGCGAAGGCCTGCATCTGCTCTCCCTTTCCGTTATAGGCATTTGGCGCATGAGCAATTGCGGAATGCGCCTATGGCATTGGGTCTGTCGAATCTCCTATCTTCGATGCGTATATTCGAGTTTGAGGTTTTCTCAGGAAGGAGCCCGACGATGAAGTCCACCCAAGCCATAACCATGATCCTGTGCCTGATTCTCGTGGCGTCATGGGCTCAATCAACATCGAGCGCGGTTGAGTTGCCCGACCAGACGTACATGCCCGTGGTGTTTGAGGAGGACTTCGATACGCTCATGCAGCGGGACGTCGAGGCCAAACCTGAGGTGATGGCGCGCCAGCAGGAACTCCTGGAGCAGCGTTACGATCTCCGCGATGACCCGGTCGAGGGGCTGATGATGTCGGGAGGTCGCAAGGAGGTCCAGCAAGGCGTTCGTGTCAGGCTCCCTGATGGGACGACGTGGGAGAAGCTGGCCCAGATGACGCCGGAGCAGATCAAGCAGCAGGACCTGTTTCCCAGAGGCTTCTTGCCACTGCCTCACGCCAAGCATAGCACGGGAGGCCAAGTGTTTCCGCAGAACCAGATCGACGAAATCATGGAACAGGAAGCCCGTTCATTGGAGCGGTTCGACGTCGAGTTCGATCTGCCCGACCATCTGACACCGGAATTCCCTCCGCCGATCTTCCTGAGCACGAGGCCCGATCTGGGCGATGTCTCGCAAGGCCAACTGCTGACGATCAAGAACTACTACGCGCTGATGAAGGGCAAGCTGACGCCTGTCCAGATGGAGGGCCTGCGCCTGCTGCTGACGCCTTTCCCTCAGCAGCAGTTCAACCAGACCGAGGACCGCAAGGTCGAAGAACCCAGCCTGGGCGTCAGTTGTCTGGACTGCCACACGAACGGCCATACGAACGCGACGTTCCATCTGAATCCGGACACGCGGCCCCAGGAGGCGCGGTTCCGCATCGACACGGTCAGCCTGCGGGGCCTGTTCAATCAACTCCGACAGAGCCGCATCGCCTTCTGCTACCAAA
>CAZTGH010000607.1:1329-2652 GCA_964612985.1 uncultured Pirellulales bacterium
CAAACGGTCGCTGCGGTCCGTCGAGGACTTTACCGAGTTCGAGCAGCGAACCGCGTACTTCGACGGCGACCACGTGATCGCCGCCAAGAAGGGCGTCCATCTGCCTGAGCGGAGCGCGCAAGTGGCGATGATGGCGCAGATGCAGAACATGTTCGACTTTCCGCCAGCGCCGAAGCTGACCGTATTCGGCAAACTCGATCCAGAGAAGGCTACCGAGGAGGAAATGTTCGGGCAGGAGGTCTTCTTCGGCAAGGCGAATTGCGGGGCGTGCCACCCGGCTCCATTCTACCTCGACGACAAGATGCACGATCTGAAGGTGGAGCGTTTCTATAAGTCGCAGATGGTCAACGACCAGTACATCACTGCCGAGGGGCCGATCAAGACGTTCACGCTCAGGGGCATCAAGGATTCGCCGCCTTACATGCACGACGGACGCTGCCTGACGCTCGAGGACACGGTTGAGTTCTTCAATCTGGTGACCCGGCTGAACCTGACGGCCAGGGAGAAGAAGGCCCTTGTCACCTTCATGCGGCAACTGTGATCGTTACGACCCAGATGCGATAAGAGGTCCAGAAAGGCCGACGACAGGAGATCCGCGCGTACGTCAACTGCGGACTGCGATGGCTGGGAATTCCGTTGACAGGCAGGTCTATTGTCGCTACTTCTCCCGTGTGATCTCATGTTCGAGCAATTCACCCTGACGAGAATCAGCGGGTTCATGGCGACGCGACAGGTAACGGTCAAAGACATTGCCAGGAAGCTGGGACTGCATTACACGACGGTTTCGAAGGCGCTGCGCGACCATCCGGATCTCAGCGCAGCAACGAAACAGCGCGTACTGACGCTGGCGGAAGAACTGGACTATCATCCGAATTCGATTGCCAAGAGTCTCAAGAATCAGGCCACCTGCACGTTGGGGGTGATCGTCCCGTCGATCAAGAACGATTTCTTCTCGGCGGTCATCAGCGGCATCGAGGAGGTCGCATACGAGCGCGAATTCAATACCGTCGTCTGCCAGTCCAACGAGAGCGCCGAGCGCGAGGGGATTCACCTGCGGACGCTGATCTCCAACCGGGTCGCCGGGGTGCTCGCCTCGGTCGCGCAAACGACCACCAGCGGCGCGGGATTCCAGGCCTTGCAGCGTCAGGGCATTCCCTTGGTGTTCTTCGACCGCGTCTGCGAAGACGTAGAGGCCGACCGCGTGGTGGTCGATGATTACGGGGGCGCGATGCGGGCGGTGGAGCACCTGATCGAACGCGGTTACCGCACCATCGCCCACGCCGCGGGGCCGGAGAATACGTCCATCGGCCGGGACCGTTGCCA
>CAZTGH010000608.1:0-2638 GCA_964612985.1 uncultured Pirellulales bacterium
CCCGCTTCGTGTCCGGACCCACGGAATGGCTGACCCGTTGCGGCATCCCAAGAACCGCCCCGAAACGCAGGCAATGGCTCGTTCGCTGCCAGATTTCCGTTCGACTTCGCCCAGGACAGACCCTCCATCGCGCCTCGCTCCAGTCGCAATGACAAAGCGGATGCGGCAGCCATGCTGCACCGTGCGTTCAGGGCAGGCGGCGGATTGACGGGCAGTGGGCGTGGAGGTGGTGCTGGTGCTGCGCGGGGTGCGGCGCGCGAATGGACCGCTGTAGAGTGTGCGGACCTGAAGAGAGAAGCGCTTCGGAGTCGGTAAGCGACTGCGAAGCGCTTCTTGTGCAGTATGGACACCTTACATGATGGGCTCGTAGGAGAATTTCTGTCCGCCGATGGAGGCTTCGTACATCAGGCCCGCTTCGCCCATGGTGAAGACGGCGACGCCCTCGTCGTACTTGGCGTTGGCGGCGGCGCCCGACTTGAGGGCGACGGCCGAGGCCTGGGCGGCGAAGGCGAAGTTGCCCGACTTGAATTTGTCGAGTGCGTCCTGGGTTTCGAAAAAGATGATCTCGGTATAGGTCTGTCCGCCCAGGGCCAGTCCGATGCTGGCCTGGGTGAGGGTGCAGTAGCCGGCGAGGACGCCGTTCTCGTAGAGCTGGCCGCGACCGTACGCGCCGCCGACGCCGATGGCGCCTTTGCCCACCTTGGGGAAGACCGCGTACCCGACGGAGGTGTCGAAGAATCTTTCGAGGCCGGGGTCCTCCCGGCGGGCCTTGGTGAGGGCCTCCTGGACGTTCTCGGTCAGTTCCATGCGGTCGCCGGTGGACTCGGGTGTGGTCGAACAACCGATCAGCCACACGCCCAGCAGCGCCGCGCAAGCCAGTGTCATCTTTCTCATGGTGGTCTCCTTGCGTCACGGTAATTTGTTTTTTTCCCAGGGTCACCATAGTAGCAGAACGGGGCGGCGTCGGATAGGTAAATTGCTCGATCTGGATGGGCAGGAACCGCATCCGCAGTGACGCGGGGCGAACGAAGCGACGAAAAGGGGAGGACCGAAGAAGGAGATAGAGACAAAGAAGAGGTCTCCCAGGGGACACAGACGACCAGCCCAAAAAAAGTGCCCCTGCCGGTTCAGCGCGAGAGTATTCCCGTACATAATGGGTGTGTTTGAAATACCTGCCTGCTGTGTCGCGCAGGGGCGCGAACTCCACTCCTAAACTGGTATCTGTCTGGGAGACCCGTGCGATTGTCAAAGAGGCTGACGGCGTTCGATTTGAATCGAGTGCGACCGTCTGAGTATGTGCATCGGCAGGGGGGACGCGATGGCTTGAGGGTTTCTGGCGGGCGGTTCGGAGGCGACTTCGGACGGACGGAAGGCGGAAAATCCTACCGTGCCGAGTGCGCCCTTGCACGGGGCCCCACGGTCGCCCAATCCTGCCGGCGCGACGGATGTCCCTTGTCCCAGGCTGGTCGGCCTTCCCGCCTTAAACCCGATAACATGCATCGTCTCTGGACTGGCAACGCATATCGGACGCAAAAAAAACTTCACAATTCCGGTGTGCGGTTCTAGGATGCGAAGCGCGACAAGATCGTGGCGCGCGTCCGGTCGGGTGCCGGCAGTGCAGGCGGGAGGGCTTCTGGCGCTACGGTGGAGTGTAGCGTCTTACGACGCCACTACGAGCGCGGTCGGCTGCTGCCACAGGGCGAATGCGGATGGGTTGGCGGTATGATTGAGATCGACGACAAGACACAGATTGACGAGAGCGAGCTGTCGTTCAAGGCGTCGCGGAGCAGCGGTCCGGGCGGACAGAACGTCAACAAGCTCAATACGCGCATGACGCTGCGGTTTGACGTAGCGGGGTCGGCGAGTCTGTCGGACGAGCAGAAGCGGCGGATTCGGAGCGCGCTGTCGACGCGGATCGACAAGCAGGGGGTGCTGCGGGTGGTCTCGCAGCGGTTCCGCAGCCAGGAGGCCAACCGCCAGGCGGCGATCGAGCGATTCGTCCAGTTGGTGGGCGAGGCGCTGGCGCCGCGACCGGTGCGGAAGAAGACGAAGGTGCCGAGGGCGGCGCGGGAGCGGAGGCTGGCGGAGAAGAAGCATCGCAGCCGGATCAAGCAGCAGCGCGGCAGCCCCGATTGGGAATCGTAACGGGGATCGGTGGGAAGATGGGGCGCTGAGCGGGCCTAGGGCCGACGCCGCACGCGCAGCCAGACGATCACCGCGGTGATGATGACGATGACCAGGACCTCCTTCGGGCCCATCAGGAACATGCTCAGCAGTACAGGGTTCTGCTCGTGTATCATTGCTTTCCGTCGTTTATCACATCCGACCTGGGCCGGGGGGTTGTTTCTTTGTATACGTGTATTAAACCACGAACGGGCGAGATTTTCCAGTGCGAAAGGACCGGAAAATCGGCGTGCGGGTCGTGCATCGGCAGACGTCGATGGACACCGCAATGGCTGCGGATCAGGTCTGTACGCGGTCCGTGCGGAGATCCTTCGGCAAGCGCTCCGCTCCTAAGGACATAGGTCCCACGGGCGAAGAGGCAGGAGTACATAACGGGTGAGTGGACTTCTGCAAAAATGGACCGTAGGCCTATATTCTCCAAGGAAATCGGTTTTACGATTTCCTTGGAGAACGG
>CAZTGH010000609.1:0-2613 GCA_964612985.1 uncultured Pirellulales bacterium
AACGCGTCGTTTCGATAGCATCGTCGTCGGTGATCTCGATAATGTCGTCGATAAGGGACACATCGAGAACATCGGGGATAAATCCGTCGCCGATGCCCTGTATCTGATGCAGCCCCGGCTCGTGGCCCAGAAGGGCCGACTTGTTTGCCGGTTCGACAGCCACGATGCGAATATTCGGATTGTGCTCTTTGAGATATGTCCCCACCCCCTGGATGGTGCCGCCGCTGCCGACTCCCGATACGAACGCGCCGATATTCCCTGCTGTCTGGCGCCAGAGCTCAGGACCGGTAAATTCGTAGTGCGCTTTGGGGTTGTGCGGGTTTTTAAACTGCTGCGGCATGAATGCGTCAAACTCCGCAACCAGTTCATCGGCGCGGCGCACCGCTCCGGCAACCCCCTCGGCATCGGGTGTCTCAATAAGGTGTCCGCCAAACGCCCTGATAATGCATTTACGTTCTTCACTCATCCCTTCGGGCATGACGATGTAGACATCGTAGCCTTTGGCGATTCCCACCATGGTCACGCCAATGCCGGTGTTGCCCGAACTCGGTTCGACAATTTTCATGCCGGGGCGCAGCCGGCCCTCACGCTCCGCCGCCTCGAGCATCGACAACGCGACGCGGTCCTTGATACTTCCCCCGGGGTTGAGAAATTCCGCCTTGGCGTAGATGGGTTCGTTGCGCAGGCGAAGCAGCGGGGTATTGCCCACGAGCTCTAATATGTTGTCCGTCAGCATAAGTCTCCCCTGAATTCACCCTGCTCCGAACAGGACCGGCGCGCTGCGAACTCCTGTGTCCAGTGGCAGTGTACCCGAATCGCGCCGGCGTGACAAGCGAAACTTTGACGGGGTGTGACAACGGGTGCACTGCACGTTTGCAGGTAGATTCTGTTAAGCAACCGTCGCGCTTGTCATTTCGACTGGAGGTCTACCGCAGGCAGGCCGCAATGGAGAAATCTGCCCGAGAACGAAAAGGCTGTCTCATTCGCGGCCAGATGTCTGGACTGCGCTGCGCTCCGCTCGACATGACAAAAAGGCCCGTCACCTGCGATACCTACAAACAGGGAGTGCACCCCGTGACAGGTCGCGTACGGCCTCGCATTCGAAACATCAGGCATCAGGCGCGCATACGTGCTGGAGGCGACGGCGGTTAGCGGAGGCGGGCCGGCAGGCCTGCACGGGACATAGTAGACCGCCAATGTACAACGTACGGTCGGTGCGGCGCGAGGTCGCGGCATCAGTACCGCCGCCCGCGTCGCGGCATGGTGGGGCCGTCGGTCTCGCTGCCTCCGCGCATGCCACGGGTGCGCGCGCCGCCCGGGGTCATGGTGGAGCCCATTCGTTCCTCCAATCGCTGGATCCGTTCGTCATCCTCGAGCATCTTGGTGTTGATGTCGGCGAGCCGGTTCTGACGAGCGAGCATGAGTCCTTCGAGGGCTGCGGCGGTCTTCGGCGCCGGCTCCTCGACGGCGGTTCGGCGGAGGGCGTCGTATTCGCGAAGGTCCAGAGCGTGGACGGTCGGCAGCAGATCGCGCTTGTCGAGGGGGTCGACGGTGAGCCAAGCCTGAAGCTGCTGCTCGGTAACGGGGTCCAGCGGCGGCTCGTTGACGTCTCGGGTCGGACGGGTGCGCGGTGTATGGCGCCCGGGGGCTGTGGTGTAGGGATCGTTGAGCATTCCGCCGCCCAGGGGTGCGGCAGCGGCACCGCGTCCGCGTGAACGGCCCGACGTGCGGGTGCGGCTGGTTGCTTCGCGTTCCTCCATCAGTGCGGCGCGCCTCTCGTCGCGAAGGTCGTTGGAGATCACGTCATAGCGGGCCTTACGCTGCGTGACGAGCTGGTCGATCGCGGCGACCGTCTTGACGGCCTTTTCGGACTGGGCGATCTGCTTGGCCAAAGTCATCTCGTCGTGGAATTGCTTTTCGACCGAGCGGATAAGCAAGGTGCGATTGTCCATGCGGCGCTGGCGCCAGTTTCGTTGTTCGGAGGCGCTGGCGGCATCCAGCTTGGCGAGGGCGTCGGACAGACCGGGGAACGACGCGATACGCGTGCGGATCTCGTTCGGGTCGCCCAAGACGACCGCAGCGGCATCCGCGGGCTGGTAGCCATCGGCTGCATCTGAGTCGAACGCAGAGGGGGTCCCGGGCGGGGTTCGCAGTCCCCTGCTGCCGTAAGGAGAGGCGTCGAAGGGATTGACGGGCTCCTCGGCGCCGTGCTGCCGCAGCAAAGCAGCGACTTCTGTGTTACGGCGGGCCTGCGCGATGCTCATTGGGGTCTGGCCGGTTCGGTCTTTTGCATTGACGTTTGCGCCGGCAGTGATGAGATAGTCGACGACGTCGATGAACCCGCTGTCGGTGGCGACGATCAGGGCGGTCTTGCCCATCGAATCCGTGTCGTCGACGGGGGCACCGTGAGCGACGAGGGTCTTCACTGCCTCGAGATTGTCACGGATTGCCGCCATGATGATCGGCGGGTTGTCGCGACTGGGCGCGGAGGGGTTCGCCCCGGCTTCCAGAAGAAGCGCGACGAGTTCGGGTCGTCCTCCTTCTACGGCCATACCGAGCGGCGTGTTCCTGTTCGCGTCGGGCTTATTGACCAGGTCGGTGCCCTGATCGAGG
>CAZTGH010000610.1:0-2603 GCA_964612985.1 uncultured Pirellulales bacterium
GCACGGGCTTCCCCTCGATCCGCACCGCCAGGTCCCACAGCGCCACGTCCGCATAGCTGATGAGCGGCAGGGAGAGCTTCGCGGCATAGAGGTCCTGCCAGATCGCCTCACGCTGGAGGGGGTCCTGGCCGAACAGCGCCGCAGTCACCTTCTGCCGTTCGGGTTCCGTGCAGCGGTCGCCGGGCCAGAGCGCGATGTCGCACACCCCCTCGGCGCCGTCGTCCGTCCGGATGCGGCAGACAAGGGTGTGCTTCGGACTGCCGCGCGACTTGTCGCGCCGCCTGTCGTAATCGATCCATTCGACGTTCGCGATCTTCACGTGTCGTGTCTCCGTTCGGGAGCGGTCACCGGTACTTCGCCGCCAGCTTCCTGAAGTCGGGTAGCTCCTCCCGCGTGATCAGGTGCGGATGGGTGTAGGTGGTCTTCACCCATTCCGGAGGGTTGTGCTTGCCGCCGACGAACCAGGGGAGGCAGTAGAGCCACTTCGGGCCGCTCTTCGCCATCATGTCGGGGTTGGGGATGGCGCCCGACTCGCTGAGCGCGAGCATCTTGCCCGGGGCGACCTGCTGCGCGATCCGGAATGCCTTCGGGTACGCCGTCTCCTGGTACGGTCCCCAGCCATAGTAGCTGTTCGCGTAAATGTCGATGCCCGCGATGTCCACGTACTCCGCGCCCGGGTAGTAGCGCTTGCGGAGCTCGACCTGCTCGACGTCGCGGCCCTTCGGCGTCTTGAGCGCGGCGTTGTAGACCCAGATGAGGTTGTGGAGCTTCCGCTCCTTGACGTAGTAGTCGAACATGAGCCGCCAGAGCCCTGCCGTGTTCTCGGGCGTCTCGCGGTCGGTCCACCAGAACCATCCGCCGTCGATCTCGTGGAGCGGGCGGAAGAGGACCGGGACGCGGGCGTCGAGGAGCTTCTGGAGGTAGTCCCCCGTCCGCGACAGGTCGCGCATCACCTGCTTGTGCTCCTCCGTGCTGGGCTGGAGGGCCTTGGCGAGGTCGAAGGGGCCGCTCGGTGGGTTCTTCCCGTGCTTGCCGACCCAGGAGGTGCCGTTCGGCTTGCCGGGGTGTTTCCAGTGGAACTGCATGGTGACGATGCCGCCGGCGTCCCACCACTCCCTGGCCTGCCCGACGTAGCTCTCGACTACGCGGGTGTAGCTCTTGCCCCACGTGGGGCTGTTCCATCCGCTGATATCGATGGCCACGATGGCCGGGTACTTGCCGCAGATCTCGTGGACCTTCGCGACGTTCCTCGTCCCGCTCACGCCGCCGACCGTCCGTTTGCCGTAGACGGACTCGAGGTAGTCGAGCACGGCCCTGGCCTCGGGGATGAGGTCGGGATTGACAGGCTCGAGGGCCTGGGCCGCGCTCGCGGCGAGGCATAGCACCACGCAAGCAATGGCGAACAGTCGGTTCAGGTTCATTGTGTCCTCCTGTCGAGATCCCGGGATGTTCATGAGCCTGCGGCTTCGGCGGGGCCGATCGTGCCCTGCTCGAGCATGGTGAGGAAGGCGGAGTCGCGGCTCTCGAGCGGCAGGTCGATGCGGGCGCGGCTCCGGCTCGATTCGTAGATGGCGAAGATCACCTCGGTGGCCTGGAGGGCGCGGCGGACCGACAGCTCCGGCTCCTTGCCTGTCTCGAGGCCCTGGATGATGTCCTCGAAGACGCCGACCATCATGGCGGTCTTGCGGTCGTCGCCGCTCAGCTCCGTGAGGATCTCCTCCCAGCCGGAGGTGTCGGGGCCGAAGACGCGCACGGTCTCGCCGTCGCCGCCGCCGATCTCGATGATCCCCTCGCTGGCCGAGAGCCGCACGCCCCAGCCCATCTCCTTGTCGTCGCCCGAGTGGAGCGTCGCGCGGACGCCGTTCTCGGAGCGCAGGATGCCGACCGCGGCGAACTCGAAGGGCACGCCGAACCAGTCCTTGACCTCCCGCGCGTCGATCTGCCCGAGCACCCACTTCACGGGATTCTCGTGGTTGTACATGAAGATGAAGTCGATCAGGTGCGAGCCGCAGTCCAGGATGTGGGCGGGATTCCATGCCTCGACCCGCTCGATCGTGCCGAACCGTCCGCTGTCGAGCAGCTCCTGCGCCTTCTGGTAGCGGGGATTGAAGCGGCGCTGGTGGTTGAACGTGAGCTGGGTGTTGCCGCCTGCTGCCACGTCGGCAATCGCGAGAGCTTCGCCCCAGGTGGCGGCCATGGGCTTCTCGCAGTGGACGGCGCGGGTGCCCGCCTCGACGCAGGCCCGCACGGCGGGCAGGTGGAGTTCGGGCCACAGGCACACGCTCACGATGTCGGGCTGTTCCTTGCGGAGCATCTCCTCGTGGTCGGTGTAGAGGGCCGGCGAGAGGTCCCGCTCCTCGGCAAAGGCCTCAGCCTTCTTCTCGTCGATGTCGCACAGGGCCGCGATCTCGCAGCGCGGGTGGTTCATGTAGCCGATCGCGTGCAGTCTCGCGATGCGCCCGCAGCCGATGATGGCGACCCGATACGTGGACTTCTCCTTCTCAGCGGTCATTCCTGTCTCCTGTTGCTGTTCCAGCAATAGCGAGGGGGACGAGGCTCTGGCGCCCCGGTCTAGCCCGCATTTCTCACCGATAGTGCGTCTG
>CAZTGH010000611.1:0-2601 GCA_964612985.1 uncultured Pirellulales bacterium
GGGTGGAAGCCAGGAAGACGAAGAGAAGGCTGCCCCTCCTGAGGCCTGAAAGGCCGCAATCGTATAGCCCAGGGCAAGCGAAGCGACGCCCTGGGAACCGCAACGCCCCCATATTGTCTTCAAGCCCCGAAGGCGGCGAAATCGCGCGACGTCGGCAGCACCGGGCCAACCACACGCAGAGAACTCAAAGACCGCACGGTAGGGCGTGCAAACCTGCACGCGGAATCTGGCCGCCCCGCGGCCGGGCCTCGCAAGCGATAATTGAGTAAACGGTCCCCCGAATTTTCCGAGGACTCGAACCCAGCGCGAACTTGATGCTCGCGGAACCGCCGTTGATCGTGAGGATGCGTGGCGGTTTCATGCGATCCTCCCTGGCTTGCCATACGCCCCGAGCCGCTTGAAGATTTCATCGGCCACCCAGATCAAGCTGGATACTAGCAGGATCAGGATCCAGTCCATCCACGCAAGGCCAGCAGTGCCGAGGAGCCTCTGTCCGATCGGTGTGTGTACGGCGACGAGTTGCAGCAGGATGGCCGTCCCCACGCCCACCAGCATGGATCGGTTGCTGAAGAGGCCGATGGAGATAACGGACTGGTAGTTGGATCGCGCATTGAAGGCCTGAAACCACTGGAAGGCCGCCATCGTGGTAAAGGCGACGGTTCGCGCGTAAGCCAGTTCGCCAGCCTGTCGTGCGTACCAGAACATGCCGAGCGTGCCGGCGGCCATAATCGGCATCAGCAAGGCCATGCGCAACAGTACGCGACGGTCCACAATGAAGGCTTTGGGCGCGCGCGGCGGCTGTTTGAGGACATCCAGGTGCCTGGGCTCGACCCCCAGAGGTACGTTGCAGGCGCTGTCCGTCACCAGGTTGATCCAGAGAATCATGACCGCGGTCAGGGGCAAATCCACGCCGATGGCCAGGGCGGCAAACAGCGTGATGACCTCGCCGACATTGGTCGTCAGCAGGAAGAATATCACTCGGCGCAAGTTGCCATAGATGACTCGACCCTCTTCCACCGCGTGAACGATCGTCGCGAAGTTGTCGTCCGTCAGTACCATATCGGCGGCCTCTTTGGCCACCTCGGTACCGGACCGCCCCATGGCGATGCCGATGTCCGCGCCTTTCAGTGCGGGCGCATCATTCACGCCGTCGCCAGTCATGGCGACGATATGCCCCTGCTCCTTGAGCGCCTCCATGAGCCTGAGCTTATGCGCGGGGTTGACGCGGGCAAATACGCCTCCCTCAAGCGCCGCCTTGGCCAAGGCAGGCTTGTCCATCTTGTCGATATCTTCGCCGGTCAGCGCCCCGCCCTGGTCTTCCGCGATGCCTACCTGTCGCGCAATAGCCAGGGCGGTGGCGGCGTGGTCGCCCGTGATCATGACCGGACGGATGCCGGCCTGTTTCGCCTCTGCCACGGCCCGTTTGCTTTCCTTGCGGGGCGGATCGAACATGCCCCAAAGCCCGGCAAAGGTCAGACCGCTTTCCACGTCGGACGATTCCAGCCGATCCTGCCCCGGAGACATCTCGCGCTCCGCCCCGGCCATCACGCGCAACCCCTCGGATGCATAGCGTTCGCTGATCTCGCCGATCTCCCGGCGAATGTCTTCGTCGAGTTCCATCCGCTTGCCGTCTTTCAGCAGGTGGGAGCAGAATCCCAGAATCCGTTCCGGAGCACCCTTGACACAGGCGATCCGTCCGGGACCATCCTGATCCGGATGCAGGGTGGCCATGTATTTGGCGTCGCTGGAGAACGGGATCTCCGCCAGGCGCTGGTCATTCCCTCGCATCGGGCCGATATCCATGCCGGCTTTGATTGCCGCGACCAGCAAGGCGCCTTCACTGGAATTGCCCTCCACCGTCCAGCGACCGTCGTCCTCTTTCAGTTCCGCATTGTTGGACAACACGCCGATCCGTAGCAGCCGTTCAAGGGCATCGGGCCGTTCCGCGCCCGTATCGGCGCCACCCTCCGGGCGCAGTTCTCCTTCGGGGCCATAGCCCGCGCCGCTCACCTCAAACGTCCGGCCGCTTGCCCATATCCGGCGCACGGTCATCTGATTCTCCGTGATCGTGCCGGTCTTGTCGGAGCAGATGACGGTCGTGGAGCCGAGTGTCTCGACGGCGGACAATCTCCGGACGATCGCGTTGCGCCGGGCCATCCGCCGCACACCCAGGGCCAAGGTCACGCTGATGACGGCCGGCAGGCCCTCCGGAATGGCCGAGACAGCCACGGCCACGGCAAACATCAACATCCCGACCCATTCATGGCCACGCAGTAAGCCCAGTCCAAATACGCTTGCGGCAAAGACGAGTCCCCCACCGCCCAAGAGAATACCCAGCTTGTGCATGCGCTTCTGCAGGGGCGTATCTTCCCGGATGGTCGCACGCACTTCCCCCGCAATCCGCCCCATGGCGGTTCGCGTTCCGGTTTCCACCACCACCACTCGGCCGCGGCCTCCGGTCACGTTGGTGGACATCCACACCATATTGTGGCGATCCGCCATCGGTGCATCTTCCGCCGTCTTTTCCGGTTGCTTGGCAACCGGTTGCGATTCTCCGGTCAGGGCTGATTCGTCCGTATTCAGACTGTCCCCGGAAAGCAT
>CAZTGH010000612.1:0-2585 GCA_964612985.1 uncultured Pirellulales bacterium
TATTCCCTGCGCGTGGAGAGATAGCCGTGGATACCCGCTACGAGATCATCCTCTTCTGGAGCCGCGAGGACGGCGCCTTCGTGGCCGAGGTGCCTGAGTTGCCGGGCTGCATGGCCGACGGCGCTACGCGCCAGGAAGCGCTCGCCCACGCCGTGGAGGCCATCGACGACTGGATCGAGACCGCCCGCCAACTCGGCCGCCCCATCCCCGAGCCGAAGGGGCGCCTGACCTACGCCTGAGTCCGGCAGCCGCTGTCCGGGTGGCATCCATCCCCCCGCCTCGATGGGCGGCGTCCCGCCGCGGTGTTGTAGCGCCGCCATCCTCCGGAGCCCACCTTGGCCGATGGTTGACGCGTCGCAGTCGAGAGGGTAGAGTCAGGTCCTGGCCAGAGCGGCGATAGGAGCCCGTGGAGATACCGGCGTACAGACTGCGGAAGGGGCCCGGGAACTCATAAGACTCGCTGGTCCGCACTCCGCGGCTCTGCGCGAGGCACATTGGGAAGAAGGTCCTCGCGCGAAGGCGCGAAGAACGCGAAGGAGGAGCGAGGCGCGGCCTGGGAACGGCGTGCCGACCACCACGGCCGAAGGGGGACTCCTCGGGGGACGTCCATGGGTAAGGCTGTCAGGCTGGGAAGGAGGCTGGAACCAGAACTGCCAACCGCCTGTTGAGCGTCGGCAGGGCGGGAAGTTCAGTAAGGTGCCCGCGGCATCACGTGGAAAGGCGAAGAGGGAGTAGGAGAGGAGCTATGGGAAGGAAACTCCTGCTCATTCGGGTCCGGAGCTCGCTCCTTCGCTGGCTCCTGAGCTATCCGCCGACCCTTGCTGCCCTTGTGGTACTGGGATGCTTTGGGCAGTGTGCATGGTGCCGGGAGCATGTGGTCGTTCGTGTTCCGCACACGATCACCGTCCTCTGTGGCGAACCAATCTACATTCCATTGGCCATTGCGAACACGGCGAAGGCAGGGGGGCCTTTCGAGATCGATGAAACCGACATTGGTGTGACGGCTGAGACTCTCTCGCTGCCGCAGGGCACCAACTTCCTGATCGTGAAACACTTGTACACGGTGCAAGAAGGCTTCCCGCGTCATTCGTTCAACGTCCCTGCGGGAGGGACGCAGACCGAAGATCTCTACCTGGGATACTGGGGGGCGAACGGACTGCCCCAGGGGCGGTACAGAATCGCCTTGACGATTGATGGCCAGCACCGTTGCCACACGATACTCACCGTCAGAAGCGATAGAGAAGCCCTGAAGGGGAAGCTCGCAATGCTGGCCGATCGTGCGATCCGGGTGCAATCCGACGCGTTCTCGCGGATGGCCTGTTTGCGGGAGTTCGAGAGATACGCGCCGGATGAAAGCGTCGAAACGCGACTTGTCCTGCTGAAGCGGCATTGGCGTCGCCTGCCGCACGCCGGCCCGGCTCTCCTTTCCAGCATCATAGTGACGCTCACGACACAAGGCGTTTCGGATCCCGAATCGGTTGTACGTCGGCTTGCCGCGTTGCGGGACGATCCGGGAACGCCCGACGAACTGAAACAGGACATCGATGCATCACTTCGTGAGGCCGTTCCCGGGAGGGACATGCCGAAGTTCGTCAGCGCAGTGAAGAAGCACTTCGGTATCGTCTTGAGACCTTACAAGGATCCCGCCGTGCCGGCGTGGTACAAGGACTGGGCCGCAGTGGTTCGGGAGAAGAGCCGGGGAGGCGCAGCGCAGAGAGAAGCACGTCCAACCAAGGACACACAGATCACAGCGCCCGGCTCATGGTGGTGGGGTGCCTGGACAGCATGGGGGCCCTCGTGGTGCTCCTCGGTGTCGCGTTGGTCCTCCTGGGGCATAGACTCTCTCGCACTCCAAGCTAGCAAGAATCAGCTGCTCCATTCCTGCAGATGTGAGAGCCTTGGCAGAGAGGTTGTACTGTTTCTGGTGAGGTGGGACAATTGGGCATCGACAAGGAGTGGCCAGTGGTTTGGTGTGCCCGGCCGGTGCACGGAGGCAGACGGCACGTGGCGGTTCTCAGGGCGCCGATGGTGTTCGTCTATGACGGTTTGTCGGATGTTTGGGCACGCTGTGTGACAGAGCTCGAATTTGATGCCCTCATGCGAAAGGTGCAGGAGATCCTGGACGACATCAGGAAGTGATGCGGGTGCTGGCACCGACACGCGAATCCTGACGGGATCGATCCGTATGGAGGACTGGCTCGGCGATCTCTGGGTCGACGGCTGGTGAGCCCGCAAGTCCGGGTGATGCCTCCAGGCGAGCCCGCCAAGCCAGGACCCGGTCGGTGAGCCGGACCCCAGTCTTGGGTTCGGCATCGTCGGGCCATGCCGCGCGGCGGGATGGAAGGCGAGCCCGATGCCAGTGGCTCTGCTGGGCTGCACGACGCCAAGTCCCTGCCGCCGGCCTGAATGGCCGAAGACCATGCACAGCAGGCAGCGACGGAGCCTCTGCGCGGTCAGTGGCCGGCCTGGACAACGTGGATGGAGGGGCTTCTCGATTGCCGGTTCCTGAGTTGCGGTTAGACCCCGATTCGGACTGCTCGTGGCGAAGGCAGGGCCGCGGGGCGGCCAGCGGGGCGGCGGCCAGC
>CAZTGH010000613.1:0-2574 GCA_964612985.1 uncultured Pirellulales bacterium
ATAGGCCGCGTCCTCGTCGGCCGGGTAGAAGTCGATGTAACGCTGCGCGGCGGCGCGCGATTCCTCGTAGTTGCGGTCCTGGTGCCAGGCGTAGGCCTGCATGATGAGCGCCCGCTCGGCCCATTCGGAATAGGGGTAGAGCCGCTCCACCTCGGAGAAATAGAAGGCCGCGTCCTCCTCGCGGCCGCGCGCGAGCTCGAACTCGCCGCGCTCGTAGATCTGCTCGGCCGTGAAGGATTCGAGCGGCGCGTTGCTGCCGAGGAAGCCGCCACGATCGGCGCCGCCGCCGCCCCCGCAACCTGCCAGAAGCGCGGCGAGAAGCGCCGCCGCCATGGTTCTGGACAGTATCGCCTTGCCCGTCATGCTCGCTCACCTCTGTCCGGGTTCGTCCGGTTCTGGTCCGGCCCGGCCGGATGCACCGGTCCTAGCACAGAAAGAAACCGGGCAAAACGCCTTTGCGGCCCGGACGGAGGCCGGTTCGCGGCGCGCGGCGCGGCTGCAAGACCCGCGTCAGGCCACCGCAGGCATTTCGGCGAGCGCCGCGCCCACACCGGGAAGGCGTTGGGCCCTGGCCGCGTCGCAGGTCACCATGCGGACGGCGCCCGGCTCCGCGAAAAGCTGGCGCAGCAGCGCGTTCGTCATGGCGTGGCCGGCGCGGTGGCCGGTGTAGCGGCCGAGGATCGGCGCGCCGGCCAGCGCGAGATCCCCCAGAGCGTCCAGCATCTTGTGGCGGACCGGTTCGTCCGCGTGGCGCAGGCCGCCCGGGCTCAGCACCCGCGCGCCGTCCACCACCACCGCGTTCTCCAGCGTGCCGCCGAGGGCGAGGCCCTGCGCGCGCATCGCGTCCACGTCCGACTGGCGGCAGAAGGTGCGCGAGTCGCACAGCTCGCGCACGAAGGCGCCGTTCGACATGTCGAGCGAGAGCGCCTGCGCGCCGATCGCCGCGTCGTCGAAATCGATCTCGAAGGCGATGCGCAGCCGGTCGTCGGGCGAGAGCATGGCCCAGCCCGCTTCGGTTTCCACGCGCACCTCGCGCAGCACCTCGAGCGCGCGGACCGGTGCGCCCAGCTTGCGGACGCCGCGCGACAGGATCGCCTGCACGAAGGGCGCGGCCGACCCGTCGAGGATCGGCACTTCCGGACCGTCGATCTCGATCAGGGCGTTGTGGATGCCCGTGCCGGCGAGCGCGGCCATGACGTGCTCCACCGTGGAGACGGCGACGCCCGCCCGGTTCCGGAGCCGTGTGCAGAGCGGAGTCGTCTCGACCGCATCCCAGCGCGCCGGCACGAGCGAGTCGCCCACCTGGATGTCGCTGCGCCGGAACCAGACGCCCTGCTCGGCGGCCGCGGGACGGATCGTCATCCGCGCGGGCCGCCCCGAGTGCAGGCCGACGCCTTCGAAGCGCAGGTCGGACTTGATCGTGGTCTGCAAGGGGACCCCCAAAGACTGTTTCGTCCGAGGCGAGGCGCGCGGGACAGGACTCCCGCGCAGCGCCCGCAGGTCTTGGCCGGCTTGGTAACCGCAGCCGCATGCCCTGCTCAACTCAATCTTTCTAACGAGATGAAACATCGCCGGCGCGGCGCCGGCAACAACCCGCCGATCCGCGGGAGGCGCCTGCAACACATTGATAAGGAAGGGTTATTCGGATGCAAAAAGGGCCGGCCCGAAGGCCGGCCCGTCTGCGGCTGTTGCACCGTCGCCGCTCAGTTGGCCTGCCGCCGCAGGAAGGCCGGGATCTCGATGCGCTCCTCGTCCGGATCGCTTTCCGGCGCCGGGGCCGGTTGCGGCTCCGCCGGGCGCGCGGATTGCACCGGCGGCGTGCGGCGCACGGCCTGCGCGGCGCCGCGCTCGGCGTTTTCGTGACCAGTCATGCGGTCGATGAGCGACCCGAGGCCGAAGCGGCTGCGCTCCGCCGCCGCGGGCGATGCCGGGCGCGGCTCTTCGGGCGCGGCCTCTGGGGCCGTGGGCTCTCCGCCGCCGCGGCGGACCGCGGCGCGCAGCCGGTCCATCGCCTCGGGCGACGGGGTGCCAGGCGCCGGAGCGCGCGGCGCCACGAAGGCTTCCGGCTCGGCCTCGGCCTCGATCGCGTCCGGGCGGGGCTCGAAGCGCGCCACCTCGGGCTGGTAGGCCGGCGGTGGCACCTCGTCCGCCTCGATCGCGACCTGTTCCTCGACGCCTTCTTCCGGCAGCGCGCCGAAGAGCGAGGGCTCCTCGGCGGCCTCGGGGGCCTCCGGAGCCTCGGCGGCCACCGGGGCGACCGGCTCGCCGGCCTCTTCCGTCGCGGCCTCCTCCTGCGTCAGCGGCCGAGCGAGGGACCGGCGCGGAACAGGGATCTCCTGCGAGACGTCGCTTGCATCGATGCCGGTGGCGACCACGCTCACGCGCATCACGCCGGCCATCTCGGTGTCGAGGGTCGAGCCCACGATGATGTTCGCCTCGGGGTCCACCTCCTCGCGGATGCGGTTGGCCGCCTCGTCGAGTTCGAAGAGCGTGAGATCGTGGGCGCCCGTGATGTTGATGAGCACCCCCTTCGCGCCGCGCAGCGATATCTCGTCGAGCAGCGGGTTGGCGATC
>CAZTGH010000614.1:0-2564 GCA_964612985.1 uncultured Pirellulales bacterium
CCGATGGCAAAGCAGCCGTCATGTGGACGAAACCGCGCTGGAATTCGGTCCCGTCAAACGCGTCGGGGTCGTTTTCTCAGCGATTGCGGGTCGAACTGCGAGTTCCGTCGGGTGGGCACCGGCGCATCGAGACGCTGCCGCCACTGCCGCAGCATTTCTTGAAGATCGCGTGCTTTCTCGGGTGCTCGGCGGCCAGACCGTCGGCCTCGCCGGTGAAGTGTGCGCGCCGGTCGCGGCCGTAGACCACCTCGAAACCCCGATCCTGCGGACGATAGGGCCCTGCGCTGCAGGCTCCACTGCCGAAATCGGTGCACGCCGCGCGGATGACAACGCGACAAAGCCGGCGCACTTGAGGAAGTCTCAACGAGTCATACCGTCGTTCTCTATTGGTCGGGGTTCGGATCAGTGACGCTGGACCTCACGGAAAGGGCCAGAGTTCGGAGGGCCGATGCGCCTTGGCCATCGTCGATGCAATCTGCTGTACGATCTCAGGGTGCTGGTCGGCGATGTTCGTGGTCTCTCCCAGATCAGTCTTCAGGTCGTACAACTCGATCGGCCCGTCAGGATCCCTGGCCACATTGAGACGTACGCCCTTCCAGCGACCCATGCGCACGGCCTGCTTCTTGCCCTGCTCGTGGAACTCCCAATACAGGTATCGGTGCTCTCGCTGGTGATCGGGCCTCCCTATTAACGTAGGCAGGATCGAGAAGCCGTCGGTGTCATCCGGGGGCACCGCCCCGGCTATGTCGCAGCAAGTTGGAAGGAAATCCCAGAAGGCACAGACGTGGTCCGTCCCCGAGCCGGCCTCAATCTTGCCCGGCCAGCGGGCGATCAGCGGGATGCGAATGCCTCCTTCGTAGAGATCCCGCTTGGTGCCCCGCAGCGGGCCGTTGCTGTCGAAGAAGTTCGGATCGGCGCCCCCTTCTTTGTGCGGTCCGTTGTCGCTGGCAAAAAACACCAGGGTGTCGTTGTCGAGGTCGAGTTCCCTGAGCTTGTCGAGGAGCCGGCCGACGTCGCCGTCCATGCGCGTAATCATGGCGGCATGACCCTTCTGCGCGTCCGGCCAATCCTCGTCGGCATAGAGTCCATACGACGGGACTTCCATGCCCTGCCTACCCGCTTCGTTGTTGGCATGCGGAATCGTCATCGCCAGATAGAGGAAGAACGGGACTTGCTGATTCTCTTCGATGAATTGCAGCGCCTCCTGAGCGAACAGGTCGTGCGAGTACTGGACCTTCTCGGTCGCACTACCGGCGCCGTCCTCGCGGTCCCCGGCTACCTCATTCGGCAGCGGCACGCGACGGTCGTCGCGGAACAGGAACTCGGGGTAATAATTGTGGGCGTGCCGCTGGCAGAGGTATCCGAAGAAGTAGTCGAAGCCCTGCTTGTTGGGCGTGCCGCTGCTGCCGGGCCCGCCGAGACCCCATTTGCCGATCAGCGCGGTTCGATAGCCCCGCTCCTGGAGCAGCTTGGGCACGGTCACCGTACCTTCGCGCAGAGGCAACTGCCCCATCGGCTTGGCCTCCTTGTTGCCGCGCACATAGGTATGTCCGGTGTGCAGGCCCGTCATCAGTGAGCAACGCGACGGCGCGCAGACCGTGCTGCCGGCATAGGCATCGGTAAAAAGCATACCTTCGGCGGCCATTCGATCGATGTTGGGCGTTTGGATCACCCGCTGACCATAGCAGCCCAGATCGCCATATCCGAGATCATCGGCCAGGATGAAGATGATATTCGGTTGCCCCGGTCCCGCCAGCCGCTTCGGCTTCTGCGTCTGGCAGCCGCCCGGGATCAGCGCCGAAGCAGCAGTCAATCCCGCCATCTGGAGAAAATCTCGTCGCGTCCATGTCCATCGGTCTCGTTCGATCATTCGCAGGTACTCCGTCACATTGGTTCCACGTTGGCGGTCGTCTGCCGCGATCACTTGCCTGGCGTCGGGATGGTGACATCGATCCGATTTACGCCCCCCAGGGTCGAAAGCGGGTGGTCGAAATCCTCGGGGTTGCCTACGACCAGGATCTGAATAGCCTCGGGTCGCAGATGGGTTCGGGCGGCCTCCAGAACATCGGCCTTCGTGACCTTTTCGACCTGTTCTCGAGTCTTTTGAAGAAAATCGGCCGGGTAGCCGTAATACTCGTAAACCATCAGTCGGCTGATGATCTCGCTCGTGCTGTCGAAGTTGAACACGAACGAGTTGAGATAGCTTTCCTTCGCCACTTCGAGCTCTTCATCGGTCACTGGCTCCGCCGTGATCTTCCGGGCCTCGTCGATGATCGCCTGGATCGCCCGCACCGTCGATTCCGATTTGGTCTGGCAACCCATGTAGAAGAGGCCCCGATGATCGTACTGCGACGAGTAGCTGCCAAACACCGAGTAGGCTAGGCCCTGCCGCGAGCGCACGTTCTTGAACAGCCGTCCGGTGAATCCGCCCCCCAGGATATGGTTCATCACCGTGATCGCGGGATAGGCCGGGTCGCTCCGGAGTCCGCCGATATGGCCCAGGTAGATGTTGGACTGATTCAGATCGGGCCTCGCGACGAGATTCACCGTCGACCGCCACGCGT
>CAZTGH010000615.1:0-2562 GCA_964612985.1 uncultured Pirellulales bacterium
CCTTTCCCCCCACGCCTTTATCCGCATGCAGCCGGGACCCGACCGCCCTCGAGGCACCCGCAAACCGAAATTCCTGTTGTCCCGCCCGCCGCGATCTGGTACAAAAGGGAGCGTTGGGAAGCGCATTTTCGTGGGCTTGCCGCGCCGCGCAGGGTCATGAAGGCCGCAGCGCGACCGGGCGGTTCACACCGGTGGAGGTTTTGGAGGTCGAAGCGTCATGTGTACTGCCAGACCCATGGCAGAGCAAAGACAGGCGTGCATCTCTCTGGTGATGTCTGATTCCCTTGAAGGAGGACCATCATGTTGCGCAAACAGATCTGTGTCTTAACATTGACTTTCGTTCTGGTCGGGTCCACAGGCCTCGCCTGGGGCCAGGACAATCAAGTCGTCAACAGTGAATTCGACGACGGTTTGAACGGATGGGGACGCTATGGAACCACCGGCTTCGATGTCTCCGTCGTCCAGGACGCCAGGCTCTCCGGCGCCAACGCCGTCCTGATCGACATCACCAATGCCGCCGCCACCGCCAGCATCGGAATCGCCCAGAGCGGGTTTCTGCTCGAGCCCGGTGTGACCTATCCCATCGGCTTCACCGCACGGACCCAGCAGGCTCGCGAAATGGTCGTGCTGCTTCAGACCAATCTCAACAATGCCAGTTGGCCCACCCAGCTCGAGCAGAGACTGAATCTGACGCCCACCGCCCAGGACTACGTCATCGAGTACACCCACAGCGGCAACGCGCTCGGCGACGACGCCACCGAATCCGTGGCGCTCTACCTGATGTTGAAGGGCCAGTGGTGGCCCATGGAGGGCGACGATTTGAACACCAAGGTATGGATCGACCGCGTCTATTTCGGTGCCGAGCCGCCGCTGCCCCGGCGCGATCTGCCGACCAATCCCGAGCCCGCCGAAGGAGCCACCGACATCTGGCGCGATGCGGACCTGGCCTGGACGCCCGGCGCCTTCGCGCAGAGCCACGATGTGTATCTCGGAACCTCGTTCGAGGACGTCAACATCGCCAGCCGGGCCAATCCGCTGGGCGTCCTCGTCAGCGAAGCGCAGAGCGACGCTGCCTACGACCCGGGTCGCCTCGAACTCGACACCACCTACTACTGGCGGATCGACGAGGTCAACGCCCCGCCCGAGAGCACCATCGTCCGAGGCCCCATCTGGAGCTTCACCACCGAACCCGTAGCGTACGTCATCGAAGACGTGATCGCCACCAGCAACGCCGTCTCGGAGGCCGGTGCCCTCCCGGAGAATACGGTCAACGGCTCCGGACTCAACGCCGACGATCAGCACTCGACCACGCCCGCCGACATGTGGCTCGCAACCGCCCCCACCGGCGATGCGATGTGGATCCAATACGAATTCGACCGCATCTACGCACTGCATGAAATGCTCGTCTGGAACTACAACGCGGAATTCGAGATGGTCCTGGGTTTCGGCATCAAGGACGTTACCATCGAATACTCCGCCGACGGCGCCGAGTGGACCACCCTGGGCGACGTGGAACTGGCCCGGGCCACCGCCAAGCCCACCTATACGCACAACACCACCGTGGATTTCGGTGGCGCAGCCACCCGCTTCGTCCGACTGACCGTCAACAGCGGATGGGGCACCCTGGGCCAGTATGGCCTCAGTGAAGTCCGTTTCCTGTACACACCGGTGCAGGCCAGCCGACCGCAGCCTGTCGATGGCGACGTCGAAGTGGAGGTGGCCACCGCACTGACCTGGCGACCGGGCCGACAGGCCGCGACGCACGAGGTCTACTTCGACACCGATCCGAACGCCGTAGCCGAGGGCGCTGTCCCCGCTGCCACGGTCACCGACAGCCGCTATGTCCCCGACGCGCAGTTCGGAACCACCTACTACTGGAGAGTCGATGAAGTCAACGATGTCGAGCCGACCCCTTCCTGGCCTGGCGACGTCTGGAGCTTCACGACGCAGGCGTACGAAATCGTCGACGACTTCGAGAGCTACACCGATGACATCGACGCCGCCCAGACGATCTTCGATACCTGGATCGACGGATGGGTCAACGGCAGCGGCTCCATCGTCGGCTATTTCGACGCCCCCTTCGCCGAGCAGGTGATCGTCCATGGTGGAAGCCAGTCCATGCCGCTGGTCTACAACAACACCGACTCACCCTGGTACTCCGAGACCCAGCGCACCTGGGACAACCCCCAGGACTGGACCGTCTACGGCGCCGAAACGTTGACGCTGCACTTCCGCGGCAACCCGCCCGCCTTCCTCGTCACCGATAGCGGCAATATCCTCATGGGCGGCCTCGGAGCCGACATCTGGGGCACCGCCGACCAGTTCCGCTTCGCCTACAAGAGCCTCAGTGGCGATGGCTCCATCGTCGCCCGCGTCGAGAGCATCGCCAACACCTGGCCCTGGGCCAAAGGCGGCGTCATGATCCGCGAGCGCATCGATCCCGGCGCCGCTCACGCCATGGTCGTGCTGACCCCGGAAAATGGCGTCGCTCTCCAGTACCGTCCCACCATGAACGGCACCAGCCTGAACGTCAACCAGACCGGTCTGGCAGCACCGTACTGG
>CAZTGH010000616.1:0-2546 GCA_964612985.1 uncultured Pirellulales bacterium
GCCGGGGAGGGCGGCACGATCGAGGCGGAGGACGTGACCACCGACGTCGGCTCGGCCATCTCGGCGGATGGTCAGGGCTACCTCGGTGCGGGGACGACCCAGTCGATGGGCGCGGGACCCGGCGCGGGAGAACAGGGACACAACACGAGTGGCGGCGCCGGCAGCGCGTCGGGCAGCGCCCAAGCCGCCGCGCCGGCCTCCCTATCGGCCGAGCCCTGCCTCGCGTCCCCGCTCGACCAGACGGCCATCCTCGGCGGGCGCGAGTCCGTCCTTGCCCCGCCTGAGTCCCCTGGCGTTGACCCCGGCACACCGTCGCCGTGGGAGTACACCGGCATCCACTTCGGCGTCGAGGGGAGCGCCGTTGCGCCATAGCTTCTCCCTGAACCGACTGCCTGCGGTCGCTTCCAGCGCTTGCACCCCGCGCTTTACCGCCCGGAGCCTTCGTGGTAGTATCGAGGCATGAGCGACATCGACTCGTTGCGCATGGACAAGACCGTGTTGTCCGTGGCGAAGCTGTCGGACGCCTCGGACGAGCGCGAATACTGGCTTGCGAAGAGCGCTGAGGAACGGCTCGAGGCCCTCGAACTCATGCGGCAGATCGTCTATGGCTACGACCCGGCTACCGCCCGACTTCAAAGAGTTCTTGAGGTTGCTCAATGCCCACCGCGTTGAGTACCTCCTGATCGGTGGCCACGCCGTCGGTTACCACGGCTACCCCAGGGCTACCGCCGACATGGACGTGTGGATCGCGGTGCGGCCCGACAACGCCGAGAGGATGGTCGGCGTGCTCCACGAGTTCGGCTTCACCGATCCCGCCGTTCAGCCGGATCTCTTCCTGGAGGAGGACCGCATCGTCCGCATCGGTGTGCCCCCGCTTCGCATCGAGATCGCCACCACCATCTCCGGCGTCGCCTTCGCCGAATGCTACGCCGACCGCGTTGTGGACACTCTCGATGGCGTCGAGGTGAGCCTCATCAGCCTCAGGCACTTGCGGGTCAACAAGCAGGCCAGCGGCCGGCACAAGGACCTCGGGGACCTCGAGAACCTGCCCGAGTGAATCTGGCTCGTGCTCAGCAGACGGACGGCTCGCCCCTGCGCATTCAGGCCGCAAGGTGAGCGACTGGTGCCAATCCGGCCGGACGCTGCCCCCGATGCGGTGTTGCACGGGGGCAACGGGACGTTGCTGGATGGCAACATGGCCCTAAGCATATGTACGGCATCAGGATACACGCGTAGGGGCGAGGAGCGGGCCACGGCATGTTGACGGCGCGCCGCGTGCAGCACGAGTGGCGGGCTCGGCCCCCTCCGCGGCCGGGAGCCAGAAGTGATTGATTGTCCACCACTTAGGGGAAGGTGCGGACGGCGCGCGATTCGGGCATAGCGTTTGCTCCATGTTCCATTGTCTTGGGGAGTTCCTCCCCAGGGAATCACTCAGGCTGTGGGAGACCCGTCCATCTGGACTGGATCGCCCCTGCGAAGCATCGGGCCGGTCCGTGGAGGTTCTGCCAATGCGCTGCATCGCGTGGAAGGCTTTGTGCGCGCCGCGCTGCCGGCTCCTGGCCTGGACCGTTCTCCTGGTTGCTGCCCTGGTCCCGTTCCGGGCCGCGGACGCGAGTGTGATCCACTGGGTGGACTTCCCCGACTGGGTGGCCGGCGATGAGCAGGGCACAGGCACGTCGCCCGAACTGACCGTCGACGCGACCTTCACGTCCATCAGCGGGGGCTGGCGCTCGACCGTGCCGACTTTCGTGTCCCCGGGCAAGACCATCACCGACCCGAGCTGGCCCTACGATCAGGTCCTCGTGCCCTAATTGGTCGCGGGAGCGGCGGCGATTGGGGGCACGGCGGTTTTCACCCTCGATCTCGACTACACGAATGCCGGGGGCCTGCCGGCTGGCGGCAGTCTCGTGGTCGAGGACCTCGAGTACAGCAACTCTTACGTCACGATCACAGGCTTCCGAGGCGGCGAAGAGGTCGACGTGGACTGGACCGTGTCGTTCCTCGAGATCGCCGGCCTGAACGCGCCCTTCCCAACCTGGGACCCGGCCACCAACACCCTCAGCGGCGTCGGGGAGGGAGGACCGGATTACGTGAACCTCGTCTTCCTGGTCAGCGACGTGCAGCTCGATTCTGTTCGCTTCGACGCCTGCGGCGCGGGCGGGGACTTCATGGGGTTCAACACCGCCGCGCAGACCATCGACTTGCGCAGGATCCCCGAGCCGGCCACCCTCTCCCTGCTGGGCATGGCCATTGCCATGGGCGCTGCACCCGCCAGGAAGAGGCGCACCAGGCCTGTGCCGCATCCCTGACTCGGGCGAGACGCGTCGAACGCCCGCCTGACATCCCCGTGCCAGAGCCTTGCGACAAGCGCCGCGAGGCCCCATCGGCGGGCCGCGCGCACCTGATGCGGGGGTGTCCGTTGCTCGGAATGGGGGCGATGGTGCGCACCGCGGTTGCGCGGCCATGATCTCGCACGCCGCCTCGTGTGCGCCTGCGTGTTGCTGTGGCTCGGGGGGCGTCAGACGGCGAGGGAGGTGAGGCCTTCG
>CAZTGH010000617.1:0-2540 GCA_964612985.1 uncultured Pirellulales bacterium
TGGTCTGTGCGGCCATGGGGTGCCCCGCACTTCGCAACGAACCATACGTCGGCGACCGGCTGGACCAGCAACTCGACGACCAGACGCGCCGCTTCCTGGGCAATCGCGACAAGTTCAGAATCGACCGGGGGCAAGACGTTGTTTATCTGTCCTCGATCTTCAAGTGGTTTGGTGGGGACTTCGTCAAAATACACGCGCCCGCTCGAAACCTCGGTCGTCATGGCGAGGAGGTATCGGCCGTGTTGAACTTCATCGCGCGCTATCTTGATGGCAGGGATGCACAGTACGTGCGTTCCGGCGATGTCAGGGTGAAGTACATGGACTACGATTGGTCCCTGAACGAGCAAGACAGGACGGGATGAGCGCATAGGTGTGAATGACGGATTGACACTTGGAAGGGAGTCGGTATGGAACCAAGAGACATCATCAAGAAGTCCAGAGATGGAGAGCCTCTGGCCAAGAGCGAGATCGTGCGGTTGCTTGAATACCCGTCCGAGTCCCCAGAAACGTACGCCGTCATGGCGGAGGCCAACTGCATCTCAAAGGAACTCACCCGCAATCGCGCAGAGATTCACGGACAACTGGCCCTTAACCTTGGTCCCTGCCCCTGCGATTGCATGTTCTGTTCCTTCGCGCAGACCAATGGCGTCTTTCGAGAGGAAATCCGTCTGGATGCCGATTCAGTCGTCGCATCCGCCCAACAATTGGAACGCGAAGGGGTCAATGCCATCTATGTGATGGTCACCGCCAGATACCCTTTGGAACTTTTTATTGAGATGTCGTGTGAGATCAGAAGGAATCTCAAGCCATCCACCGTGATGATCGCGAACGTCGGTGACCAGTCGCTCTCGGATGCCGTGAAGATCAAGGATGTCGGCTACGTGGGTGTCTATCACGCGCTGAGACTCCGCGAGGGCCAAGATACCGGGCTTTTGCCGGACAAGCGACGAGCGAGTATCCGGAACTTCCTGGAAGCGGGGCTTCAGGTGGGTACGTGTGTGGAGCCAGTCGGGCCTGAGCACACAAACGAGGAACTCGCTGAGATGATCCTCTTCACAGGGTCCTTTGCTCCGGCGTTCAGCGGTGCAGCGCGACGCATCAGCATTCCCGGCACGCGCATGGCCGAACGCGGGATGATCAGTGAACTGCGCATGGCGCAGATCGTGGCGGTCACACGTGTGTCGATGCCGCGTACAGTCCGCGGCAACTGCACGCACGAGCCCTGCACATTGGGCGGGTTGGGCGGCGCCAACCTGTTCTGGGCGGAAGTCGGCGCCAATCCCCGTGACACCGAAGCGAAGACCGAGGAAGGACGTGGCGATACTGTGGCAGACTGCAGACAGATGTTCTACGAATGCGGATGGAAGGTGCTCGAAGGGCCGTCCCGCTACTTTGGTGACGTTGAATCGGTCAACACCCGGGTGCCGGTCAGAGGTGACTACTCGACCCAATCTGTTATGTCCGATTAGCCCTTAAGTGGATGAAAGGTGCGTAGATGGGTGTCGTAACAACTCAACCCGTAAGGAGAGGCGCGACCCGAACGATTGCGAAGGTGGCTCTGGCCGGTGCGGCGATCGGTGCTCTCCTGGTTGCCGCGAAATATTTCAATCTGCAGCAGGTCTTTCGCGATGCGCTGGCCTGGATCTCCGGCCTTGGCCCGGTCGGTCCGCTGATCTTTATCGCCCTGTACATCCTCGCCTGCGTGCTGCTGCTTCCCGGCTCTATCCTGACCTTGGGGGCTGGCGTTGTCTTCGGCGTGGTCCTGGGCTCCATCGTGGTTTCGATTGCATCCACCATCGGAGCAACCTGCGCTTTCCTCATTGGACGCTACCTGGCCCGAGGCTGGGTGGCCGGCCGAATTGCGGGAAGCGACAAGTTCAAGGCTATCGACGAAGCGGTAGGGCGTGAAGGCTGGAAGATCGTCGTCTTGACCCGGCTCTCGCCAATCTTCCCGTTCAGTCTGCTCAACTATGCGTTTGGGTTGACAAGAGTCAGCCTCAAACAGTATTTCTTTGCATCGTGGCTGGGCATGATTCCCGGCACCATCATGTATGTATACATCGGTTCGCTGGCCGGTGACCTGGCCACACTGGGCACCGGCGGACGTACCCGCACGACGGGAGAGTGGGTTCTCTATGGAGCGGGTCTGGTGGCGACTGTGGTGGTCACGGTTTTCGTCACCCGACTGGCGCGGAGAGCCCTGGCCGGGCGGATTTCATCTTGAGGGGAGCAGCGTATGTCGCAGAACAACGACCAACCTGTCGTAAGCCCATGGGACGCCCACAATCAGGAGCTGGCTGCACAGGTGCATCCGTCGGACTGGAAGAACCCGGATCCTGCTTCGTGCTACAACCTGGTCGTGATCGGGGCGGGCACCGCCGGTCTCGTAACCGCCGCCGGTGCGGCGGGACTTGGCGCCAAAGTCGCGCTGATCGAAAAGCACCTGCTAGGCGGCGACTGCCTCAACGTCGGCTGCGTCCCATCCAAGTCCATCATCCGCTCGTCCCGTGTCGTCGCCGATGTCCGCGACGGACAGCGCT
>CAZTGH010000618.1:0-2527 GCA_964612985.1 uncultured Pirellulales bacterium
GGTGCCGCCCTCGGGGGTGTACTTGAGCGTGTCCTGGCCCAGGATGGCTCCATCCTTGACCGTCTCGCCCGGCGCGGTCGTCCAGGGTATCTTGGTGCGGTTGGTCAGGCGGAGACTGTGCCAGACCTCCTGTTCCTCGTCCTGAGAATCGCGCTCGGGGCTGTAGGTGTAGCGGCTCCGCTTGTCGACATAATCGGGAATGTCCCACTTGTAGATGTGCTCGTAAGGCACCGACGCGGTGAACAGGGGGATGTACGCGACCTGGTCCCGATCGAGATCGATCCGACCGGCGGGATAGAGAAACAGGTCTTCCGCGACCGTCCCCGCCTGCGGGGCGCCGTAGTCGGGAGCGCCCATCCCGGCGCCGCCATAGGCCACGTTCTGCGTGATGATCGCCGCCTCACGACCACGCGGCATCTGCCCTCGGTTCAGCGACTGGAGAAACTGCTCCAGGCTCTGCTTCAAGGCGATCGGGCTCAGGGTGTCCGCGAATTGCAGGTGCGGAATGCCCGTGATCAAGCGGGCAGAGACATCTCTCAGTTCGCATGCATCGTTGACCACCAGCGCCTTGGCAGAGATCCTTGCCTGGCCTTCTTCCGAGATATCGACGAGATAGCTCGGAGCCCACGAGATCCCCCTGGCCAGGAAGGTCATAGTGAGTTTTTGGTCCGACGCCGGCTGATTCAGTTGCACGTTGAGTTCGGTCTGCCTGCCCGGGAGGGCGACTTTCCTCTCGGCATCGCCTCCCGTGAACGTCACGCTGGTGACGCTTTGCGGATTGATCGCCACCAGGCCCACATCGGTCTGAATGGTCACCAGGGCAGCGGGCTGGTGCGGCAGCCTCGCATTATAGCTGGGCCTGGGCAGATCGGGCCCATCCGGTTCGAACGGACGGTTCCGCGCAAAGTAGGTGATGGTGCCGGTGATCTCGCGGTCTTCGATCGCGATTCGCGCCGTGCGTCCGACGTTGGCCTGGAGCAACTCGGGGATCGTGATGGCGTCCTGGGTCTGCGTGGATTCGACGTCTTTCGCGATGGCATGGGCCAGGTCGAGATCGGCGGGGTAGGAGATCCAGAGCGTTCCGTGCGTCGGCGCTGTCGGCAGGATCACACGGAAGTGAGTCCGCCCCTGGGGGCAGACGACCTGCCCGGAAAAGAAACCCAGACCGTTCTTGAAGAGGGCCACTTCCTTGATGTCGAGCGGCATCGGCGGTGGGGGGCTCTGTGCCGCCGTCTGGAGCGTTAGAATGAGGGTGACGAGAAGAACTGACCGGTATGTGCAACGTCTCATGGCATCGACTCCTTTCCGCAGAAGGATTGACATCCCGCGCCTTTCCTGGCGACCGCCGAACTTCGACTCAGGCAGATGCTACGATGAGGTTTCGCGGCGGAAAAGCAAAATGTTCGCAAAAAGGCGATGGACGCGTGGGGGGATTTCCCGCTATGGTCGCTGCGTCGAGCTACGGCCGAGTGCGAGCCGTGCAAATGGGATGCGATCGCATGGTTTTCGAGGAGAATGCAGCGTGGAATTCTGGAACGAGCCGGGCCGGGTGTTGCGGTATTGCCTCAAGTGCGGAGCCGCCTCCTTGCGCATGATCGGCCCCAAGCAGCTCTACTGCGACAGTTGCGGCTTCGAATTCTACCTGAACCCCGCTGCCGCGGTCGCCGCAGTGATCCGCGACCCCGAAGGACGCCTGCTGATCGTCGAGCGAGCGACGGAACCCAAGAAGGGCACCTGGGATCTGCCTGGCGGGTTTGCCGACCCGGGCGAGTCCGCCGAAGAGGCGGTGCGACGCGAAGTGCGGGAGGAACTCGGACTGAAAATCACCACTTTGCGTTATCTGTGCTCGTTTCCCAATAGCTACGAGTACATGGGCGTGCGATATGCGACGATGGATCTGGGATTCGTTTGCGAGGTGGAGGACGTTGCGGTTGCGCAGGTTGAGGAGTCCGAAGTAGCCCGGCTGGTCCTTCTGAGGCCCGAGGAAATCGACGTCGCCCGGTTCGGCTTCCCCTCCGTCGGCAGGATCGTCGAGCAATATCGAACCACGCTGGCGCGATAGCGGTGGATGCATCCCATGACATTCGTGTGGGGTGCGCTCGGAATACGGTGGCACTTGTCTCCGCCGCATCCGTTTGTCATTCCGACTGGAGCGATTCGAGTTGTATGGGCGATGGGGATGTGATATAAACGGAGGCAGCAGGAGGAGTTCTTCCGGCAGCCCGGCCGAGACGAGAGGCTGCGCAGCAAAGGCGGTATCGCTGCCATCGTGCGGATGAGTCTGGGATCACATCAGGATCAGGGTCGCAGGACCGGGACAGAGTGTGGACGCTGGACACATGGCAGAGAGGATGACATTCCGCGTGAGGGTTCTGGCCGTTTCACATGCTCCGTCTGTGCTCTCGGTGCGCCTTGCCGTTCGCGATTGCCCACGGAAGTCTGCGGCCTGCTCTTGATGGCCTGATGGGCGGATATCCTCACCCCGCGCGTCGGTGAAAGTCTTTCGAAGGTGCACGATACTTCGGCG
>CAZTGH010000619.1:0-2526 GCA_964612985.1 uncultured Pirellulales bacterium
TGGGGCACTATCTCAGCGGGTGCGCGCTGATGTATCAGTCGACGGGGGATGAGCGCTTTCGGCAGCGCGTCGAGTACATCGTGAAGGAGCTGGCGGCGTGCCAGGAGGCGAACGGCAATGGCTACGTCGCAGCGATCCCGGGAGGCAAGAAGGTCTTCGAGGAGGTCTCGCGCGGGGAGATTCGTTCGGCGGGGTTCGACCTGAACGGTTCGTGGGTGCCGCTGTATACGATGCACAAGCTGTTCGCGGGGCTGATCGACGCCTATCGGTTGTGTGACAACGAGCAGGCGCTGGCGGTCAATCGCAAGCTGGCCGACTGGCTGGAGAAGACCTTCGGCGGGCTCCGTCACGAGCAGATGCAGAAGGTGCTGGCCTGCGAGCACGGGGGCATGAACGAGGTGCTGGCGGACTTGTATGCCGATACGGGGGACGAGCGGTATTTGGAGCTGTCGCGGCGGTTCCATCATGAGTTCGTGCTGGAGCCTCTGGCCCAGCAGGTCGACGGGCTCAACGGGCTGCACGCCAACACGCAGATTCCCAAGCTGATCGGTCTGGCGCGGCGCTACGAGCTGACGGGGGATGAGAAGGACCGCAGGGCGGCGGCGTTTTTCTGGGATCGCGTGGTGAACCATCATTCGTACTGCACAGGCGGGCACTGCATCAACGAGCATTTCGGTCCGCCCGATACGCTGAGCGATCGGCTGGGCGTCAACACCACCGAGACGTGCAATGTCTATAACATGCTCAAGCTGACGCGGCATCTGTTCCTGTGGGAGGCGGATGCGAAGGTTGCGGATTTCTACGAGCGGGCCTTGTACAACCATATCCTGTCGTCGCAGCATCCGGAGGATGGGCGGGTGATCTACAACCTGACGCTGGAGATGGGCGGGTACAAGCGGTACCAGACGAAATTCGACAGCTTCACGTGCTGCGTGGGCACCGGGATGGAGAACCACGCCAAGTACGGCGCGAACATCTACTTCCACACGGACGATCGGCTTTACGTGAACCTGTTCATCGCCTCGGAGCTGGACTGGCGGGCGAAGGGGCTGACGCTGCGGCAGGAGACGCGTTTTCCGGATGAGGCTTCGACGACGCTGAGGGTAAAGTGCGAAGAACCGGTGGAGCTGGCATTGTGCATTCGGCATCCGTACTGGGTTGAGAAGGGATTGGCGATTTCGGTCAACGGCAAACGGATATCCGTAGAGAGTACGCCTTCGTCTTATGCGGTGGTGCGGCGGACGTGGCAGGATGGCGATCGGATCGACGTCGAGCTGCCGATGACGCTGCGGCTGGAGGCGATGCCCGACAATCCGAAGCGGGTGGCGGTGCTATACGGGCCAATCGTATTGGCGGGCGACCTGGGGGCGGTGGACGATCCCGAGGCGGTGCGCCCCGATTTCGTGCCGGTCCTCATCACAGAAGGTCGTCCGGTGCAGGAGTGGGTGACGTCGACCGGCGATGGACCCGACGTGTTTCGCACGCAGGGGGTGGGTCGTCCGCGCGATGTGACGATGAAGCCATTCTTTCGCACGCACGATCGGCGGTACAGCATTTTCTGGGATCTGTTCACGGAGGATCAGTGGCAGGCGCGGCAGGCGGAGTATCAGGCGCGAATGGAGCGGCAGCGGCAGATCGAGGCGGCGACGGTGGACTTCTTCCAGCCAGGGGAGATGCAGGCGGAACGCGATCATGACTTCACGGGGCAGCGCACCGAGGCGGGCGAGGCGATGGGTCGCAAGTGGCGACATGCCGTCGATGGCGGGCGATTCTCCTTTACGATGAAGGTGCTGCCCGAGGAGCCGACGCGCCTGGTTTGCACCTACTGGGGCAGCGACGCGGGCGGTCGTATCTTCGATGTCCTGATCGATGGCGAGAAGATCGCGACGCAGCGGCTGGAGAACAACCGG
Organism: uncultured Pirellulales bacterium; assembly: GCA_964612985.1. GTDB lineage: Bacteria > Planctomycetota > Phycisphaerae > Sedimentisphaerales > Anaerobacaceae > Anaerobaca. Next base: position 1,911 of record CAZTGH010000619.1, read on the forward strand.
CCCGGCACGTTCTACGACGAAACGTACGAGATTCCGGCGGCGCGTACGCAGGGCAAACGCGAGGTCACGGTGACGTTTCAGGCGCACCGGCGGAGCATGGCAGGCGGGCTCTACGGCGCCCGCATGATGAAGAAGCTGTGATCGGCGGGATGAGTGTGAGAATATCCTGGCAGCCGTGTGACATCCTCAAGGTAGAACCTCGGGGACGGTGGACACGGATGCTGTTCACGTTTCAGGAGGGTTGGCGCCTTCGGCCATCCCCATCCGCCTGTGGCGGATGAGGCTGCCACCCAGATGGTGCAGCGCGCGAGAAACGTTGATGCGCGAGAACTCGTATTGGTACGGATGAGGGCCCGGCGAGGGCCTACGGCGCGGATACGCTGAATCGCTCGTTGGCCCATCCCAGCGTTTGGGCGACGGAACGTGGGTACGTCCATGCTGAGGCATCGGTCTGGTGCAGGGTGACGGGCGTGTGTTCGGCGGCCATCGCCACCGCCTGGGGCATATCGAGGTAGCGCAGCACGTTGAGCAGCGTCGGTCCATCCCGATGCGTTGCGGGCAGTTCGTGCAGGTCCAGGCGTTGAAGGCCAGGCTCGAAGAGCGATGCGTAGAGCGC
>CAZTGH010000620.1:0-2519 GCA_964612985.1 uncultured Pirellulales bacterium
GTCCTCGGCGGCAACGCCAGCAGCGAGTGCCGAGTCCACATCTGCGGCGCCGACCGCCACAACGGCATCCCCAACATGCGGGAGACCGGCATCCTCGAGGAAATCCGCCTCGAGAACCTCGCCCGCAATCCCAACCGCGTTTTCTCCATCTGGGACACCGTGCTCTACGAGAAGGCCCGCTTCCAGGACAACCTGACGCTGCTGCTCAACTGCTCGTGCCACGACGCGACCGTGGACGGGCCGCGCATCCAGAGCATCACCGGCTGGCAGCTCACCACCGAGACCGCGCACACCGTGGCGGCGAAGGTCTTCATCGACTGCTCGGGCGACGGCATCCTGGCCCCGCTCTCCGGCGCCGACCATCGCATCGGCCGCGAAGCCCGCGCCGAGTATGGCGAGTCCATCGCGCCCGAAGAGGCCGACGCCAGGACCATGGGCATGACGTGCCTCTTCCAGGCCCGCGAGTACGACACCCCGCAGCCCTTCACGCCGCCCGCCTGGGCGCACCACTTCGAGACCGCCGACGACCTGCCCTACGGCGGACGCGGCATCAGCTACTGGGGCATGGGCTACTGGTGGGTCGAGCTCGGCGGCGACCGTGACTCGATCCACGACACCGAACGCCTCCGCGACGAGCTGCTCCGCATCACGTACGGGGTGTGGGACTTCATCAAGAACCGCAGCGGCCAGGACGCCGCCAACTGGGCACTCGAGTGGATCCAGTTCCTCCCCGCCAAGCGCGAGAGCCGCCGCTTCGTCGGCGACCACGTCCTCACCCAGAACGACGTGGAGGCCGAGGGACGGTTCGACGACATCGTGGCCTACGGCGGCTGGAGCATGGACGACCACCACCCCACGGGCTTCTGGGCCGTGAAGCTCGGCGCGCCCGCCACGATCTTCCACCACGCCCCGTCGCCCTACGGGATCTCCTACCGCAGCCTTTACTCCCGCAACATCGCGAACCTGATGTTCGCGGGCCGCAACGCGAGCTGCACCCACGCGGCCATGAGCTCGACCCGCGTCATGGGCACCGGGTGCAGCATGGGCCAGGCCGCAGGCACGGCCGCGGCGCTCGCCGTGCGGCACGGAGTCGACCCACGCGGCATGGGCGGCCACGTCCCCGAGCTTCAGCAGACCCTGCTGCGGGACGATGCCTACATCCCCTGGACGCCGCAGGAGTTCGGCCCGCTGACCCGCGGCGCGGCCCTCGAAGCGTCCCAGGGCGACCCCACGCCGCTCCGCGACGGCGTCAACCGCCCCGTCGGCGACGAGACCCACCGCTGGGCGTGCCGGCCCGGCGACTGGGTGAGCCTGACCTTCGACAAGCCGAGCCCCGTCGGCACGGTGACGGCCATCGTCGACAGCGCGCTCCACAAGAACATCCAGATGAGCTACCACCGCCGGGACGACCAGTTGACCCGCCTGCCCGAGGAGCTGCACGCCGCGTTCCGCCTCGAGGGCCTCTCCGGCGGCGAATGGTCCGTCCTCGCCAGTGTGGCGGACAACCACCGCCGACTCGTCCGCATCCCGGCCGAGCAAACCCTCGAGGGCGTGCGGTTCGTCCTCGAACGCACGTGGGGTGCCGACGAGACCAGCCTCTATGCCTTCTACGTGGACTGAGGAGCCGCTTGCATGACGCCCCGCGAAGTCGTCACCCGAGCACTGACGTTCCAGAGGCCCGACCGCCTGCCCGTCAACGGCTATGGGGAGGCGAGCGACGTGACGGGCGTCGGCTACGAGCAGATCAAGCCGCCCGAGGCCGAGGGCGACGACGCCGTCGACCAGTGGCTCTGCCGATGGGGCAAGACCGACCAGCCCAACATGGGCCAGGTGAAGGGGCACCCGCTCGAGGACCTCGACGGCATGGCCGACTTCCCCTGGCCCGACGGCAACGACCCGCGCCGCTACGCCAAGGTGCCCGAGGCCCTCGAGGCCCTGGCCGCCGACCCCAACCGCCGCGACAAGTTCGTCGTCACCGGCATCTTCATGATCCTCTGGGAGCGCATGCACAGCCTCCACGGTTTCGAGAGTTGCATGATCGACCTGATGGACGACACGCCCGCCATCCACGAGATGGCCGACCACATCCTCGAGTACGACATCGCCGTGGTACGCAACATGCACCGCGTCGCCGGCGACCGCATCCAGGCCCTCACGTTCACCGAGGACTGGGGCACGCAGGTGGACCTGCACATCTCGCCCGCGCTCTGGCGCCGCTTCTTCTTCCCACGCTACCAGAAGCTCTTCGCCGTCGTGCACGAGTGCGGCTGGTTCGTCTGGATGCATTCCTGCGGCAAGATCAACAAAGCCATCCCCGGCCTCATCGAGGCGGGTGTGGACGTGCTGAACCTCCAGCAGCCCCTGACGAACGGCATCGACGAGATCGGCCGCCAGTTCGCGGGCCGCGTCGCCTTCGAGACCCTCTGCGACATCCAGAAGACGCTGCCCAGCGGCGATCGCGACGCGATCACCAAGGAGGCCGACCAGCTCATGCGGACCTGGGGCACGCCCGAAGGCGG
>CAZTGH010000621.1:0-2509 GCA_964612985.1 uncultured Pirellulales bacterium
GTAGAACCCGCCGCCCAGGAAGAGGGTCAGATCGACCGAGTTCTTGCCCGCCAGGTCGGCCAGGCGATTGCGCACTTCCATCTCGCTGAGACCGTCCGGCAGATCGAACGATTTCGCCTTCAGCTCGGCAGGGATGTCGGCGAACAGGCCCTCCATCGTCAGGCCGATCGTAGCGAGCATCTCCTGCTGCTGGGATTCCGTGTGTGGGATGAATTCCATCTTCGCTCCGAAGAGAAGGACCGCTGCAACTTACAGGCCGATCGGACCTACAGCGTGCTGAGATATTCCTCGTACTTCTTGGCGTCCATGAGGTTGTCGAGCGATTTGGGGTCGGTGATCCGGAGCTTGCAGATCCATCCGCCCTTGTACGGCTCTTCGTTGATCAGCTCGGGCCGGGTGGTCAGCTCGGAGTTGACTTCGGTGACCTTGCCGGCTAGGGGGCTGTAAACGTCGCCGGCGGCCTTGGAGCTTTCGACCACCGCGATCTCCTTGCGCGCGGCGAATTCCTTGCCTACCTCAGGCAGTTCGACGAACACCAGCTCACCGAGCTGTTCCTGCGCGTAGTCTGTGATCCCCATCGTGGCGACGTCGCCCTCGACCTTCGCCCATTCGTGGTCCTTGGTGTAGAGCAAATCCTCGACGACCATTCGCTGCCTCCTGTTAAAACTTCTCGTATCGACCGACCACGGTTCCCATCAGGTCGGCCTCGGCTTTCTGTGCCTTGTCCATGCGTTCGAATCGCCCCTGCTGGACCTGGCTCGGGCTCCGCGCCAGGTAGTACACGCCCAGGGCGCTGCCCTCGTTCGCTTCGTCGCGCCGAATATAGGCGAGGGCGTACTGCTTCTCGTCGACTTTCGCGCTGCTGAGTACCCATCCGATGCAGGCGCCGTCCGCGTTCAGGATCGGATCGTCGGGTCGAATCGGGCGAATCCCCTTGGTCGCAGCGAACTCCAGACGCGCGACCTGCATGTCGTAGGTCTCCGCGATCTTCGCCATCGGCGCCTTGCCGATGAAGAAGGGCTTATCGAGCTTGACCGCCCAGCCGTAGCCGGCTTCGAAGGGAGAGATATGGAACGGACCATCCAGCTCGTGACCATACAGGGGCAGGCCGGCTTCGATGCGAAGGCTGTCGCGGGCGCCGAGTCCGCAGGGCAGCACGCCCAGCGGTTCACCTGCTTCCAGTATCCGGTTCCACAACCGGGGCGCGTGATCGGGATGAATGAACAACTCGAAGCCCACCTTCGAGCCCGTGTATCCGGTCCGGCAGATCAGGCAATCGACGCCGGCCAGGTCCTGGTCGAAGAACGCAAAGCCCTTCAGATTCATCAGCTTGTCGGCAACGGATTCATCACCTGAGAGCCTGGTCAGCACGTCGATCGACGCAGGGCCCTGCAAGGCGATATCGACGCGGCAGTCGGCCCCCGTCGTAGTGTCGCGCATGTCGCGGAGACGGCACGGTTCGCACGGGTTGAATCCCACGCGGTGCGGCTCGAGCTCGATTACCGCCCTTCCGGCCAGCAACTCCCCCAGGTAGGCCTTGATCTTGGGTTCGTTGGCGGCGTTAACGACGACCATGTAGAGCTGGTCGGCGCGACGATAGATGATGATGTCGTCGAGCACGTTGCCGGCGGCGTCGAGGATGTAGCTGTACTGGGCCCGGCCGACGGCGAGCTTGCGGACGTCGTTGGTGGTGGCGGCGCTGAGGACTCCGGCGGCGGCGCCTCCGGAGAACTCCAGTACGCCCATGTGGGTGCAGTCGAACAGTCCGGCGGTTTCGCGGACGGCCCGGTGCTCGGCCGCGATCGAGGAATACCACAAGGGCATGAGGTAGCCCGCGAAGGGGCTCATCCGCGACTTGCTGGTCCGCTCGAGGTGCTCGTCATACAGCACGCTCGGCGCCGGCTCGGCGGCGGGAGGCTCGAAAACGAATTGGCCCGACGGCGTACTTCCCTGCACTTGGTCGACTCCTTTCCAGGGCGTGAAAAGCCATAGGATAGCGCAATCCGCCCGCCCGTCAAGCCCCTTGTCCGCAATTCGCTCGTCCCACGTGCGATTGACGTTGGCAGGTAAATTCATCACGCCAGGGAGAAACTACGGGTAAGGGCGAGGCATGCCTCGCCCCTACGACGCGGCGAGCAGACCGAAGGTCCATGCTGCGCCTGCCCAACGGCCGGCGTTCCAGCGGAGAACCTGTTGCCAAGGGCTTTCGAGGTGCCTCTTACTGGTAGAACAACGGCACATTGACGCCGAGAACCTGTTTTTCGGGAGAACCGATCATGAAGACGATCAAGCAAATCCTGTTGTTGGGTTTGGCCCTGCTGGCGTTGGCATCGCTGAGCGGGTGCATGGTGATCTCGTGCGAGGAGCACGTCTGCCGCAAGAGCCCGACTGTCGTCCGCACCCAGGCCTACGAAATCCTTACCGAAGCCCACCTGCCCCGCCTTTGATCGCTTGTCCGTCCGATTCGGCGGGCCCTCAGGAAAACGGAATTCCGCATGCTATCTCCGGC
>CAZTGH010000622.1:0-2501 GCA_964612985.1 uncultured Pirellulales bacterium
TGCGTGATGTCCTCATAGCCCGAGTCCGTCGGTTGGAAGTCCGCCAGCGTGTTGCCGTCGAGACCGACGGGCGTCTTCACCTCCTGGATCGCCAGCCCCTTACCGCGAGATTCGGGCATGGCCTCGGGAACGAGCCCACCCGCAAAACCGGAAGGATAGGAGTTCTCGTCGTAGATCCAGACGTTCATGTCGAGCTTCTCGGCCTCGCGCAGCGCGACCTTCCACAGCCTAAACCAGTCGTCCGACAAATACGGCGTCATCAGGCCGGGACGCGGATGCACGAAGACCTGCCTGACCTTCTGGCCCGCCAGGTCCGCCATGCTCTCGGCAACCTGTTGCTCGGTCAGCATATCGTTCCACGTCCACAAGGGCGCCGAACTGTACTGCCGAGGCGGCTCGGCAAACTGCTTGCGGACCTGCGCCGAGGTCACCGGCTTAGCGGTCGGGGTCAGCGTCTGTGCCTTGGCAACGCCAGACAGCAAAAGAACACAGAGACACGAGACAATCGCACATCGAATCATGTGACACACTCCAATCGGAAACCGGGATCAGACCCTGAAGAAAATCTTATGACGATACAAGAACCACAGCAGCAACCAGCGGACCATCAACGCCGCCAGCGGCAGGATCAGCGCTCCATACACGCCGGCGTGACTGGACAGACCGCCCGCGAAGAGTGCGCCGATCTCGTCGAAATTGACGAAGCCGTCGAGGAAGTAGATCGTGATGGGATTCATGCCGATCACGACGAAGAAGAACGCCCATTTCTTCCAGCCCAGCACGTCGATGATCCAATAGAACAACGCCAGCAGCAGCAGCGTCCATCCAGCGGCAAACAGCACGTACGAACTGGTCCAGAGGATCTTGATGATCGGGAACGCCAGGCCCCAGACGTACCCGACCGCCAGCGACACCAACCCGGCCAGCGCCAGGCCCGCCGCCTTGCGCGAGCCCGACCGGTTTGTCCGCAGCCACTGTCCCGCCAGCGCCCCCAGCACCGTCGTGCAGACGGCGGGCAGGGTCGACAGGATGCCCTCGTTGTCCCCGTAGCCATAGTAGAGTTCGCCCGGGATCAGACGCTGATCGACGTAGGACGACAGACACCCCTGCATGGTCAGGTCGCCCGCAGCGTATCCCGGCGCGGGAATCAGCATCGTCACCGCCCAGTACAAAAGCAGCGCAACCGCCACGAAGATCGCCTGCGTTCGCCATCGCGTATGGATCACCAGCAGCGCAGCGAAGAAGTAACATATGCCGATCCGCTGCAAGACGCCCGGCCAGCGCATCGTCGCCCAGTTGAAATTGAGCAATCCGTTGAGGATCAGGCCGAACAGAATCAACAGGACCGTCCGCCGGATCACCCGCCAGTGGATGACTCGCGAACTCTGTCCCTGCTCCAGTCGCCGGGTAAGCGAGTACGGCATCACCGCCCCGACCAGAAACAGGAAGGTCGGAAAAATCAGGTCCTCGAAGTGGAACCCCTCCCACACCACGTGTTCCAACTGCTCGTGGATCGTCCGGGTCACCGCGTTGGGCCAGATCTGCACCAGGCTCTCGAAGACCGCCCCCCCGCCGATGATCCAGAACATGTCGAACCCTCGCAGGGCATCGATGGAATACACCCGACCGTCCCGCAATCCCTTCTGTGCTTCGTCCATAGCGTCTCCCCTCGTGTCAGAAAACACTCGTTCGTTTGCGACGAAATGGAACTGCCTTCATATCCACGGGTCCAAAGATAGCATACCCCCCATGCCATTTCAATCACCAGCGGCGCAAAGCTTGTCCCATCATGCGATTTACCGTATACTGGCATGGACGTCAGGACAGTCACATATTCCGGGCAAAAGAGAGGAGACACATCATGCAAAGACGAGAATTTCTGCGGACCTCGTGTACGGCCGGTCTGGCCGCACTGACGGCCGGAGCCGCCTACGGACAGGGGAAGCTCCCGGGCGAATCGGAGGTGGCCTATCGCCAGCGGATGGCCCGCCTTCAGACCTTCCAAGGCCGACTCCCTGGTGAATCGGAAGCGGCCTACCGCGAAAGGATGTCCAATCTGAGGGCCACCGCGGCAGAGGCGATGGCCGCAGAATACTTCGAACTGCGTCGCTACGAGATCGAAACGGAAGCCCAGAAGGCCGGCTTCGACGCCTTTGCCAAGGAAGCCGCCATTCCGGCGTTGAACCGAGCCGGCGTCGAGCCGGTGGGCGTGTTCTACGCATGGGAAGGGCTCAGCCCGATCTACGTGCTATTGCGTCACAAAAGCCTGCCATCGTTCGTCACGCTCACGCAGAGGCTCGCCGAGGACGAGGAATTTCTGCAAGCGGGCGCTGACTTCCTGAACGCCCCCGCGAGCAATCCCGCCTACAAACGCATGCAGGTCCAGTTCATGCAGGCCTTCGACGGCATGCCCCACCTGGAGACGCCGATCGACGCGCCGGGTCGCGTGTTCCAACTGCGGATCTACGAGAGCCCCAGCGTCAAGACGGGTCTCAAGAAAA